>JBGTHW010000198.1:0-7003 GCA_041746035.1 Parasphingopyxis sp.
GGTGCGCGAGTCCGGCGGCTATGCCGTGGCCGTCACCGACGAGGCGATCATGGCCGCGCGCGAACGGATCGGGCGCGAGGACGGTCTGCTGCTCTGCCCCGAAGGCGCGGCCACCGCGGCGGCCTATTATCGGGCCCGCAAGGACGGCATCGTCGGCGCGCACGAGCGTGCCGTGCTGTTCAATTGCGGCAATGGCCTCAAATATCCGATGCCCGCTGTCACCGCCGCCATCGATCTCGCGGAGACCATCGACTGGGATGCGATGCGGCGATTTGCGCGCCGCGTAACCCGATAAAAGGGGGACACAATACTTTTTTCAATGCGAGATCGTTTCTGACGGCAAGCCGGCGGTGAAAAAAGTATTGTGTCCCCCTTTTACTGCCCGGTCGCTGCCTGCAAATCGGCCAGAAACTCCCGCACCCGCTCCGCATTGACGCCGAGATCGCTGACCCCGACCCGGCTGACCGAGCGCATATCGACGATGCTGCCCGGCCCGTCCGCATTGGGGACGATGCGCAGCACGACATCGTCCCTGAAGCCATAAAGCGAGACGGTTTCGGTCGCCTCGACCCGGCCCGCCGCCGCATTGGATGTCGCCAGTGTCCAGCCGCGATCCTCGACCAGCTGCTCGGCCGCCGCGACCGTATCGGGGACGGAGGTCGGCACGATGATCGGGCGGATGTCGCCATAGGCCTCGGTATGATACAGCCGCCAGCGCATGGCGTTGTCGAGCGCCGCCATCCGCGGATCGATACCGGGCGGGACGGCCTCGCGATTGTCGGCGCGCAGTTCGAGCACCGCGAATTCGGGCGGCGTCGTCAAATCCGTGCTGACATCGTGGATCGGCGGCACCGCGCTCATTTGCCCGAGCCAGACCCCGACATAGGCGAGGAACGCACCGGACACGACCGCCGCGAGCAGGCCCCATTTGAGCAGCGGCCAGCGCCGCCCGAACAGCACGATAATCAGGCCGACGATCGTCAGCACCAGCCCGGCGACCGTCACCATCAGCAGCGACCGAAGCGAACCGAGCCCAGTCTCCCAGCCGATCATCCCCGCCCCCGTCGCCAGCGCCATCGCCACCGCCAGCACCGGGCCGCCGATCGCCAGTAGCGCGCCGAGATAGACCAGCCAGCGCGGCCATGCCGCCGGTTTGCGGGCCATTGCTTCATTCATCGTGAGTCCCCTTGATTGCGGCACTCGCCCTAGCACGCCGCGCCGCCCTGCCATAGAACGGAATTTGTCATTGCGAGGAGCGCAGCGACGTGCCGAAGGCGATCGCAGGTCAACCAATCCAGCATGGTGTGCTCCGATCTGGATTGCCGCGCTGCGCTCGCAATGACGGGGATGGATGCGCCGGAGGCCGCTATCGACAAGCGCGCCGCGATTTGCCACACGGTGCGCCCGGACATGCGGGTGTAGCTCAATGGCAGAGCAGCAGCTTCCCAAGCTGACGACGAGGGTTCGATTCCCTTCACCCGCTCCAATCGCATATTGGCCGATACGCTTTCTCCTTTCACTGGCATCCTCACGAACCCTCGTTTTCTTTTTCGGACGGTCAGGCAAGCCTGACCTTCGGGGTTCGATTATTTCGCCTTCGGCTCGATGGTCTCCGGCTCCCTTCATCCGCTCCGGGCTTAAATTGACACCGCTTTACAATGCCGTTCCCGCTGGCGTTAAGGCGACACGGACTTGACACGGATCGACACCGGTTTCGCCGCCCGCGCGCGCTTTATGTTGACACCCGTTGACACTGCCTCCGGGCACGATCATTTTTCTCCCTCCGACTCGAAAAGCCGATGATTGCAAGGCTTTCCCTATTTTGGAAGCGGTTTTTTGGGTGGGGCAGAAATCGCGCTCAATCAGCGGCAGCTCGATTTCGCGCATGATGCGATTAGCCTCTATCAAGCAGCCAATTGCGTCTCGATCCGATCCAGTTCCAGTTCGAATTGACGCCACAGGAAAGTCGCTTCTTCAGGCGGCAGCACCTTCGCCTTGATAGGAAAGCTGGTGCGATGGTGTCGCAGTGTAGTCGCATCCCAAGGCGGCGTCTCGGAGGCTTCCTTTGCAGCATCGAGCAAGGCATGGAGTTCCAGACGCACGGCATGCGAACTGACATATTTCGGCGCTTCCGGCTCATCCAGATCGAAGCCGATTTGCGGGTCGTGCTCAGCCAATTTCCGCGCTCCTTGTTCGTCCACTCAAACCGATAAACTCTTTTTCCCTCCATGAATGGAAGGTTCGTCAGCCAGCTTGTTGCGGAGCAGCTTCAAAGCGCCGCCCGCCTTCGCCAGTTCGTCCGGCAACCCCAATATGCCGATCAGGAATTGTTCGTCCAGTTCCGCGCGCGCCTTATCCACATGTATTTCGTTGAATGGCAGCATCGGAACGGCGGCGCGTTTGTCCAGCAGTTCGGCAGACTGCTCCAACTGCTTGTCACTGAGTGCAAAAGGATCGAGCATCGTCATTCTTGCCAGTGCTTCCTTGCCGATATTGCCACGGCCCGATTGCTGCTTGTTCGCCTGCCACCAGTGCATCAGCAGGCCGAGCGAGGTATTCCCCCACAGCGCGACCGCCGCCTCCATCGTCGCTTGCGGAAATTTCAGCGTCAGCCATGCCCGCCCGCCGATGGTGGCGCGTGTCGTATATTGCATGGCCGTGGACTGGCTGTTGAAGCGAAAATCTCGATTGAAATGCAAGTGCGAGGCACTGGCCCAGACCTCATTGACTTTGTCGTGGATGATCTGCTTTTCTTCCTCGGAATTGCCGGGCCGGACAATACCCTGATTATCGGCCTCGAAACACAGCGACCGCTCACGACCGGCATCATGCGTCCACAATATCGGATAAGTAACAGAGGCTGACTTTCTGGTCTTTTCCAGCTTGAATGGCCCCCGGATTTTGCCGCCAGACCCGCTCCAGTTGATATCAGCGTGATAGGGGCCAATCTGCGCGATCATTTCATTTATCTGTTTGAGCGGCAATGGTTCGGCTATCTTCTCCGGCATTCCAGCCAGCCACAATTCGTGATTTTCGATTAATCGCCACGCTGTCTGAGCGAGAGACAAGTCGGCAATGCGGCAAATATCCCACGTATCGGCATCCGGAATGGGGCCTTCGATGGCTTCGCCGATCTTGTTGTCCCCGATCATAATGGCGGTACCACCCAATGGATTGTCTTCTATTTGGCGTATATCGCCCTTGTCTTTCACCCGCTTGATCGCCTTGGCGGTTGCATAGCCATCAAGCGAGGAGGAGGGACGATCATTGAGAACGACGTAGGTCGCACGTCCCGCACTGGTCCGGGCCGTCTCTCGTTTCCGACCGACAGTCATCGCTTCCGCCATTCCCGTGTCAGCTGAAAACGACATTTCTTTGCGCACCTTGCCGGTGATGCTTATCAGGATAGTATCGTCATAATGGCGCGCAATTTTTAGCCGTGACTTGTCCCACGCTTCGCCCGACATGAGGCTCAGCGGCGTAATCAAGCCGATCGTGCCACCGGCTTTCAGCTTGCGATGGCCCAGTTCGATGAAGGCCGTCGCTTCCCCCGCCTGTCCATCATAGCAATTCCCGCCATCGAGTTCATCGAGCATGTCCCTGAAGGCTTTCGCCATCTTCTTCTGAACGTCTTTGGCAGCGGAAAACGCCGCAAACATCGGATTGGGCACACCGATCTTCGAGGCCTCCTGACCGGTGGGCCGTGTAAAAGGCGGATTCATGATGACCAGATCGAAGGTCTTGTGCGCTACGCTGACGAAGATATTTTTCTCGTCCGCACCTTTGGCGCTCAAACCGACGGCGGAGACAGCGTCCATCGCCTTCTGGCTTGCGAGCAAATTGAGCGAACCCAGCGCGACCTTGTCCTTTTCCAGTTCTCCATAGGGAACAGTCATCACCATGCTGTCGGTATAGGTCGCTTGCGGGTGCACGCCGGAAAGCATCGCCGCCGTAAGGTGGGCGGCGGCTGGCAAGACATCCGCACCTACCAGAACAGACCCCATCATCGCCGGATGGATTTCCTCGGAGTTCCCGCCCTTCAGTTCGAAATACTGGCCAAGCCGGGTGTATGCGGTGGATAGCAGCGTGCCAGTGCCGCAAGCGAAATCTCCGATTTTCAGGCTTTCGATCTTGTCTTTTTCGCTCCATCTCGCCCCGTTTGGCGCGGTCTCGCGATCCAGTGAAAGACCGACCATCAAGGCCGCGGACGCCGGAGTCGTATAATAGGCAGCGAGAAATTTCCGGTCGGCGATCAGTTCTGGAACACGGCACCGGTAAGATCGTGGCTTCGCGTCAGGCTGTTCTCAACCAGCTTCGTCGCGGTATCGGCAAGCGTTTCGCAAAGGCTCTTTCCCAGATCGGCGGGTATCACTTCGAATATCCGGCAAGCGATATCGAAAATCGGCCAGTAATTGACCTTCAAAATTGCCCGCCATTCATGAAGAATCTGGCTGCGGGTGAGCGCACCCGCCCCTCTCATTTCGTCAAGATTACGTATGGTCGCCAAATCGCTTGGACCGTGTGCCAGAGTCTCGTGGAAAATAAAGGCGTTAGCCAGTATCGTCGTCGCCATGCGCCGAGTCTGATCGCTGTCTTCCTGACACAGTGCTTTGGCGATCCGATCAAGCGCGGGCTGGAACTTGTTTTCGATACCGGCGAGTTGGCCAGCGGCTTGCTGCACGCCGAGCATCAACTGGTCGGCGGCTTGCTCAACAATATCCGGCGGGACGGTCGCCGCCTGAGCTACAACCGACAGATCGTCGATTGACCCGCTTAGCCAGCCGGTCGAAGGCCAGCGTTCCGCGTTATCAGGATCGTTACCTGTAAATAGCGCAAATTCCAGATCGTCCGCTTCGGCAATATCGTCCAGAAGTGCCGTCCCTGCCAAATTCCTCAATCGGGCTGGGGTGCGAAGAGCGATGGAAGAAAGTATCTTTCTGCCATTGGCGCTCAATGTCTCGCCCAACCGTTCACGCGCTTCCGGCTCGACAGTGATGGCTGGAAGCACTTCGTTCTCGATCACTACGGGTGAAACACCTGCTTCGGTAATAAGAATATCGGGCCGCTTGTTGTTCCCCGTAAGCGTCTTCGTATCTTCCGAACGGACAATATCGGGCGCATTCCAGCTATGTCATGTGGTCCGAAGAAGCTGCGCGATAGCATCATTTATGGTATGTTCTGTTGTAGCCATTACTGTTGCAGCCACCCCTGTTTCCTGTGCTCCGCCTCAATGGCTTAGCCTTGTTACGGTATCAATCCCCTTCTCCCGGATCAAAACCACGCGACATTCCCCGCGCTGCGCCCTAAGCCCCCCGCATGGACACCCCCTCCCGCAAGGCCGCGATGCGGTTCGTGCTCGGCACGATCTTTGTCTATGCGGTGGGCTTCGGGATCATCATGCCGGTGCTGCCCGATCTGGTGATCGAGCTGGCCGGGGTGACACTGCCGGAGGCGACGCGGATCGGGGGGTGGCTGATCCTTGCCTATGCGCTGTTCCAGTTCGTCTGCGGGCCACTGGTCGGGAATATCAGCGACCGGTTCGGGCGGCGCCCGGTGCTGCTGCTGTCGCTGGCCGGGTTCAGCGTGGATTATGCGATCATGGGGTTCGCGCCGGTGCTTGCCTGGCTGTTTATCGGGCGCGCGCTGGCGGGGACATTCGGGGCGGCGTTCAGCACCGCCTATGCGACAATGGCGGACCTATATGACGAGGATAACCGCGCGAAGGGCTTCGGGCTGATCGGCGCGGCGTTCGGCACCGGCTTTATCATCGGCCCCGGCATCGGCGGGCTAGTCGGCGAATTCGGGACGCGGCTGCCGTTTTTCATCGCGGCAGGGCTGGGCGCGGCGAATTTGCTTTATGGCTTTTTCGCCTTTCCCGAAACGCTGACCGAGGAGAACCGGCGCCCGTTCAGCCTCGCCCGGGCCAACCCGCTTGGTGCGCTGCTCAAGCTGCGCCTGATGCCGGGCGTTTTGCCGATCGCGCTGGTTTATTTCTTCTGGATGACGGCGCAGCAGATTTACCCGACGATCTGGGCCTATTTCACGCAAATCCGCTTCGACTGGTCGACCGGGCTGGTCGGGATATCGCTGATGTGGACCGGGATCATTATGGCCCTGATGCAGGCCTTCGCGGTCGGGCCGATGGTGAAACGTTATGGCGAGCGGAGTTGCGCGATCCTGGCGCTTGCCGTCAGCGCGACCGGCTATGGGCTCTATGCGATCAACCCGATTGGCTGGGTGATCTTTGTCATCATGGCGATCACCGCGCTGGGGGGGCTGGGCGGGCCGACGCTCTCCGCGCTGATGAGCCGCCGCGTCCCGGCCAATATGCAGGGCGAGTTGCAGGGCTTTATCGGCAGCATCACCGCGCTGACCGCGATCGCCGCGCCGCTGATCTTCAATCCGGTGCTGGCGACATTTTCGGCGGTGGATGCGCCGGTTTATTTCCCGGGCGCGCCCTGGGTCATCGCGGCGGTGCTCGGCTTTATCGGGCTGGCGGTGCTGGCGACGACGAAGCGGGTAAAGGCGACAGTCTGAACGAAGACCGGATCGTCATTGCGCGCGCAGCAAAGCAATCCAGAGTGGATCGCGCGAAGCTCTGGATTGGTTGACCTTCGGTCGCCTTCGGCCCGCTGTGCTCGCAATGACAATTTTCGCGCCGCTCAGAGCAGCGCCTGAAGCGCGTCCGCCGCCTCTTCGGTGGAGGAGGTTGCGATGCGCGCGCGCAAGGCCGGGGCCAGGGCACGGGCATTGGCCGCGATCTCCTCATTATCGTAAAACGCGCCGAGCGAAGCGGCGAACGGCTGGCGGCGGATCGCACCGATCGGCACCTGTCCGCCGAGCCCGGCTTTCGCCAGCCCCTCTCCATTCAGCTGCTTTTCGAGATCGTAATAACAGACCACCTGCGGCAGCCCGGCGACCATCGCGCTGCACAGCAGGCCGTGGCCACCGCCATGCAGCACGATGCGCGAGCGCCCCGCGATGCGCGCGAAGGGCACCGGGG
>JBGTHW010000199.1:0-16733 GCA_041746035.1 Parasphingopyxis sp.
TCCGGGCAGCTTGTAGCGCAGGCGCAGATGCAGCAATTCCGCACCCTGTCCGCCACGCGCCGTCGGACGATTTGCCTCATACCGCCGTCGCGGCAGCCAGCCCTCGCCGCCCGTCGGCACGATCTCATAGAGCGCCGTCACTTGGTGGCCCGCGCCAATCTCGCCGGCATCGACGGTATCGTTGTCGAAATCCTCCTCGCGCAGCGCGCGATTTTCGTAGCCGATCAGGCGATATTCGCTGATATGCGCCGGATTGAACTCGACCTGGATTTTCACATCCGATGCAATGGTGAACAGCGTCGAGGACAGCTCCGTCACCAGCGCCCGGTGCGCCTCCATCGCGCTATCGATATAGGCGTAATTGCCGTTCCCGTGATCGGCGATCTGCTCCATCATCGCTTCGTTGAAATTGCCGGTACCATAGCCGAGCGTCGAGAGCGAAATGCCGTCGCGGCGCTGCCGCTCGACCATCTCGATCAGCTGTTCGCGATTGGTCGTGCCGACATTGAAGTCGCCATCGGTGGCCAGCATGATGCGGTTTATGCCGCCCTCGATCCTATTGGCGCGGGCGGCGTCATAGGCGAGCTGGATGCCCGCTGCGCCCGCCGTCGAACCGCCGGACTGGAGCTGGCCGAGCGAGGCGATGATTTCCTCGCGATCGCTGGAACCGCTGATAATCGTCTTGGTCGTGCCCGCATAGGTGACGATGGAAATGCGGTCGCGCGGGTTCATCTGTTCGGCCATCATCGCCATCGAACACTGGACCAGCGGCAGCTTGTCGCGTGAATGCATCGAGCCGGAAACATCGACTAGGAAAACGAGATTGGCGGAGGGCCGCTCGCGCCGGTCGACATCGTATCCGCGCAGGCCGATGCGCAGCAGGCGGGTATTCCCGTTCCACGGCGTTGTCGCCATATCGGTGGTAATGCTGAACGGCCGCGAACGGTCGCGCGGGCGGTCATAATCATAATCGAAATAATTGATCATTTCCTCGGTGCGCACGGCGGCTTCCGGCGGGAACTCGCCCTGGTTCAGCATCCGGCGGACATTGGTGTAGCTGCCGGTATCGACATCGACTGAGAAAGTGGAAACCGGGTCTTCGGCGACCGTCATTATGCCAGCGACTTCTTCGCCAGCATATTGCTCGCGGTTCTGGGGTTGGGGTAGCGGACGGTAAGGAGAACCGGGCTGTGCGATTCTACCGCCGGTCACAGCTATCGACTGATCCGCTGCTGCTTCCGATTGAACCCGTGGTGGTAGTGGTGGTGGAGCACCGGCTGTTCCTGGACTGGAGCTTCGGTAGCGCCGCGTCTCATACTCCGCATCGCTCACATTCAGAAACGGCGCGCAAATCTCGTCGGCGCGCGTCGGCGTCATCGGTTCGGGGAGCGGCTGGTAGGGGCGGGATGAGCGCTCCTGCGCTTCCGCCTGCTGCGGCACGACGGTGGCGGAATAGACGAGTCCCGAAAGGACGAGCGCGGCAATCGGCGCAAAAGCGGTAAAACGCATGGGGTACTCCCTCTGTGACCGACCCTGATGTGATACAGTTACATTGCTGGCCTGAACCGGGCGTTAATGTGCCTTTTCCCTTCTCCCCCTTCGGGCTTGCTCAGGACAGGCTTGTGGGAAAAGGATACGAAGCCTTCATGAGCGCAGCGAATTTAGGCGCAGTTGCCTGTCCTCGCGAAGGCGGGGGATGAGGGGTCGCGAGCCCTGAGCTTGTCGTAGAGCGAGCTTGGCGCGCAGCGGCGAAAGGCGGCGCGCGAGAATCACGCTCGCTTCGCATCGCCCTGTCCCCCTCACCGGCCCCACGGGCCACCTCTCCCTCAAGGGGAGAGGGATGGATCGCTATATCTGGTTGTCTGTTGCGCCGAATTCGGCCTCGAAACCGGCGATATCCTCTGCTGCCAGATAGCGCGCCTGATCGACCCAGCGATCGCGTTCTATGCGTCCCGTGAAGCTGCCAAGATGCGAATCGACTTCGGCGACCTGCGCCGCATTCCAGTCGGCGATCTGGCGGAAATGGAAGACGCCGAGGCTGTAGAGGAGGTCGTTCAGTTTCGGACCGACGCCCTTGATCCGGCGCAGATCGTCCGGTTCGCCATCCGGCGCATCCATGAAAGGCGAGGCTTCGGCGGGCGGAGCCGCCGGGGTCGCCGCAACCGCCACTGGTTCCGGCGCGGCCGTTACCGGAGGCATTTCGGGGGCCGGTTCTTCGAGCGGTTCCGATTCCACGACCGGCTCCCGCTCCGGCGGCGCGGGGGGAATAACCGGTGCGGCAACGCCCTTGTCGGCTCTCCCATCGTCATACTCGTCAGCGGGGCGATGCCATACCCACCAGCCGGCGGCTATCCCCAGCAGACCGCACAGCAGCATCGGCAGCCATAAATGTTCGATCAGATAGCCCATGATCGCGCCTCCTAATCCGTGTTCCGGCCCCAGATCAGCCAGGCGAGCCCCAGCCCGATCAGGAATGTCAGGATGTTGAGCAGCAGGGATTCAATCCACAGATCGATCATCGGGCGTCTCCTTCGCTGGCTGCGGAAACGGTGAACTCAATCCGGCGATTGACCGGATCGGCGGGATTGTCGCCCAGCGGTTCGCTCGATCCCCTGCCCTCCGTCGTTAGGATGTCAGCGGAAATGCCGCGTTCTACCAGTGCATCGCGCACGGCGGTCGCGCGGAAGGCGGAAATTTCGCGATTGACATTCCCGGTGCCCGAATTGTCGGTGTGACCGGCGATGGCGATCCGCATGCCGTCGCACTCGCCCGCAGCCTCGGCCAGCCGGTCCAGCAGGCGGTTAGAGGCCGGATTCAGATAGGCCGAGCCGCTGCGAAACTGGTCCGGTCTTCGCTGACGATAGTGGAGAGCTGCTGCTGGCAATCGGCGACGGCGCGGGCGGTTCCCTGCCCTCCCTCGTCGCCCTGCTCGTTCCACACGACATCGCCGACGCCGGGAAGCTCCAGCGCGACGTCGCTCATCTGGCGTTTGACGCCCTGCGGAACATCGCCGGAAAGATAGATGACGCGGCGCACCGGGCGGCGCGGAACGCGGGCGGTTATGTTCCCGGCACCCTGAACGTCCAGCGCGGCGAGCGTACGGCTTTCGAGATCGTCCGCGATGGTGCGCGCATGGCCGAACGGACCGAGAAACAGCCAGGTAACGATACCGACGCCGACAAATCCGATCAGGAATTTGGCTAGACCCGGCATGGCTGCTCCCCGTTCGCGACTCGTGCAAAAGCACAGGACAAGTGGATAGTGTAGCGTGGGATACCGCAATGCAAATCTGATGGAACAGACCCTCCTGATGCGATACGCATGAACCGCTTCGGATTACCGCGCGCTATTGTCAGCGATGACGTGGCGGACCAAAGCGTCGGCCGTGTCGGTTCCCTGTGCTTTGCGCCCAAGTCTCCTCCGCAAGCCGTATACACGCGGTCTCCTCACTCCGCCGCCGTCTGTGCGGCTCGTGCCGCCTGAACGCCCGTCGCAAGGTCTCCCGTGCTTCCCACTCCCCAGTAATGCAGGAAATAGAACATGGGTTCGCCGCCGATCATGTGATTGTGCAGCGCGACGATGTGAATATCGTGATCGCGTAGCGCACGCAGGACGGACTGGACCTCCTCCTCTGCCACGATGAAGTCGCCGTCCACCGCAGCGAGTTCATCGTTGCCCGAGAACGCCGCCCAGGTCGTCAGCCCCATTGAGCCGCCGATTTCGACGCCATGCATCCTGCCCGAGCGCGGGAAGGTGAACTTGACGACGCCGTCGGTAACGCTCGGCGCGGCTCCGAGCATCTGCGTAAGCGGCGCAGGATCGATATTGCCGTCCGCGTCCGGAGTTTGTCCGCCAAAGCTTCGCCGGGGGCTGGGTGAGGCCGCTCGCACGGCCTTGATCGCGTCCCAGACTGCCTTGACCCCGCCAGCCAGCGCCCCGGCGTCCCCGTGCCCGCCAATATGCATGAAATAGACCTTGGGATCGTCGAAGATGAAATGATTGTGCAGGGCCGTGACGGTAAGCCCGTTGGCCAGCGCCGCGTCCATGGCAGGCGTGATTTCATCCTCGAACACCACCGTGTCGCCCATCACCATGGCGCCATCCGGGGTCGCTTTGAACGCTGCCCAGGAGCCGAGCCCGGCGGGTGGATCGAGCCGCATCCCGTCGACCGTGACGGCGACATCGTCGCGGGTCCAGCCGATGCGCACGACCCGATCGTCCGTCAGCGCAGCCTCGGTGTTCGCCGCGGCGGAAACCACGGCTCGCAAATCGTCCTGGGGCTGTGCGAGCGCTGGCGCGGTCAACGCAGTCAGCCCCGCTGAAGCCGAAACGAGAAGAATGGCAATGCGATTCATGGGTCGATCTCCTTTGAGCGTTTAAAGCAAAATGGGCGCGACAAGATAATATCCCGCGCCGATGACGGCGCTGACCAACAGCACGGGCAGCATGCCGATCCGGAAGCGCAGCATGGCAACCAGCGCGCCGCCGGCGATGATCACCGCCGCCCAGTCGATCGTGCGCAGTTCGGGAACGAGCAGGCGCGCGCCGAACCCGCGCACCTCATCGAGCTGCGCGAACGCGACATGCAGCGCGAACCACACCACGAGATTGAGGATCACGCCGACGACGGCCGCCGTCACCGCCGAGAGCGCCGCGGAAAGAAGCGCGTTCCCGCGCAGTTTTTCCACGAACGGCGCGCCGAGAAAAATCCACAGGAAACAGGGCACGAATGTCACCCAGGTAACGATGACCGAGGCAATCGTGCCCGCAAGCACAGGATGCAATCCGCCCGCTTCACGGTAACCACCCATATAGCCGACGAACTGCGTCACCTGGATCAGCGGTCCGGGCGTGGTCTCCGCCATGCCGAGCCCGTCGAGCATCTCGCCCGGCGACAGCCAACCATGCGTCTGCACCGCCTCCTGCGCCATATAGGCGAGCACGGCGTAGGCACCGCCGAAAGTGACCACGGCGAGCTTGGAGAAGAAAATGGCGAGCTGGGTGAACACATGATCCGGTCCGGCAAGGATCAGGAGCGCGAGAACGGGTGCGGCCCAGAGGCCAAGCCAGGTGAGACCGGTTCGCACCGATTGCCGCCAGGACGGCTGGACCCGCGCGGGACCGCCCGAGGCGAGCAAGGCATCGGCCTCAGGGATGCTGTCACCCTCCGCCGGCTCATGCCCCTTGATCACGACAAAGCGCGCCGGATCGATCCGTCCGCCGAAGAATCCGACCAGCGCGGCGGCGGCGATGATCAGCGGGAACGCCACGTTAAAAACGAAGATCGCGACAAAGGCGGCGGCGGCGATCATGTACATTGGCGCGGTCTTCAGCGCCCGCCTGCCGATCCGCAGCAGCGCCTCGATGACGATGGCGAGCACCGCCGCCTTGATCCCGAAGAAGAGCGCCTCGACGATGCTGACATCCTGGAAACCGGCGTAAAGCACACTGAGCACAAGGATGCTGACAAAGCCCGGTAGCACGAACAGGCAACCGGCCACCAACCCGCCGCGTACGCCATGGAGCAGCCAGCCGATATAGGTGGCGAGCTGCATCGCCTCGGGGCCGGGCAGCAGCATGCAGTAGTTGAGCGCGTGCAGAAACCGGCTCTCGCTGACCCAGCGTTTTTCCTCGACAAGGATGCGGTGCATTACCGCGATCTGGCCGGCAGGGCCGCCGAAGCTGAGCGCGGCGACGCGCGCCCAGACCCTGACCGCCTCGGTGAACGGAACCGAATGTCCGAAGCGGGAAACATTCTGGGGAGGGTAAGTCATCGGGCACCTTCAGTCATGGCTAAACAGCCGGACTTGGGCGGTGCCGCCTCAACGGGCGCCGGAAATCAGCCCGCACCTTTTTCATTGCCATACGGCTTATCCCTCGTCAACGGCACGAAAAGCAGTCCATATAACGAAGTGAGCCTCGTCGTTCGATTATAGTTGCGCGGCTTCGGAGTCGCCAGCGCTGAACCCCAAGCGACGATCCCCCGCCAAAATGCAATCCGCCCCTTTGGAGTGGCCAATTGCTCCCACGGGCGCCGGCTGGATATCGGAATTGTTTTCGAGCCAATCCAGTTCCGCGGAAAATGTCTCGAGCGGGACCATGTCGAAGGACCGATTGCTTTCCGAAGTCGCAAAATACCCGGGATAAAGGACTGAAAAACCTTCGGCCGCCAATTGCCGGGCAAAACTGTTGCGCGTTTCGGTGAGGCCGCCTTCCGATCCACCGATCAGAAGAATCGCCGGATGCGGACCAGGCCCGGTTCCCTCGAAATAATTGGCGGGCAAGCCGTTGACGATAAAGCGCTCGCCGCCCGCTCCCGGCGCGGCAACAACGATGGGGCGAGGTTCCTGAGTGAACCAGAAATAGGCACCCGTTCCCGTCGGCAGCAAAATGACGACCAGGCATCCGATGTCTGCCTTGTATCGTGCACGCATCCTTCTCCACGCTTCCCTTCTTTTGAGGCGAACCCGAATTCCCGTCATCGGGCCAAGCGGCTGTCGCCATAAAATGTTCACTTTCTGCGATGCGATAGCGCGCGGTCAGCAGCCCTGATCCGGTCGATAAATGGCTGCGTCCGTAACGTGCGTTCAAGCCTCCAGAGAGCCTCGTAAAGTTCGGGATTTGTTGCTTCGAGCAAATCGACCACGGCTGTCTCTATAGGCATGATATAGTCGCTGAGCCGCCTCACTTCACGTCTCCCCTTCTTTGTTAGCGAAACCAGAGAACGGCGGCGGTCAGCAGGGTCGGTCGAAGTTAGGACCAAATTGCATGACCGCAGCTCCTTTATCCATTGCTGAACAAGCTGATGCGACTGACGCAGGAGCGTGGCCAGTTCGGTAATCGACAGTGGCCCCTTTTGATCGAGAGCCAGAAGGGTGGAGGCGGTGCGCGGCGGATTCACCAGGTCTGCTTCGCGGTACCAGGGCTTTTCGGCGTCCACCAGTTCATCGGATATCCTGCGCAGCAGGTGCGCGAGGAAGGACGGCCCGAGGCTTTCTACAAAATCCTGGTCGCGGGTGTCCATGATTCGAACTCCTGCCCTCATCCCTGTCGCTATTGACATATAAAAGACTTTGCGCAAACAGTTGTATAACAATACTGTTTTATTGGCATCGTGGCAAGCCCGGATCGTCGCATCCCTCTTGAAAAGGAAGGGAGCCATAAATGGACCATCTGACCGCTCTAAAACCACTCCCCGCGTCTCGGTCGAGTGTGCGACATCAACTGCGGACGCGATGGCATAGCACACAGAAGATGAGGCAATTTCCATGATCCCGACTTTTTGGCGAACGATGATGACGGGCCTGTTCATTCTGCTCATGGGAACGGGCGGCACAGGAATGGCGGATGCCGGACGCACCGAACCTGGTACCGTTTCGGAAGAGGTGCGGATGCCGTCGGACGCGGGTGTGACGCTGGCGGGCACGTTGCTGGTTCCTCAAGCCAGCGGCTCGGCCTCGCTGCCGGTCGCGATTCTGATTTCCGGAACGGGGACAGATATAAGGGGAAGCCGTTTCAACGCCAGACTCTCGGCCCAGCTGCTTGCCGAGGGGATTGCCACGCTGGATTATGACAAGCGCGGACTCGGCCAGTCGACCGGCGAGTTCGTCGACACCATCCCGGTCATGGAGCGCGACATCGAAGCCGTTATCGCCTATCTTCGCACCCGCCCGGATATCGACGGCTCGCGCATCGCGTTGATCGGACAGAGCCAGGGCGGTGTCGCCGCACCGGCAGTGGCCTCCCGCGACCCCGGCATCGCCGCCGTCGTCATGCTGTCCGGACCGGTCGGGCCGCGTGGCGATCTTTTCCTCCGATCGCTGAGGGCCAACCTCCATGACAGCGGCAGAGCCGACGCCATTGTGGATCATATCGTCGAAGCTACGAGCCAGTGGATGGAGGCGCGCAGCCGTGCCGCGCCGGAAGCCGAAATCGCTTCGCTGCGCGCAGCCGTGGTCGAAGGTTTCGTCGAAGCGGGTTTCGCCCCTCCACAAGCCGACGGCGCGGTCGGCGCGATGGACACGCCGGTTTTGTTGTCGATGTTCGAAGTCGCGTCCGACCAAGCCTTGGCAATGCTTGGCCAGCCGGTGCTGGCGATTTACGGATCGCTCGACACGGCCGTCGATCGGAGCATCGCCGACGCGCAGGCGGCCCTCCGCGACAATGCCGATGCGCTGGTCGTCGCGATCCCCGGCGTAGGACATACATTCCGACGCTCCGATCGCGACCGGATGACAGACGAGCCGTTGAGCGACGTCCCTGCGGCACCTTGGGTAGGCGAACTTGTCTCCTACTGGCTCCGCGACAGACTGGGACGGTCGGATTCGCAATCGCCGGACAATCGGTAAATCGGTCGGCAAGGCTGCGGCGGTTCGCATCTGTCAGGCAATGCGACGGGACGAACGACCGCCTTCCCTGGGCTGTGCCCGAAAACCTCAGTTTTCTTGCGGCTTCGCTCGGAATTTTCGACGGACGTGCGCCAAATGACCGCGGTTAGATGAAGCGGATTTCCGGCCTATTCCTCGCGATTGGCGCGCAGCGATTCGCGGATTTCCTCGGAATAATGGCCCCACATCCACCAACCGGTGAAGACACCGAGCAGCGTGGCGATGACCACGAACGGCCAGAGCGTTGAAAGAACATACATCATGACGGCACCCCTAAGCGGTTTTCTTGCCCCAGACCAGCCAGGCAACACCGATGCCCAGCAGGAAAAATGCGATGAAAAGAACGAATGTCTCGAACCAGAGATCAACCATTTTCTATCTCCCTAAGCAACCGTGCTTTCGCCGAATGCACCGTTGCGATTATTGCGACCCGGTATGACCGCGCCCTAGCGCTCACCCACTTCGGTATATTCGTCCCATATCACATCCTCGACACCGGGAACGGCGACAACAACCTGCGACATCCGGCGTTTTTCGCCGAGCGGGAAATCGCCGCTCAGATGAATGATGCGCTGGACCGGATTCCTGTCGATACGGACACCGACATTTTCCGCGCCATAATCGGCAAGCGCGGCGCTGGCATTCGCCTCGATATCCGCCGCGATGGTCGGTGCATACTCCAACGGCACCAGACACAGCCAGGTCAGCGCGCCGATGGACAATACGCCGATGAACAGTCTTCTCTGGGTTGGCACATGCATGGCAACTCCCCTCCACGAATCATGGTTTTACATTGTCGCTGTGCTTATGCGGTCTGCACAGCAAATTGCAAATCTCAATTGCGTTCCATTTCCCGCCAGCCGATGTCTTTTCGATAGAACCCGGACGGAAATTCGACACTGTCGACAGCTTTGTAGGCCGCTTTGCGGGCCGCTTCTATGTCTTTTTCCACGGTCGTTACATTGAGCACGCGCCCGCCTGAAGCGACGAGTGTCCCATCCTCCTCGGATGTTCCGGCATGGAAAATTTTGACATTCTTGCCCTCGGCCTTGTCGATATTGGCAATCGCACCGCCTTTTTCCGGCTCGTCCGGATAGCCCTTTGCCGCCATCACCACCGTCATTGCCGTCTGTTTCGAGAATTTCGGTTTTTTCGCCTTGCCGAGTCTGCCCTCCGCCATCGCAATCATCAGCTCCAGCAGGTCGCTCTCCAGCCGCATCATCAGCACCTGGCATTCCGGATCGCCGAAGCGCACATTATATTCGATCAGTTGCGGACCGCTTTTGGTCAGCATCAGCCCGGCATAGAGCACCCCGCTATAGGGCGTGCCGCGTTCGGCGAGCAGTTCGATGGTCGGCTCGACGATATCTTTCATCACCTTTTTTTGCAGCTTCGGCGTAAGCACCGGCGCGGGACTGTACGCCCCCATGCCGCCGGTATTGGGGCCGGTATCGCCGTCGCCGACGCGCTTGTGATCCTGCGCCGTGCCGAAGGGCACCGCCGTCTTGCCATCGACCAGCGCGAAGAAACTCGCCTCTTCGCCTTCAAGAAACTCCTCGATCACGATTTCCGCCCCGGCCTTGCCGAAATCGCCATCGAACATGCTTGTCACAGCCGCTTCGGCGTCTTCCTTCGTCTCCGCGATGACGACGCCCTTGCCCGCTGCAAGGCCATCGGCCTTGATAACGACCGGCAGTCCGAATTCTTTCAGCGCGGGGAGGGCCGCCTCCGCCGAGGTAAAGCGGGCATAGCGGGCAGTCGGGATGTCCGCTTCGGTGCAAAGGTCTTTGGTAAAGCCTTTCGACCCTTCCAGCTGCGCGGGTTCCTTGTCGGGCCCGAACACCATGAAGCCCATCGTTCGCAGATTGTCGGCGAGGCCGTCTACCAAAGGCGCTTCCGGGCCGATGACGATCAGCTCTATCGAATTTTTCAGGCAGAAATCGATCGTGCCGCGATGATCGCCAACCTTGATCGTGACGATCTCGGCATGGTCGGCTATGCCCGGATTGCCCGGAGAAGCGTATAATTTCGTCAGCTTCGGGGATTGCGCCAGCTTCCATGCCAGCGCATGTTCGCGCCCGCCCGAACCCAGCAACAGGACATTCATGAATAGTACCCCTGCGAATCGAGACCGTAACGATCCCGCCAGTGCGCTGGTAGCCGACGGTGCTCCCGGCGACAATGCGCCGCCGCTTTCGGTATCGGAAATATCCGCCGCTCTGAAACGCGAAATCGAGGGGCGTTTCGGCCATGTCCGGGTGCGTGGCGAGATATCGGGCTTCAAGCGCGCCGCCTCCGGCCATTGCTATCTCGGCCTGAAAGACGAGCGCGCGGTGATCGACGGGATAATCTGGAAGGGGCAGGCCGGGCGGCTGGGCTTCGATCCGGAAGACGGGATCGAGGTCATAGCGACCGGGAAGCTCACGACCTATCCGGGTCGTTCCAAATACCAGATCGTTATCGAGCGGCTGGAAGTGGCGGGCGAAGGCGCGCTAATGCAGCTGCTCGAACAGCGCAAAAAGGCGCTGGCGGCGGAAGGGCTGTTCGCCGAAGAGCGCAAGCAGCTTCTGCCCTATCTCCCTCGAACCATTGGCGTCATTACCTCGCCGACCGGTGCGGTGATCCGCGACATCCTCCATCGCCTCGCCGACCGGATGCCGAGCCATGTCGTCCTCTGGCCCGTCATCGTCCAGGGCGACGGCGCGGCGGAACAGGTGGCGAAAGCGGTGCGCGGTTTCGATGCGATGGAGGCGGACGGTCCCGTCGCACGACCGGACCTGCTCATCGTCGCGCGCGGGGGCGGGTCTATCGAAGACCTCTGGGCGTTCAATGAGGAGACCGTGGTTCGTGCCGTTGCCGATTGCTCAATCCCCGTTATCTCCGCCGTCGGCCATGAGACGGATACCACCTTGTGCGATTTTGCCGCCGACGTCCGTGCGCCAACGCCGACCGCCGCCGCCGAGATCGCCGTGCCGGTGCGCGCCGATCTGCTGGCGAGCATCGCCGAAACCGGCTGGCAGGCTTCGCGCGCCATCCGCCGTCAGCATCAAAGACTGATGGAGCGGCTCGACAATCTGACGCGATTGCTGCCGAAGAAGGAAAACCTCCTCGAACCGCAAAAACAGCGCGTCGATGAATGGGCCGACCGCCTGCCCCGCGCGCTCACCGCCCGCGTTGCCATCGCCACCGGCGAATATGTTCGCCGCGCAGACCGTTTGCAGCCGATCCTGCTTAAACGCCGCACCGACGATGCGACAAGCAAGCTGGGTGGCCTGACCCGCCTGCTGCTCCAGCTCCACCCGGACAAGCCCTTGGAAAAGGGCTATGCGCGGGTTACTGGCCGAGATAACAAGACCGTCGTTTCCGCATCGGCAGCCCGCGAGGCCGCAGCGCTGACGCTGCGCTTTTCGGATGGCACCGTCGATGCGCGGGTTGAGGAAGACGGCGCGGCAACTTATGCTCGAACGATACCGAAGAAAAAGCCTGTCGTTGCACCGAAACCCGGTCAGCCCGGCCTGTTCGACTGAGAGACACAACAATGCTGACATCGCGAGGCGGCCGCGCCGCGAGACTCCATTATATGGCCAATACGTTCCGGATGCTGTCCCCCGGCGATCATGTCGTCTGCGCGGTGACGCACGAGCCGATCCCGCTGGATAACCTGCGCTACTGGAGCGTCGCGCGGCAGGAACCCTACGCCACCGCAGAGATCGCCGTCGCCGCGGCGGCGACCGGCGCATGAGGCAGCCATCGACTCTTGCCGCGACCGCTATCCTGGCTTGGGCCGCAACCGGTTGCGTGCCGGACGCAGCGCCGCCTGTGCCGCCCCCTTCGCCTGTGGCCGAGCGACCGGCTCCTCCGCCACCGACGCCCATCCGCCGGACGTTCGAGCTTGCGGGCAATTTTCAGCAGGGCGGGGTGGTGCGCGGGCTGGCCCCCGAAACCACCCGCAACCTGACGCTGAATGGCGAAGCGGTGACGCTGGCCAATGACGGTCGTTTCATCATCGCCTTCGGACGCGATCATGTCGGCCCGACGCAACTTGTCGCCACGCTTGCCGATGGTGATGCAGTCGTCGAGGATATTGCCGTCCGTTCTACAGAATGGAATATCCAGAACGTCAATGCCTCGCCAACCGGCGGCGTCAGTTCGGCGAGTTTTCGCCGCCGCCGCGCGCCGGAACTCGCCCGTATCGCGGCGGCGCGCGACATCCGTTCGGACAGCCAGGGCTGGCGGCAAGATTTCCTGTGGCCCGCGACCGGCAGAATCAGCGGCGTTTTCGGGTCGCAGCGCATCTATCGCGGCACACCGGGTTCCTATCATAGCGGCGTCGATATTGCGCGTCCGGGCGGCACGCCTGTTGTCGCGCCAGCCGATGGTGTCGTGATACTGTCCGCGGACTCGCCGTTCACGCTGGAGGGCAATTTGCTGATGCTGGATCACGGCATGGGTCTCAACAGCGCCTTCCTGCATCTTTCGCGCATAGATGTCGCCGAGGGTGCGCGCGTCAGGCAGGGCCAGACGATCGGCGCAATCGGTTCGTCCGGGCGTGCGACCGGTCCGCATCTCCACTGGAGCATGAAATGGGGAGACCAACGAGTCGATCCCGCCTTGCTTAGCGGGCCGATGGAGTAACGCTTTCTAACGCAGCTCCAGCGTCGCCGGGATCGATTGTCGTAACTCGAATTTCAGCACTTTTCCCGTGGCATTGCGCGGCAACGCCTCGATCACGGTCATATAAGCGGGCTGCTTGAATTTGGCGAGCCGCCCTTCGCAATGCGCGACGATGTCGGCCAGCACAATTGCCGCATCCGGCTTCAACGCCACGACCGCGCATCCCGCCTCGCCCCAGCGGCTGTCCGGCACGCCGATCACGGCGACCTCGGCAATCGCCTCGATCTCATAGAGAATATTCTCGACCTCGGCCGGATAGACGTTCTCGCCACCGGAGATATACATGTCCTTGGTCCGGTCCTCGACATAGATAAAGCCGTCCGCGTCGATCCGCCCGATATCGCCGGAGCGCAGCATACCATCGACGAAGGATGATTCATTAGCGTGGGGGCGGTTCCAGTAACCGGGCGTTATTTGCGGCCCGCCCATGCAGATTTCGCCCTGCTCTCCGACCGGCACCTCGTTGCCATCGTCATCCAGAATCGCGACGGGAGCATGGCGGAAGGCCTTGCCTGCCGAGCCGATCTTTTCGGGAATGACCGACTCGTCGAGCAGGCAGACGCCGCCCGTCGTTTCGGTCATCCCGTAGACTTCCTGAATGGTGACGCCGCGCTCCTGCCACCATTTGACGAGAGAGTCCGGCACGGTTTCCGCGCCCGAGGCTGCGGTGCGGATGCGCGACAGGTCGGTTCCGGGCAGGTCGGGGTGCGCCTTGAGCGCATTCCAGATCGCAGGCACGGCGAAATAATGGGTGATGCCATAATCGCGATCGCCGAGTACCGACAGCGCCTCGCCCGGCTCGAAAGCGCGCTGGATAATCGTCGTGCCGCCCATATAGGCGGTCGTCGTCGAAAAGGCCGCAAGCCCGCCGATATGAAACAGCGGCATCGATGTCAGCGCGACCATATCGAAAGACGAACGGAAATTGGGCGCGGCATTCACCACCGCATAGAACAGGTTTTCGTGGCTGAGCGTCACGCCTTTGGGCAGTCCGGTCGTGCCGGAAGAATACATGATGCAGCAGATATCGTCGAGCGTCAGCGGTATCTGTTCGTACATCGGCGTCGCTTCAGCGATGGCGCTCTCGAACGGGCTATCGCCGCCAAGCCCGTCGAAACCGATCCATTGGGGCACATTCGTATTTTCGCAAACGGCGATTCCGGTTTCGGCGAATGCGTCGTCGAGAATGACCAGGCCCGGTCCGGCATCGCCGACGATAAAGGTCAGTTCGTCCGGGGTCAGGCGGAAATTGAGCGGCAGATGGATCGCGCCGATCCGCCAACAGGCGAACATGATATCCAGTATGTCGGTCGAATTCATCGCCAGGCTCGCCACGCGATCGCCCTTGCAGATGCCCCTGGCCTTCAGCATCCCGGCGACCCTGGCCACGCGCTCGTGCCAGTCGGCAAAGGTCATCCGCCGCCCGCTGGCGAGATCGATGGCGGCGAGTTTGTCTCCGAAGGACGCGGCACTGGTCGCGATCCAGTCGGCGACTTTCCCTGTCTGTCTATTCGTTTCCATAATGCGCTCCTCCCGTTTTTGCACTTGACTCATACAGGCGAGGGGGGCTGTTTCAAGCGCAACCGAAAGGACGCCATTACCATGATGAATTCGCCGATCTGCGAGATGCTCGATATCGAATTTCCGCTGCTCGCCTTTTCGCATTGCCGCGATGTCGTGGCGGCGGTGTCGAAAGCAGGCGGAATGGGGGTGCTGGGTGCGGTCAGCCTGCCGCCGGACCGGCTGCGCGAGGAACTCGACTGGATCGACGCGAATGTCGACGGCAAACCCTATGGCATCGACCTAATCGTCCCCAACAAGTTCGAGGGGAAAGGCGAGAAGGTCGATACCGGCAAGCTAGTCGCCTCGGTGCCACGGGAGCACAAGGATTTCGCCTCGGGTATTCTTGCCGAATATGGTGTTGATGACGAAGGAATCGAGGACGGTCGGAAACGCTCGACGGGGTTTGCCAAGGGGCTTTCGTCCGCCGATTCCAGCCTCGAAGTGGCGTTCCAGTATCCAATCGGGCTGGTCGCCAATGCGCTGGGCGTGCCGCCGCAGATCATGCTCGATATGGGCAAGCAGCATGGTGTGCCGGTCGCGGCGCTGGTCGGTGCGAAGGAACATGCGGTGGCGCAGGTGAATGCGGGCGTCGATATTCTCGTCGTCGCCGGCGGCGAGGCGGGCGGCCATTGCGGCGATGTTTCGACGATGGTGCTGATCCCGGAAGTCGCGCGGGCGCTGAAGGAAATTGGCAGCGATGTACCGATACTCGCGGCAGGCGGGATTACCACCGGCGAGCAGATGGCGGCATCGATGGCGATGGGTGCAAGCGGCGCATGGTGCGGCTCGGTCTGGCTGACCACGGCGGAGGCGGAGACCAATCCGGTCGTTAAAGAGAAAATGCTGACCGCCAGTTCGCGCGATACGGTGCGGTCCCGGTCGCGGACTGGCAAGCCCTCGCGGCAATTGCGTTCGCCCTGGACCGATGCCTGGGAGGCGGAGGGCGCTCCCAAACCGCTGCCGATGCCGCTGCAATCGCTGGTCTCCGAACCCGCGCTCGCCAAGATCGACAAGCTCAGCCAGTCTGGCCATCAGGGCGCGAAGGATCTGGCGACCTACTGGGTGGGGCAGGGCGTCGGGCTGATGAACGAGACGACATCGTCGGGGCAGGTTGTGCAGCAGTTCAAGGACGATTTTATCGCTGCCTGCGAGCGGCTGTCGGGAAGTCTGGGAGTATAGCGAAAAGCAACGGGTCGGGGGAGAAAACAGATGATGGAACAGGCTCGGGATTTTCTCGATGAGAGCGAAGCGCTGTATGCGCTTGTCTCCCCGCTGTCCCCTATCGAGCTGAAACGCCCGACGGCCTTCAAGGGCTGGACCATCGAAAATGTGATCGGCCATCTGCATGTCTGGAATATCGCTGCCGATCTGACGTTGATTGACGGCGACGCCTTCCAGGCTTTTATGGACGAAGTTTCGACATCGATCGCGAGCGGCTCATTGAGGGTGTTCGAGAAACAATGGCTGGACGAACTTTCCGGCGTCGCCCTGGTCGAAGCGTGGCATAAGGGATTTCGTCGGATCGCCGGGAATTACGGCACCATCGATCCCTCGTCGCGCGTAAAATGGGCGGGGCCGGATATGAGTGCGCGTTCCTCGATCACGGCGCGGCGGATGGAAACATGGGCGCATGGGCAGGAAGTGTACGATGTGCTGGGAGTCGAGCGGGGGAATACCGACCGAATCCGCAATATCGTGGTTCTTGGCATCAACACCTATGGCTGGACCTACAAGACACGCAAGCAGGAACCGCCGGGCGCAATGCCGTATCTTGTGCTGACGGCGCCGTCGGGCGAAATCTGGCAGTATGGCGACGAACAGAATGCCAACCGGATCGAGGGCGAGGCAGTGGAGTTCTGCCAGGTCGTCACGCAAACCCGCAACATCGCCGATACTACGCTCGCCGTGAAAGGCTCGATTGCCGCCGACTGGATGAGCAAGGCGCAGTGCTTTGCAGGCCCGCCGGAGGAACCGCCCGCGCCCGGCATACGGTCCATCGCCGTTTCCTGAAAACAGAAAGGGCCGCCGCCCTTGCGGACGACGACCCTCTGCGACCCGGTAGAAGAGGGGGTTCTACCGGTAAAAGATATGGTTGCCGTGCTGTGCTAC
>JBGTHW010000200.1:0-13597 GCA_041746035.1 Parasphingopyxis sp.
ACCGATTTTTCGATCCGCGATGCGTTCGTGCTATCCGACGGCTCCGGCTCCGCCCGTTTCCCGGTGCGCGCGGGCACCGATGGCGCGGACGTGCCCAGCCCGCTGACCGCCGCCGAAAGCCATGCTATCCTCGAGGAAGCCTTCATCGTGATGCGCCGTGCGCGCGCGCAAATCCGCCGCCCGCTCGACAGCCGCGCGCAGGTGACCATCTCGCTCGTCGATACGAATGGCGAAATTCTCGGTATCGTGCGCGCGCCCGATGCGCCGATTTTCGGCATCGATGTGTCGCTGCAAAAGGCGCGCACGGCTGCCTTCTTTTCCGATAACGACGCCGCCGCGCTGCTCCTCGCCAACCCGAGCGCCGATGTGCGGAGCTTCGTTCAGGCGACCCGCGATTTTCTGGACGATCCGAATGCGCTGACCGGAGCTTTCGCCTTCTCCGACCGCGCGGGCGGCAATCTCTCGCGTCCTTTTTTCCCCGATGGCGAGGTCGGGCGTCCGCCGGGACCGCTCTCCCGCCCCATCGAGAGCTTCAATCCCTTTTCGACCGGTCTGCAATCGGCGCTGATCCTCGACAATATCCTCACCCACATCGGCTTTATCTTCGGCATGAACGCGGACACGCCCGCGCGCTGCACGGCGACACCCGATGTCGCGCCGGGGCAGAACCCGCTGGAAAACGGCATCCAGATTTTCCCCGGTTCGGTGCCGGTCTATCGCGGCAGCACCCTCGTCGGCGGGATCGGCGTGTCGGGCGACGGCATCGACCAGGACGACATGATTTCCTTCCTCGGCACGCATAATGCCTCGGTGCGCGTTGGCGGCATCAACAATGCCGCGCCCGATATCCGCGCCGACCGGATCGTTATCGATCTCGGCAATGCCCGTGTCCGTCTCCGCTATGTCAATTGCCCGTTCGCACCGTTTCTCGATACGTCCGAACAGAATGTCTGTCAGGGGCTGTAGGCGATGACGGCGATGCTTCCCCTGCTGGTTCTGGCGGCTGCACAGGGGCAGACTGCGGAACCGGCACCGGATGTCGCCGTCGAGCAAACCGAACCCCCGACCGGCGGCTCCATGCGCCGGCGTGTTCCCGGCGAAGACGAACCCGGCCTCAACGAAATCCAGATCGAGGAAAATCCCGAACCCGGCGATGCCGACGAGACGCTGATCGAGGGCCGCCGCCGCCCCGGTGTCCCGCAGGCCGAGCTGCCCGATCCGGTGACACAGGACAATCAGGGCGCGGTTCGCGCGCCGCCCCCACAGGCTTTTCCGACCGATCAGTTCCCTATTCCCGATCGCTGGCGGCTGGTCGAAACGCTGGGACTGCGCGAGGAAAATCTGCTCGATCCCTATAATCAAAATACGCTCAAGGGCGACCGCCCGATCCCGCTGGACGATCTGCCCGGCTGGCTCGACTGGATTCCGATTACCGGCGACGACTGGTTTTTCGTGGTCAATGCAACCTCGGACACGGTGATCGAACCACGCAGCTTCCCCACCCCCGTGGGCGTACAAACCACTGACCGGCCCGACAGCCTCGATGTCTTCGGTCGTGCCGACAGTCTGGCGCTGGCGCAGACCTTCATCACCGGCGTCGCGCTGATAAAAGGATCGACCGCCTATCGACCGCCGGATGTCGAGTATCGTTTCACGCTGGCGACGCAGTTCAACTATGCCGATGTCACCGAACGGCGCATACTGTTTGTCGAGCCGAGCCGCGAGAGCCATCGCTTCGACTGGTTCACCGGCGTCCAGGAAGCCTTTATCGATTATCATTTCCGCAACACCTCGCGGCGCTATGATTTCGATTCGATTCGCGTCGGCATTCAGCCCTTTAACGCCGATTTCCGGGGCTTTCTTTTTCAGGACAATCAGCTGGGTGTCCGCCTGTTCGGGACACGCGACAATAATCGTTTCCAGTATAATTTCGCTGCCTTTGCGCGCATCGACAAGGACACCAATTCCGGCCTCAACGATGTCTTTCAGGGCATTCGCAGCGATTTCGTGTTTCACGCCAATCTGTTCCGGCAGGATTTGCCGTTCCCGGGCCTGACCAGCCAGGTCAGCCTCACCTACAATATGAATCGCGAGCGCGACAATGTCGAAATCGACGATAACGGTTTTCCGGTGCGCCCCGCGCTTTTGGGCAGTTTGCGCGGGCGCAATTACGATGTCGCCTATCTCGGATATAATGCCGACGGGCGAATCGGGCGGCTGAACTTCACCGGCTCCGCCTATCTGGCACTGGGCGAGGATCGCAACAGCTTCTTTACCGATGAATCGGCTTTCATCTTCAGCTTTTTCGGGGCGGGCGAACTGAGCTACGATATCGACTGGATGCGCTTTCGGGTTTCGGGCCTGTATGCCAGCGGCGACGGCGACCCCTATGACAACACCGAACGGGGCTTCGATGCCATCTTCGAGAACCCGATCTTCGCCGGGGCGGACACCAGCTACTGGATCCGGCAGGTCATCCCGTTCGCGGGCGGCGGGCGCGCCATCGGGGTCAATGGGCGCAATGGCGTCCTCAATTCGCTGCGCAGTTCGAAAGAACAGGGCCAGTCGAATTTTAACAATCCGGGAACGATCCTGCTCGGTGTCGGCGCGGATTTCGATATTACGCCTGCGATCCGGCTTTCCGCCAACGCCAACCATCTCTGGTTCCAGCAGACGGCGGTTTTGCAGGCGCTGCGCAATGAAGGTACGATCCCGAACTCCATCGGCTACGATCTTTCCGCAGCCGCAATCTGGCGACCATTCGCCAACCAGAACATTGTGTTCCGGCTTTCGGGCGCGGTGTTCGAGGCCAGCGACGGCTTCGCCGATCTGTTCGCCAATGACCGGCGGTCGAGCACCTACTATTCCGTGCTCTTCAACGCGATACTGACCTACTGATGGCGGACTGGCGGATCATATCGAAAATCCTCCCCCGCAAGGGGAGGGGGACCGGCGGAGCCGGTGGAGGGGTATCGCCGTTGAGGTTGCGTCAGCGGCTGGCGGGGATACCCCTCCGTCAGGCTTCGCCTGCCACCTCCCCTTTCAGGGGAGGATCGATGCTTTCTCTTCCCCACAGTGCCCTTCTTTGTGCGGTGCTCGCCGCACTCGTCATCCTGCTCGCCGGTCCGACCGGCGCCGCCGAGGGCGAGCTGGCGACACCGCGCGATTATGCGGCGGCGGGCGTGCTCGCCGAACCCGCGCCGCGCAACCAGACGCAAGGTCAGGCCGATGCGAAAAGCGCGGGCTGCGTCAGTTGCCACACCGCTAGCGACGAACTGACGATGCACGCGACTCCGGCGGTGGTGCTGGGCTGCACCGATTGCCATGGCGGCAATCCGGATGTCGCGCTAACGAACCGCGCGCTCGATTTCGGCGATCCGGATTATCTCGCGATCCAGAACCGCGCGCATGTCCTGCCGCTCTATCCGGATAGCTGGCATTTCCCGGCCAGCTCCAATCCGCGCCGCAGCTACACACTGCTCTCCCGCGAAAGCGCCGAATATATCCGCTTTATCAACCCGTCCGATTATCGCGTCGTGCGCGAGGCCTGCGGTGCCTGCCATATCGAAGTGATCGAGGCAGCGGAGCGCTCGCTGATGGCGACGGCGGCGATGTTCTGGGGCGGGGCGGCTTATAATAACGGCATTCTCGACAACAAGATTTACAGCTTCGGCGAAGCCTATACGCGCGACGGCGAACCGGCGCATCTTCTGTCGCCCGGCGATCCGCACGGCACGATCACGAACGAGCAAGCGGCGCGCGGCGCGCTGCCCGGTCTCTATCCGCTGCCGACCTGGCATGTCGTCCCGCCCGGCGATATTTTTCGCGTGTTCGAGCGCGGCGGGCGCAATATCGCCTCGCAATTTCCCGAGATCGGCATTCCCAATATCGGCGGCAACATTCAGCGGCTGGAAGAGCCGGGCCGTCCGGACTTACGCCAGTCGAATCGCGGCCCCGGCACCGGTCTGCGCGTCTCTATCCCCATCCTCAACATTCACAAAACGCGTCTCAACGACCCGCTGATGTGGTTCATGGGCACCAACGACCAGCCCGGCGACTATCGCCATTCGGGCTGTTCCTCCTGCCATGTCGTCTATGCCAATGATCGCGAGCCGCGCCATTCGCTGACCTATGCACAATATGGCCGCGACGGCCAGACCGCGACCGCCGACCCGACAATAAACCGGCTGCGCGAGGGGCAGCATCGCACCGGCGCGCATGAGGAAGAACCGGCAGTCGATGTCGCGATGGAACCGGGACAGTGCGGCGCGGCCTTCGACCGCCTCGCCGTCAGCGTGCGGGATCGGGAACATGAGGCCGTCGAAGATGCGCCTGCGTCCGAAGGCGTCCCGCTCGCCGAACGCGAGCGCGGCCATCCGATCCGCCATGCCTTCACCCGTTCGATCCCGACCTCGCAATGCATGACATGCCACATGCATCAGCCCAACATGTTCCTGAACAGCTATCTCGGTTACACGATGTGGGATTATGAGAGCGACGCGCCGCTGATGTGGCCGCGGGATCAGCTCTACCGCACTGCCGAACAGGCCTTTGCCATTCTCGACCGCAATCCCGAAATGGCGGCGGTGCGCGGATGCTGGGGCGATCAGGATTTCCTGCGCAATGTAAACGATCTGATCAATTCGCAGGCGCAGGATACCCAGTTTGCCGATTATCACGGCCATGGCTGGAATTTCCGCGCGATCTTCCGGCGCGACCGGGAGGGCAATCTGCTCGACGAGGATGGCGCAATCGTATCCAGTGACGACCCCGAACGCTTCCGCCGCGAGGGCGAGGGCCAGTTCGTCGAACCCGGCACCAATCCGGGCCGCGCCGTCCATATGATGGACATCCATGCCGAGGCCGGGATGCAGTGCGCGGATTGCCACTTCGCGCAGGACAGTCACGGCAACGGCCTGATCTATGGCGAGGTCGCGAGCGCGGTCGAGATCGGCTGCAAGGATTGCCACGGCACGGTGGACGAATATCCGACGCTGCTGACGTCCGGCCCGGCAGCCCCGCCATCCGGCAACAATCTCCTGCTGCTGCGCAATCCGGACGGCCAGCGACGCTTCGAATGGCTGCGCGATTTGCAGGGCCGCCGCTATCTGCTTCAACGTTCCATCGTCGATCCGGACCTCGAATGGGAAGTCAGCCTCGTCCGCGATACGGTCGATCGCAGCCATCCCGATTTCAACGAGCTTTCGGCACGCTCCAAGCTGATGAGCCGCAGCGGGACCGAAAGCGGCGTCTTCGAGTTCGGCCCCGGTGTCGCGCGCGAGAATCGCGCCCATGATGACGACGAGATGGCCTGCTTCACCTGCCATTTGAGCTGGACGACTTCCTGCGGCGGCTGCCACCTCCCCATAGAGGCCAATGCACTGACCAGCAGCCACCATTATGACGGCATCCAGTCCCGCAATTTCGCGACCTATAATCCGCAGGTCGCGCGCGACCAGATGTTCCAGCTCGGCCGTCATCAGGATACGCGCGGCAATATCATCGCGCCGGTGCGCTCCAGCTCCGCGCTCGTCCTGTCGTCGACCAACATCAATCGCGAACGGATTTACGTGCAGCAACCGCCGATATCCTCCTCCGGCTTTTCGAGCCAGGCTTTCGCGCCGCATTTCCCGCACACCGTGCGGCGCAGCGAAACCAAGACCTGCACCGACTGCCATCTTTCGGCGGCCAACGACAATAATGCGATCATGGCGCAACTGCTGTTGCAGGGCACGAATTTCGTCAATTTCGTCGGCCTCCATGCCTGGGTCGGCGAGGAACAGGGATTTCAGGCTATCCGGATCACCGAATGGGAGGAGCCACAGGCGGTATTCGGCTCATACCTCCATCGCTACGCCTATCCCGATTACTGGCGCATCCATACCGAGGACAACGAACGCGAACTGCGCGAATTCGTCCGCGGCGAAATTTTCGACGCCGATCTGTCCGGCGAAACCCGCGCGCTGGAGGAAATCCAGCATGTCGCGCAACGCACCGGCGGTGCGGCGCGCTGCCTGCAATTGCGCGGCGAATATATGTTCGTGGCCGAAGGGTCGGGCGGTTTTCAAGTCTATGATGTCGCGAGCATCGGCAATAAGGGCTTCTCCGAACGCATCGTCACTGCGCCCTTCTCTCCGCTCGGCCATGACACCCGCGTCGATAGCACCAACGCCACCTGCATGGCGCTGCCGACCAACCAGAATATCGCGCCGACGCGGCAGGAGGCGATGGCGAACACGATTATGCAGAATGCGCAGGGCGGACAGGTCAGCCTGCTCGATCTCAATCGCGAGCAACGCTTCCACCCGATCTATAATTACGCCGCCGTGACGGACAGCGAGGAAGGTCTGTTTCTCGTCAATGTGAATACGATGGCGGACGGCGAACTGCGCAACAATTTCCTGCGCCGCGCGATAACCTGGAACGAGAATGGCGTGCTCGATGGCGCACGCCATATCGTGCTCGGCGGGCATTATGCCTATATCGCCGCCGATGCCGGACTGGTCGTGGTCGATCTCGATAATCCCCTTCAACCGCGCCATGTCGCGACCATCCCGCTCGAGGATGCACGCGCCTCGGCCCTGCAATTCCGCTATCTCTGGGTGACGACGGCGGACGGTGTGCAACTGATCGATGTCACACACCTGGAGCAGCCGCGCCTTATCCCCGAAGCGACTTTCGCGCTCGCCGATGCGCGGCGGCTCTATCTGGCGCGCACCTATGCCTATGTCGCAGCAGGGGGCGACGGGCTGGTCATCCTCAATGTCACCAATCCCGAGCAGCCCCGCGAACATTCGCGCTATGCCCGCGAAGGCGAAACCGCCGACACGCAGGATGTGATCGTCGGCACGACCAATGCCTCGCTGTTCGCCTATATCGCGGACGGGCGAAACGGTATGAAAATCCTGCAACTGACCAGTCCGGACAGCCAGCCCAATTTCTACGGCTTTTCGCCCGCGCCGGTGCCGGAACTGATCGCCTGGGTACGAACCTCCTCCCCTGCCCTGGCGCTCTCCAAAGGCCTCGACCGGGATCGCGCGGTCGACGAGACCGGCGGCCAGATCGCCGTGTTCGGGCGACGTGGTTCGCGGCCCTTCAATCGCAGCGAAATGGAAAGACTGTTCCTCAACAGCCGCGGCGTACCTTATCGCGTCACCGACGAACCCGACATGGATCACTGGGTCGCAGCGGCCTTCGCGCGGCGCTAGCTTCTTCTACCCCGAATCCCGGTCCCGCTCTTCCATCAGATACTGGACCAGCGGCTGCATCGTCTCGTCATAACGGGCGAGGTGGATATGATCGTCGGCATCGTCCCAGTGCGAGACCAGATTCTGGCCGTTCCAGTAATGCAGCGCATAGGCCGGTGGATCGGCGACAATCATCGGGCGATTGTCGGGCACCAGGGGATCGATCTCGGTCAGATTGAGCGCGACCTGCGGCGCGGTGGACGGCGCGACCGCGAGCGGCACCCCCGACCAGCCCGTCAGGATCGCGCGGTGAATATGACCCGCAATCATGCCGATCACATTGTCCGCCCCCGCCATCGCCTCGCGCAGCCGTCTCACCCATGCGGCCTCCGGGTTGGCGGTCATCCAGGCGATGCCGGTATCGATCGGCGGATGATGCAGCACGATCAATGTGCGTTTTTCCGTTTCCTCGGCCAGCCGCGCCTTCAGCCAGGCTGCGCGCGTCCCGCAGAACGCACCGCCATGCCGCCCCGGCTCCAGCGTATCGAGAATAATCATCCGGATCGGCCAGTGCGGCTCGTCGATGACATACTGGACGAACCCGTCCGCCATCGGCGTTTCCCGAAAGGCCCGCACGAAATTGTCCCGGTCGTCATGATTGCCCATGCAGCTCCAGACCGGAAACGCGCATTGCTGGAAAGCCGAACTCAGCCGTCGGTAGGATTCGACATCGCCCTTGTCGGTCAGGTCTCCCGTCGCGAGCAACAGATCGGGCTGCGGCTTCATCGTGCAGATGCGCCGCAATACCTGATCCAGGCGGCGGCGGTTGAACTCGGCAGGATTATCCGGATCGAAACCCAGATGAATATCGGTAACCTGCGCTATCAGCATGAGTGCACGCTTGCTGTCATGCCCCTCTCCTTATCGACCCTGACGACGCCGGTCACGCTGCCGGTTCCACAATCCGCTATAATCGCGAACCTGCTGCGGCCTTTGCCCGCGGACATTCCGTGCCCGCACCAGATATGGTGCCGCATCTTCCCCGTGATAGCTGTGACATAAAGCACAGCTGGAGGAAACAAGTTCGCCACCGGCCTGTGCGCCGCCATGGCAGTCGCGACAGGTTTCGATGCCGGGAAGCAGCACATCGCCGGCGCTGTCGGAGCTGTCGGCGACATGACAGGTTCCGCAATCTTCGGTTTCATGCGCGCCATGATCGAACCACCCATTATGGAGATAACGCCCGATCTGGCGGACGGGCAGGACATCGTAGGGGGTCTGGGGCCGATCGACCCGCTCGACACGATGACAGTCGAAACACGCCCCGCCATCGGAAAAAACCGCCCGGATGGCACCGTCGGCACGACCGGGCCGCGTGCGCTGCGCAAACCGGTAGCGGTCCGTGGTTCGCGCGCGATTGACATCGCCGGGCCGACGGCGGCTCATTCCCGAAAAATCCATCGGGCGACGCGGCCCCGTGGACCGGTAAAGCGCGCGGATATCGGCGACGACCATTTCCGGTTCACCATGCCGCAGTGTCCTGATCGTACCGCCGATCCTGTCGAAGGACAGGCTGTGGCACATCTGACAGTTGGTCTCCATCGTAATCGGCTCGAACCGCGTCCCGTCCGCCGTCGGCACATGGCAATTCGCGCAATCGAGTGCATCGTTAAAGCCATGCTCGGCGGACAAACGCTGTGCCATCCGCGCAACACCGTTCGATTGCGAGAGATGCAGTTGGTGAGGGAATTTGAGACCGGTATCCTCGCGCGGATTATCGTCGAGACTGACCTGCCGGTAGCGCGCCAGACCGCCGGAAAGATCGCCCGGCGTCGTCATCACGCGCGGTCGGAATTGCGGATGGCCGCGACCGAAATCATGGGCATTGGCGAAATCGGTATCGGTCAGCCTTGTGTCCAGATCGCCGTGGCAATCCGCGCAGAATTGCTGCGGTGCCGCGGCCATCCGGCCGCTGCCTTCATGCTCCAGATGGCACGAGGCGCAACTGCGCCGGGGCCGGTTGAACGTATCGGACACAGCCAGCAGGAAGCCGTCCCACCGCCCGGGTTCCGGTTCGGCGGATGCCATCCTTCCAGCCGCCGCATGATCCGTCACATCGGTATGGCATTGCAGACACGCGCCATCGCGCACCGACACGAAGGGCTGGGTGTGACACGCCTGGCAATCTTCTGCGAGATTGGAGTGCGCATCCGACATCGACCCGCTGATCCACAAAATATCGGCGTGAAATCCTTCGGGCCGCTCCTCGGTCGTGCGATATTCGTAAAAACTGTAGATCGGCCACGCCAGGCAGGAAGCCAGTATCAGAAGCGAAAAGACCCAGGCGCTGATCCGCTTGCCGGGCATCTTGCCGGTCAGCGAAAAGAGCCTCTCCGCCTCCGGCCCTCCCGCCGCCTCTTCGCGCTCGACGGAAATAACGATCCGGTCGCTATCCTCTCCCTCGCCTATCGATGCCGACAGGAGATGCTGGCCGATGCGGATACTGCCGCCACGCCGTGCGTTGATGTCCGCGCGCGTTGCGGTGCGGCCATTGACGAGGACGGGAAGATTCTTGTCGGTCTCGATCGTTACCCGGAACGTATCGGATTTTGTCAGCGTCGCATGATGCAGCGTGACCCCGAGATCGCTGAGCAGGATATCGCAATCGGGCGAACGGCCGATTGTCGCGATATCCTTGTCGATGCGGCTGGTACGGACGATCTCGCGACCGCCTGCGCTGCGTGAGCGATACCGGATGGTGAAGCTCATCGCGCCGCTACCAGTAGAAAAACACGCTGACGATATGCGCCGACAACGCGGCGAGAAGCGCGAACGTCAGTGGTACATGGACGAAAAGCCAGATTTGCAGAAGCCCCTTATAGCGCAGATGCGCACGAATTCGGCCCAATGCCGCCCGCTTGCGAGAAAGCAATCCGTCCAGCCTGTCATAGATTTCCTCCGCCGCATTCGTGCCCGAAAGCGCCCGCGACCGGATCTCGGCAAGCGCTCGCATCGTCGCGCTTCCACCATGGCGGCCTGTCAGCCGCCGCCCGACCCCGCCATGAAAAGCGTCTTCCTCCATGGCCTTCTGGACAAAGACCGCGATATCGCTCTCCAGCGGTTGGGCCGCGTCCAGCAGCTGCCGGTCGAGATCGGCCACATTTTCCAGCATCTGCGCTTCGGTTGTTTCATCGCGATTGCTCCCCAGTCGACGGGGCAGAATCATGTAGGCCAAAACCCCGAATATCCCGGACAGCACGACGATCATCATCAGCGCCCAAGCCAGCGTGTGCACATTCCAGCCCAGCTGGAACCCGGTATGCAGGGTTGCAATCACCACCAGTGCCAGGCCCAGATAGACATGGGCCGAAGTCCAGGCCTTGAGCGACCATCGTCCGGGCGTCATCAGCCGCTTGCGGACACCGAGCATCGTCAGCCAGAGGATAAGCAGAACGCTTAACGTGCCGAGCGTATAGCCATACCACCCGCCGCCATTATGGCGCGGTTCGACATCGATCAGCAGATAGGAAACGATACCGACCAGCGAACCGACGAAAGCGATTTTGGCCCAGAGCATTCGCCGGTACCGCAGCAGGCTTTGATGCGTGTCGCCAGCCCGGACGGACCTCCGCGTCGGCCTTCCGGCATTGTCAAAATCTGCATCCGATAGCGCCATCGCTAGAATGTATCCTCTTTCAGCCGCGCAATGGAAAGAAACTCTTCGGGCGCAACCCGAATGGCGGCACCGGTGGGGCAGGCCCTGACACAGGCCGGACCACCGCGAATACCGGCACACATATCGCATTTCACCGCGACCTTGGCGGTATCTTCCGGTACCCGCTTGTCGATCCATTTCCGGTCGGGCTCGCCCGGTCCCGGCCCCAGGCCGAGCAACAGCCAGCTCAGCAGACCCGGTTTGCGCGGCGGTACTTTTTCCATGCGGATAACATCATAGGGGCAGTTGCGCTGGCAATTGCCGCAACCGATGCAGGTCTCGTCGATAAACACTTCGCCATCGGGGCCGCGATGGATGGCATTGGGCGGACAATCGGCCATGCAATGCGGGTGCTCGCAATGACGGCAGCTGGTCGGAACATGAAGATGCGCATAAGTCGTGCCGGCTTCCCGGTCGAGCCGGGAGAGACCGTCATGGCTATCCGCGCACGCCTTTTCGCAATTATCGCACCCGATACACAGATTCTCGTCGATCAGCAGCACATCGGTCGCCTCCCCCATCCCGTTCTCGATGAGAAACGACGCAACCGAGGAATACATATCGACGACGCTGGAAAAACTGTCCTTCTTTGCCTCGATGAAATTGTTCAATTCCTCGCGGGCCGCCATGTCGCGGCGTGCGCGATCGAGCAATTTCGGCTTGTTTTCCAGCAATGCGCGAAACGCCCGGCCATCGATCCTGATGACTTCGGACTTGATCGCAGCGCGCACGGTCGCCGTGCGCTTCTTGTTGTCGAGGAGCGCCATTTCGCCGACATAGGAGCCGGCCGGAAGGTAGCTCAGAAAAACCGGCTTGGTGCCGATGGTCTTCTCGACGACCATCGAGCCGGAGCGGATGACGAAAATGTCGATCCCGTCATCGCCTTCGGTGATGATCGCCTCTCCCGCTTTCACATCGCGGATCTCGGCTGTTTCCATCACCTCCGCCAGGTCCGCCGACTTGAGGCCCGAGCCGAACATCTGGAGCAATTGCCGCTCGGTGGATATCTCCGTGACAGCCCGTTTCGCCGCGGGTGCCGATGCCATGAGTTTCAGCATGGCCATGCGCGGGATTTCGATACAGATCGTGTCTTCGGCGGCGCGGATCGTCGCTCCCCGGCGACGCCCCGATACCAGTCCCACCTCTCCGAATATCGAACCTTCCTCGATCGCTTGCGTCAGCGACCGGTCGGTGTCGCTCAGCTCGACCGATACGCGACCCTCGACAACACCGAAAACCGACGAGCCGGGATCGTTCTTGGCGAAAATTTCCGCGCCCTTACGGTAAAAATGCATTTCGGAATCGAGCATGAACTCCCGCATCTGAAGAGGCGATAAATCCTGCAGGATACGGGCTTTCGAGCCGAGATATTCGAGCCAGTGTTCGACCGGCTGGGATATCGGCAAATGCCTGAATTTTGCTTCCAGCAAGGGTTCGTCCGCCGGTTTGAGATCGCTGTTGCCATTGATGAATTCGACAACGTCATAGCCCTGGTTCATACAGTGCTTGATCAGCGGATAGCCGGCCAGCGCGCCGACAATGTAAATGCCCTTCCTGGTGCTTTCGAAGGTCGGCGAGAGCTTCGGAAAGGCGGTCCGGTCGGGGCCGAGAAATTCGATGCCGCAGGCCTCGACAAATGCGCGCGGCGGTGCCGATCCCATGCGCGCGATAACCCGGTCGCAGCGAATCCTGGTCTCGCCGTCGCGGGTGTCGAGTACGATTTCGTGCTTCCCGATTGCCGAGGCAGTGGTTTCGCCCAGTACCGTCAATCGGCCGTCCTCTTGCGCGGCGCGCAACGCCTTGACATTGGCGGCCTTGGCGGTCGGGAAATCCGCCCCGCGATTGAGCAGCGTAACGATATTGCGCTGCTCGGTGTCTTCGACGAGGCCGAGCGCATTTTCGATTCCCGCATCGCCGCCGCCGATGACCACGATATGCTCATCGACATATTCGCCGGGATCGTCGAGCGTATATTGAACCGCTGCGCCCTCTTCGACCGGACACCGCACGAGATTCGGATTGCCCTGCGTGCCGATGGCGAGAATGATGGTTTCGGCCTCGATCGTTTCGCCGTCGGCAAGGCCGATGCCGAACGCGCCTTCCTCGCCACCGATTGTCACGATCTCCGAGCGAAGCCGCACATGAACACTATGTCCTGCGGTCCGCTCGTCCCACAGCCCGAGGATCTTTTCGCGTTTGCCGGCTTCGAACGGGATATCCGAGCGCAGGGCAAGCTGGCTCGGCGTCGCCATGATATGTTTGCCCTTCTGGTATCTACATATGGTGTCGGAAAGACGATCGGTCTTTTCGAGAAGGATATGAGAAAGTCCCAGATTTGCCGCGCGCGCCGCAGCACTCAGCCCCGCCGGCCCCGATCCGATAATTGCAATCCGATATCTGTCCGCCACTTTCACCCCCGGCCTGGTTGGCATATGCAGCTGGCGGTCCGTTCGACACGGACTCTTATCCGAAATTATGCGGCCCGCCTCTACTCTAGCAGTTTTGACGCGACACGCTAGACAGAAGCACATTTAGGCGGGATGGAGGGCCGATGGCGAAGAACGATACGGACCGGAAAGACGAGGGCATCGGCCCGGCGCGCTACGCATTGATCGCGGCGGCGATCGTCGCGACCTTCTCGATCGGCTATGCGATTGCGCGCGGCGACGGGTCCGGCGCGGCGCAAAGCGGCGCG
>JBGTHW010000201.1:0-2347 GCA_041746035.1 Parasphingopyxis sp.
GGACGCATTCGTCGTCTTGAAATTGGTAATTTCGGTGACGCGAAAAGCGTCGGCGAGGGTGTCAGCGAATTGCGGCTGGATTATGGACCGGGTTATCGCCTATATTTCTGCTTCATTGGCGACAGGGTGATATTGCTGCTCTGCGGTGGCGACAAGGGTTCGCAGCGCAGGGATATCGAAGCGGCAAAGCGAATTGCGAAAGCATGGAGGCAATAGATGCCAACAAAGATCGAAAAATGGGATATCCTCGATTATCTCACCGATCGGCAGATGATGGTCGAGTATCTGGATGCCGCTCTGGAAGAAGGCGATCCGGAGTTTGTCATCATTGCGATCAACGACGTGGCTCGCGCGCTCGGCAAGGAAAAAATTCTGGTCGATGCGAACGATCTGGGGTCCGTCCTTCGGTCGATTAAATCGCTCGGCTTTGAACTGTCAGCAAAAGCCGCATGATTGCTATTTCGCTGGTGGAAAATGAGCAACGCATTCGGCAGACGGCGCGGGGGATCATTAAGCATCTGGACGGGCAGAACTGATGGCACTCGGCAACTCTCTTGTGTGGCTTAAAGTGCTCTATGCAACCACGGTCCTTGCTGTCGCGCTCAACGCCGGAACAGCACTCGCTCATGTTTTCGAACGGCCTCACAAGCTGGCTATGGATTACGAAACCTGGTTCCCGATACAGTCACTGCTCTATGATGGCTGGGGCCTCAAACTGGCATTCATATTCGGCGCGTCGATCATTGGGCTGCTGATAATTTCCATAATATCTCGTCCGGCACGAATGGCGGCACTATTTGCACTAGGCTGCGTGATAGCCTCCGATGCACTGGTTTTTCTGGTCTGGATTGCTCCCACCAACGCTGCTGTAGAAAGCTGGGCCGGTCCGGGAATATTGCCAAACTGGGAGCAACTTCGATATAACTGGGAATGGGGGCACACCGCGCGGTGTATTCTGTTATTGATTGGAACAGTTTTCGCGCTGTTCGCAAGACCTGCCCCAAACCGCTGATTCTTCTATGCCCGGCACCTACCCCTTCACTCATCGTTTCCGTGTCCGCTATTCGGAGGTCGATCCGCAGTCGGTCGTCTTCAATTCGCGCTATCTGGAATATGCCGATCTTGTCATCACTGAATACTGGCGGGAGTGCGATGTGCATTTTTCGGGCGAGGAGGCGCTGGAGTTTCATGTCGTCAAGGCGGTGGTGGAGTTCAAAGTGCCGATCCGCGCCGATGAATGGATCGACGGCAAGGCGCGCACGGGGCGGATAGACACCAGCAGCCTGGTGACCGAGATTGCGCTCTATGGCCTGAATGGCGATGACGATCTTCGCGCAACGATCGAGCTGGTGAATGTCCATGTCGATTTGGCGAGCGGCAAGTCATTGCCGATTCCAGATGGCGTGCGGGAGAGATTGCTGGGCGGTTGATTCGTCATTGCAAGGAGCGCAGCGACGCGGCAATCCAGAGCGGCAGACGATGTTCCCTGCGACTCTGGATTGGTTGACCTTCGGTCGCCTTCGGCCCGCTACGCTCGTAATGACGTCGGAAATAGAGGAAATGCACATGCCCGCCAAAGTCGAATTCTTCTTCGATCTTTCCAGCCCCTGGACCTATCTCGCCTTCCACAATATCCAGCCGATCCTCGACGAGACCGGCGCGGCGGTAACATGGCGGCCTTTTCTTGTCGGCGGGGTGTTCAATGCGGTGAACCCGTCGGTCTATGCGGCGCGCGAGGATCCCACGGGCCCGAAGGCGCGGTTTTTCGGCAAATCCCTGCGCGACTGGGCGGCGTGGTCGGGACTCCCGCTCAATTTCCCCGCGCCGTCGCACCCCGTCCGCAGCGTCCATGCGATGCGTGCCTGCTGTGCGCTGGAGGACGACCAGCCGACCCTGCACCGCTTCGCCACCGCCGCCTTCGCGGCCTATTTCGACAGGCAGGAGAATCTCGACGAGCCCGAAATACTGGCGAAAATCGCCGACAGCATCGGCCTCGATGGCGCAGGCCTGATCGCGCAGACACAGAATGACGCCGTGAAGCAGAAGCTGCGCGCCAACACCGACGAAGTGATCGAACGCGGCGGCTTCGGTTCGCCGTCGATCTTCGTCGATCACGACGACATGTATTTCGGCAACGATCAACTGCCGCTGGTCAGGCGGGCGATAAACCGGTCCCGAGCGCTCTGAAATTGCACCGCTACCGGACAATCTCTATATGTAATCCATGCGTTACCCGCTCGCCTATCTGATCGGCCCGATAACGGCCTTGCTGATCGTGGCCGCTTTTTATATGGGCGGTATCTGGCTCGCCGCGATGCCGCTGGCATTCTATTTCATCCTGCCGATA
>JBGTHW010000202.1:0-5486 GCA_041746035.1 Parasphingopyxis sp.
CGGCGTGATCGTCACTTCCTTGCCCTTGCAATCCTCGATGGCCGTGGTGCAGGCGAGGCCGTTCTTGCCATTCATGTTCATCGAGCAGGAACCGCAAATCCCTTCGCGGCAGGAGCGGCGGAAGGTCAGCGAGCTGTCCTGCTCGCCCTTCATCTTGATCAGCGCATCCAGAACCATCGGCCCGCATTCTTCGAGATCGATCTCGAAATGATCGTAGCGCGGATTTTCGCCGCTATCGGGATCGTAGCGATAGACTTTGAACATTTTGGTGTTCGTAGCGTCGCTGCGATGCATCTTTCCCTTGCTGCGAATCTTGCTGTTCTTCGGAAGCGTGAATTCGGCCATAATATTCCTGTTTCTTGCGCGTCTGGCAAAGAGATAGCGATTGCCGCCGCCTTACGAAAGGGGAAAGTCCGCAAAGGCGGCGGCGAATCTGCGCTATGCGCTGACAGGCCTGGCGACCCGCGTCTCTCCCCAATCGAGATTGTGCGTGGCATACATCACCGCCGCCAGCGCGACGAACAGCAGAAGCGAACCGATCAGCAGCGAATAGGTCTCCTGATTCAGCAGCACATACATCACCGCATACAGCCCGGTCATCAACCCGCCGATCATCCCGGCCCTTCGCATGCTGCCGAGCACGGCGGCGGAATAGGCGGTGTTCAGGCCGATAATTCCCGCCGCCGCCAGAATATAGGCCCAGGTGAAACCCACCACCTCGGCCAGCGCCAGCAGCAGCACGAAGAACAGCACGAGCGCCACGCCGACCAGCAGATATTCGATGGCCGAGACGCGCACGCCCGCGATCACATCGAACATCAGATAGCCCAGAAAGGTGAAGCCGATAATGAGAAAGCCGTATTTCACCGAACGATCGACCTGCGAATAGAGATCGACCGGCTGGAACAGTCCGACCCGCGCCTCGCTATCCTGCACCGGCGGTTCATAATCCGGCTGGGACATGGACCCGGCAAGCTGCTGGTTCGACTGGCCGGAATCGCCAATGGTGACCAGAGAGCGGCCCAGCGCCAAATTGGTGATATTATAGCGCGCGGTGAAGCCCTCGCTATCGATGTCGCTGTCCAGCAGAAAACCGCCCAGCAGCACGAGCGCGAGCTTCACGCCCGGCGAGCGTTCGGTATCGGACGGTCATAGACTTAACTCCATCCGTCTACAAAATAGAACGGTCTATCGCGCGAGCAGTCGAGCGATTAGGCGCAGACGGAGCGGGGGTCAAGTGCTGCGGGCGCGAGAAAAAGGGGGACACAATACTATTTCAATGCAACGCGCCCGGATATGATCATCGGTCCGATGAAATAGTATTGTGTCCCCCTTTTTCTCGCGCCCCCTTTTCCTAACCGCTGACAAGCCCATTCCGCCGGAAGCTGTCGGCGAGGATCGTTTCCAGCAATTGTGCATGGCTGAAGCCCGCCGCGGCAGCCGCCTTCGCCATCACCTTTTCGGACCACAGATTGCAATTGAGATTGATCTCGATGAAATTCACATCGCCGGTCTTCGGATCGAAGCGGAACTCGATCCGGCCATAATCGAACGGGCGGAATTCCCGCGCCACCTTGCGCGCCATCTCCGCCACTTTCGGCGCGAACTCGGCATCCTGGAACTGTTTGAGCGTACTCTTCTCGTTATTCTGGATAAGGTCGCGCTTCTCGTAATAGGTCCAGAGCCGCTGCGTATCCTCGCGCTCATAGATGAGCATCGGCAGCATCACCGGATCGCCGATGGAAATAAACGCGACCTGCACGTCATAGCCACCCAGATAAGGCTCGACGATGGCATCGTGCCCCTGCCCGTGAATATCGGCGACGGCATTGACCACACCATCCCAGTCGTGCGCGTCGGAAATGCCCCAGCTTGCCGAAGACGCATTCGGCTTGATGACCCAGCGGTCCGCCTTCGGGCAATCCGCCTCCTCGACCGGCGCGCCGCGGCGATAGCAATTCCATGGCGCAGTCGGCACACCGGCCCGCTCGCAAACCAGCTTCGACAACGACTTGTCGTCGCCGAGTCCCCTGATAATCGGCCCGCCGCCGATATAGGGTATCCGGTGCATGTTGCAGAGCAGCGGGATCATCATCTCCGAATTCACGAAGCCGCCGCGATTGAGCAGCGGGAAGACGAAATCGACATCGGGATGCCCGAACAGCACATCGTAGCTGTTGGCGAGCTTGAGATTCAGATCCAGGCTTTCCAGCGTCGTGCGCACCTCATGATGATAGATCGCGTGATTGCCGTCTTCCGGGTGCATCCCGCCGCCCCACAGCGCGTGTTTCGCCATGAAGAGCACGCGGATACGCTCCTTCGCCTCGTCGGAAAGCGTGAGCGGTTCGAGAGTTACGGGGTCGGTCATGGTCGAGCCTTATGCTGAAGATACGCGATGCGCTGATTGCACGCAGCGCTATATCCGATTGGAAAGCGGCTAGGGAAGCGGGGATTGCTATTGCGGGGTTTCGCGCGACGGGCGACCGACCGGTCGGGTTGCCTCTCGTGGCATCCGCGCCTCCAGCGGGGCCAGCCATTGTGCGGCGTTGGCACCGACACTGATCTGCGGATCGGAGGGCTCGAGTCCGTCCTCCTTCTCCCATTCCGAAATCGTTCGGCTCGCGAAGCGGAAAGCATTGGCGAGCGGCTCGGGCCGACGCAGCGCATTATTGACGAAGGCGTCGCCGAAATAGGTCCAGTCATTGCCCGCGGCACAGCCGAAGGACGTCCGCCCGCTCGATGCCGCCGAGACGATTACGCTGGCTGGAGACGCCAGCCCCGACACGAAAATGCCCGAAAAACAGGCATTGGCTATATAAAAGCGGTTGACGATCCCGAGTTCGCTTAACACGCTCGACAGGCGCGAGGGCGAGATCCCGCCATAGCCCTGATCGCCATAATGATAATAGAGGCCGTTGGGCGTACCGTGGCTGGTGGTGAAGAGGACCAGCACATCTTCCTCGACATCCATCACCTCGGCAATCCGGGCGAGTGCGATGGACAGCGATGTCAGCGAGCCACGCGGCAATGCGTCCGTCTGCTCCCCATCCGGCGCGGCCAGCACGATGCTGCGCCCCGCCGCGTCGAATCTGCGGGAGAGGACACGCGCCGCTTCCCGCGCCTCGCGTCCGAACACCGGATCGCTATCGAGCGCTACCGAAAGCACATAGGCATCGACGGTGCCGGGCCGCTGGGGCCGGAGTCCGCCGAGCACCGCCGAAAGGCGGCGATGATCGGCAAGGACATCCGCCGCGCCCCGGTCGCGCTCGATCTCGAAACCGGAATTGGCCCCCTGCACCGCCTCGAACGGCTGCATCCGGCCAAGGAAAGCCGGGGGTGGCAGGGTGTGCTCGATGGCTCCGGTCTGGCCGGTTTGCGCGGCGGACGGCGTCAAGCCGGTGCACAGCAAAGCAATGATCGGGCAAAATTGGCGAACTTTAAGAAACACTGATTTTTACAAAGCCCCCGGCGACTGACCGGCTAACGGTCTTGCCAACCGCCGGACAAGTCAAGTCTCCCGCAACAATCTTCATACCGGTTTAACGGAAAATAAGCGGAATGGGCCTGCGGCCCTAGCGTTCGTCCCGCGCCAGACGCGACATAAGGATCGCCGCGCGTGTGGCCTGACGACGGATGCTGGCGAGGTCGATCGTCTCGCCATCGGCATGGAGGCCGGTGCCGACCGCGCCCATCCCGGCCAGCGCATCGACATAGCTGCCGACAAAGGAAATATCCGCGGCCCCGCGCAATGCCGGATCGAGCGCCGCCATTTCCTCCAGCCCCAGATCGCTGTTGATCGCATTGAGGCGGGCGAGCAGCGCGCGATTGCCGTCGGTCGGGGCCATCGGCGGATAGCTGCCTTCATCGAAGCTGATTTCCGCGTCGGTCCCCGGTGCGTTTTCGGCGACGATGGCCATCATCCGTTCGCGGACGCGCTCGGTCTGCTCGTCGGAAAGCGTCCGGAAATCGCCGCGCGCGATGGCGATGCCGGGGATGATATTGGTCTTGCCCGTCGCCTGCCCGCGCACCAGCTGATCGTCGAGTTCCGCCGAAGACCCGCCAACGATCATGCCGACATTGAAGGTCAGGTTCGGTTCGGGCAGCTCGCTGCGGAAGCGCGACAGGATGCGCGCCATCTCGTAAATCGCGCCATCGCCGGAGGTCTCGCTGAAAATCCGCGAACTGTGCCCGCTCCGGCCCGTCGTGGTCAGCGTCCAGGCATTGGATGAGCGCCGCGCCACCGTCCCCATATCGCGGCCATCCGAGACGACCATGCTCTCGAAGCCCAGCGCGACATCCGCCTCCTGTCCTGCGGCGATCAGATCGGCGCGCGCCGTCGCGGCAGGCTCGCCGACATCCTCCTCGTCGCCCGACAGCATGACGGTGATATTCGCCCCCTCCAGCATCCCCGCCGCCTGCATGGCGCGAAGCGCGGTCAGCATCACGGTCACCCCGCCCTTGTTATCGACGACACCCGGCCCGGTCGCGCTGTCGTCTTCAGGTGTTCGGGCGCGGGTGAATGCCTGAAACTGCGAGTCCGGCTCGAACACGGTATCGGTATGGCCGATCAGCAGCATCCGCGTCGTGCCGGGCATGCCGCTATGCCGCGCGACAAAATGCCCCGCCCGGTCCACCGCGCTCTGGTCGATGCGCTCCACAGCAAAGCCCAACGCCTCGAACTCCGGCTGGAGCATATCCATGACCGCCTGATTACCGGCGGAATTGCGCGTCCCGCTATTCTGGTTGACGAGGCGCTCGAGGAGGGAAACGGAGCGTTCGTATTCGGCATCGACGGTGGTGGCGATGGTTTGCTCGGCGGGGGTGAGTTGGGCGACGGCGGGGCTGGCGAGAGCCAGCGCGCCCAACGCAATCAAGACACTTTTATAAAAGGATTTCATCGCGCACCTCCCGCTGCTTGCAGACCCTTGTGCCCGAACCGGCACGATTTGCAAGCAACGACCCGCGATCACGCGCGCCTATATGACGTCCGCTATCAGCCCCAGTTTCAATGCTTCCTTGCAATTGAGATACCAGTTTTCGGGTGCCTTTTCGCGCACCGTTTCGAAATCCACTTTCGATCCGGCAACGATGGCCCGGAAGCCCTCTTCCTCGATCAGGATCGAATGTTCGATCTGGTGGAGCACGGCCTTGACGGACGCCACGCAGGTGCGCAACGGACCTTGCACCTCGACCGTCTTGTCGATGCTGCGCTCGTGAATCATGAGCCTGGTGTCGCTGGTGAAATAGCGGTTCTCTATCGGAAAGGACGACATCACAACCGCGCCGGCCGAATAGACCGCGACCTTGCCGAGGAACATCATCTCGCGGCCTCCCTGCTCGCGCAGCAAACGGACATCGTCGCCCATCATCCGCGCCACCTCGGGATCGCCGCCAAGCGTGGAGATGGTGATAACGATAGGCCCAGTGGCCGGGCAGGCTTCGAGCTGCTGCCGGAAGCTGTCGTACATGTCTTGATCGACACTGCC
>JBGTHW010000203.1:0-4456 GCA_041746035.1 Parasphingopyxis sp.
TCGCCCATGCGTTGCTTCCGCTGGCGAGCGGTTAGCCGGATCAATCCTTGCTTGACGATAGCCCCTGGTTGCGAAACAAGGCTTGCCAAAAAGGGGCCGCTGTGAACGGGGTATCTGCCATTGAGCGCACGGAAATCTTGCGATGAGAGCGCACCGCAAGGCCAGTGCGCGCGATACGCCGATACGCATAGATGAGCGCCGCGAAATGCGCCTTGCCGCCGCCCGTTCGCTTGTCGGAATGCGCGATCTGCGCGAAACGATGCTGGGCGATCATATTCCCTTTGCCGACCCGTCCTGGGATATCATCCTCGATCTCTATGTCGCCGCCATCGAAGGCAAACAGCGCGCGGTTAGCGATGTCTGTATTGTCGCACGTGTGCCGACGACGACGGCGCTCCGCTGGATCGATCATCTTGTCGGGCTGAGCCTGTTGGAAAGAATGCACGATCCGGAAGACCGTCGCCGCCGTTTCGTTTCGCTCTCGTCGGCTCAGTTGTCGGCGATGGATGCGTTTTTCGATGCGCTGGCGGCCTCGACCTCTGCCGGCGTCGCGAGGTCGAAACGCTGTTCCAGCTGACCGAGCGGCAGAAACAGCGATGCCGCAATATCGGCCTGACCCGCTTTTTCGAGCAATCGCCGCGCTTCGAGAAGCCGGTCGTAGCTGCGCCTGATGCGGGCGATATTGTCGGTCGCGCTGGTTTCCATCGCTTCTAAATGCGCGGTTCCCCGGAATCGTCAAGCAGGAAAACGTCCGATCTGCTGTATAAATTGCGCGCGTTACCCCGAAGGATTGGCGGGAATAGCGGGTCGTGCCCTCCGTTTCGCTATTCCAGGCACTTATTGGCAAACAAGAAAAGACGGAGCAAAGCCAGTGCTCCATAAATTGGTGAAATTCACCAACAATTGGTTGACGCCAAGATGCGCTCGGGCAGGCTGAAACGGCTATTAATCTGAAATATTGTAAGAATGCGATTCTGGCATACCCCCTGCATCGTATGGGGCAGACTGGCGGAATGGTCCGTCAGTCAGGTTCAGGAGACCAAAATCATGTTCAGCACGACCACAAATTTCACCGGTTCCGTTTTCGCCGCCGTCGCAGCTCTGGCTGTCAGCGCAGCCTGCATCGCCATGACTGTCGGCCCTGTTCTTCCGGTTGCCTGAGCGCATCGGCGGAAAACCGGCACAAGCACTTCACCCACATGCTCAGGAGACCCACAATGTTCATCACCGCCAAAGACAACATCTTCGCCGCCGTCGCCGCTCTCGCCATCAGCGCGGCGTGCATCGCGGCAACCATCGGCCCGGTTCTTCCCGTCGCCTGACCGGCGACGGATTCCGGCCCGGATATTCCCCTCTCTTACGAAAGACCACGACAATGACCCAGAGTTTCGCCACCGATCGCCACCATGCAAAGCTGATGGGCGTTTGCGCCGGTTTCGCCAACTGGACCGGCTGGAACGTCACCGCCGTCCGCATCGGCCTCGTCGCGGTGACGATTTTCGCGCTCGGCCCGGTTGCCGTGCTCGCCTATTTCCTCATCGGCTGGGCGGCGAGTTAAAGCGCCTCCACTGCGAGCAGGTTCGATTGCTTCGCTTATGGCATCGCGCCATAACCGACGGATGGCCGATACCGTCAAGCTCCATGAAAGCTGGAAAACCCCGCTGCACCCTGAATTCGAGGCGCAGTATATGGCCGATCTGCGCGCTTTCCTGATGGCCGAGCGCGAAGCGGGGAAGCGCATCGTTCCGCCCGCCAGCCTGTGGTTCAATGCACTCGACACCACACCGCTCGATAACGTCCGCGCCGTCATTCTCGGCCAGGATCCCTATCACGGGCCGGGGCAGGCGCACGGGCTGTGCTTCTCCGTCCGCCCCGGCGTCCGCCCCCCGCCCAGTCTCGTCAATATCTATAAGGAAATGGAAAGCGATTGCGGCATTCCGCCCGCGCAGCATGGTCATCTCGAGCATTGGGCGAAACGGGGCGTGCTGCTGCTCAACAGCGTGCTGACGGTGGAGGCGCACCAGGCCGCATCGCATCGCGGCAAGGGCTGGGAGCAGTTTACCGATGCGATCGTGAGGCTGGTGGCGGAGAAGGACGAGCCCGTCGTCTTCCTGCTCTGGGGCAGCTACGCTCAGAAAAAGGGGGCGTTCGTGCAAAGCGTGGAGCAAGGCGGCAAACATTGCATCCTGAAAGCCCCGCATCCGTCGCCGCTCGCGGCGCATAACGGCTTCTTCGGCTGCCGGCATTTTTCGAAGGCGAATGCGTTTCTGGAAGCGCAGGGGAGGGAGCCAATCGATTGGGCTTTGCCGGAGATTTCGGTATGAAGGCCGGTATGCGCTTTGCCATACCATCCGCCCTTTGCGCTCTAGCTCTGCTTGCCTGTTCATCGGAACCTGAAGCAGTGCAGGCCCCGGCCCAGTCCGCGGCGCAACAGAACTTCATGGCGCATATCGGCACCTTGTGCGGGCGCGCTTTCGAAGGGCGGCTGGTATCCGATGACGAGGCCGATGCCGAGATCGCCGAACAGCGGCTGGTGATGCATGTCGCGCAGTGCCAGCCTGGCCAAGTCCGCATTCCCTTCCATGTCGGGGAGGATCGCTCGCGCACCTGGGTGTTTACGCTAACCGGCGAGGGCGAGGATGCGCGCGTTCGGCTGAAACACGATCACCGGCATGACGATGGCAGCGAGGATGTGCTCACCCAATATGGCGGGACGGCGGCGGATGCCGGCACACGAAACCGTCAGGAATTTCCGGCGGACGCGGAAAGCATCGCGCTGTTCGAACGCGAAGCCATCCCGGTTTCCGCCGCCAATGTCTGGGCGGTAGAAATCGACACCACAAAATTCGCTTACGAACTCCGCCGCCCGGAAAGCGCCGATGGCCGGTTCTTCCGCGTGGAGTTCGATCTGACCGAAGAGGTGGATATGCCGCCCGCGGCTTGGGGGAGTGAAGGCGGCACATAACGGTTTCTTCGACTGACGGCATCTGTCTCCCTTGGCGATGCTCCCCGCCCTCAAGCCGCCTCCTGCCCCTCGTCATCGACCTCCGCGGTCAGTTTCAGCTTGAGCGCCTTGGCGACGGCGAGGACGGTTTTGAGTTCCGGATTCCCGTCTAGGCTCAGCGATTTATAGAGGCTTTCGCGGCTCACCCCGGCCTCGCGCGCGATCTGCGTCATCCCCCGCGCCCGCGCAATCACGCCGAGCGCTTTGGCGACATAGGGTGCATGCCCGCTCTCAAGAGCATCGGCGAGAAGATCGGCCTGAGCTTCAGGCTCCGGAATAAATTCCGAGCCGTCAAAAGGGGTCAATTTGATAGCCATTATTAATCCTCCACTTCGCTAGCCAAGGTGCGCGCCTTGGCAATGTCGCGTGATTGGCTGCCTTTATCGCCGCCGCATAGAAGCCAAATCAGTCGATGGCCTTTGCGTGTGAAATACAATCGGTATCCCGGGCCATAATCGATCCGCATTTCGGATACCTGTCCGCCAAGCGATTTCACGTCGCCTAACAACCCAAGCTCTGCCCGTTCTATTCGCTGAACGATTTTCGACCGGCCAATCGGATCGCGCAGTTTCTTCACCCATTCGAGAAACTCGTCGGTTTTTAACACTGTTATCAGGTCCATTTGTATCTCACAAGCTACAATTTGTCAATATGTGCGCCCTAATGCTGCCCGCCTTTCACCCCGCCCGACCCCCTTCGCCAACTCCCGGCAATGCGTCGTGAAATCGACCTGGATTGAACTCATAGAATTGGCCGAGATGGATTTTTTGCGTCTTCGGCGTTGCCAGCACTCACCCATTGAACAGCGCCTTGCCTTCTTTCACCGCCATTTGGTGATCGACGACGAGATCATCGGGCGGCGGGCGTTTGCCATCGCCGCGAAAGTTCCAGCGTTCTTCGAGCACTTTCACATCGAGACCGAAGGCGTTGGCATCCGGTCCCAGAAATTTCGCCAATGTATATTGATCGGTGAGCGCGAGAAAGGTGCGCTGGTCCGGATCGAGTTTTTCCAGATCGGGCAATTCATGCAATCGCTGGTCGCGCGCCATCGTCAGAGTCTCGAGTGCGAAATCGGTCCAGGCCCGGAAGAGCTTTTCCACCTTCTCGTTCCGCCGGTATCCGAGGACGCCGGTGCTATAGAGCGGCCTTGCGATCAGCCGCCGCGAGGCACTCGCATCTTCGGCGCATTCGGTGATCAGAATATCGCGATCATCCAGCATGGCGAAAGCGTCCGCGATTTCCGCGCTTCGCACGATCGTATCGACATCGATGAAAAAGGTTTTCGCATAGGGCGAAAGACGAATGCCGCGGATTTTGTCCATAAGCCCGTTCGCCCAGTCCACCGGGCTGCGCGTCGGCGATTCGATCTCGACGATATCGGTGAAGGCTTCCGCATACTCCGTCGGTATCCGGCGGACATTTGTGTACAGCGTGACCGGTAGTTCGGGCACG
>JBGTHW010000204.1:0-3581 GCA_041746035.1 Parasphingopyxis sp.
CCGGTGGTCATGGCGAAGCGACGGTCCGCCACAAACCGAAAGTGGCGATAGTTTCGACCGGAGACGAACTCGTCTTGCCGGGGCTTGCGACCGGTCCCGCGCAAATACCGGCCTCCAACGGCCCGATGCTCATTGCTCAACTGGCAGGTCTGCCCGTCGAAATCGTCGATTACGGCATAGTCCCGGACAAGGAAGAAATTCTGTCGGCGGCAATCGAACAGGCCCGCGCGACCGATATTATCGTCACCATTGGCGGCGCGTCGGTCGGCGATCGCGATCTCGTTCTGCCGGTGCTGAAAGCGGCGGGAGCGAAAATAGAATTCTGGCGGATCGCGATAAAACCGGGCAAGCCGCTAATGGCAGGAACGCTCGGCAATGCCATCGCGCTTGGCTTGCCCGGCAATCCCGCATCGGCTTTTGTCACCGCAAAACTGTTTCTCGAACCGCTGATCGCCCATCTTTCGGGGGATGCCGATCCTCTGCCGCGCTTCATTCGGGCACCACTGGCTGCGGATATGCCCGCCAGCGGAGAACGGGAGGAATATGTGCGTGGCAAATGGCAGAATTCCGCCGCCAAGCCGCTGGACCAGCAGAGCAGTGCCGCGCTCTTTATGCTCGCGGAAGCGGAACTGCTTATCCGGCGGCCGGCCTGTCGCCCCCCGGCAAAGGCAGGGGAAACAGCCGAGATACTGCCACTGACTTGACAGCGATTCTTTTGTTTCCTAAACGTTCGTTGTCTGTTCTATAGGTGCGGAGATTCGATATGCTGACGCGAAAACAGCACGAACTGTTAATGTTTATCCATGAACGTCTGTCGGACAGCGGCGTCTCGCCGTCTTTTGAGGAAATGAAGGATGCGCTGGAGCTTAAATCCAAGTCCGGTGTGCACAGGCTTATTTCGGCACTGGAAGAGCGCGGCTTTATCCGGCGTCTGGCAAACCGTGCCCGCGCGCTGGAAATCGTGCGAATGCCCGAACAGGTTTCTTCGACGAGCAAGGCGACCGTAAGCAAGGCGCCCGACATTATGCCGATCGCCGCAAACGATGTTGTCGAACTCCCGCTGCATGGCCGGATTGCCGCTGGACAGCCGATCGAGGCGATCGAAGGACAGGATAGCCTTTCGGTTCCCGCGGCTTTTCTCGGCTCGGGCGATCATTTCGCGCTGGAAGTGGCTGGCGACTCGATGGTCGAAGAAGGGATTCTCGATGGCGACTATGCCCTGATCCGGAAAACGGAAATTGCGCACGAGGGGCAGATTGTGGTCGCACTCATCGACCGCGAAGAAGCGACCCTCAAAACCTATCGGCGCGAAGGCAGACAAATACGCCTCGACCCGGCCAACCGTCAATATGAGCCGCAGCGCTACGACGAGGCGCAGGTAGCCATTCAGGGGACGCTGGCGGGTCTGCTTAGACGCTACTGATTGCTATCGCCACCAGGGATGATCGTCTCCCGGCTCGCGGACTGTACGGATCGAGGGCGGCGAGAGATCGATCGCCATCCCGCCCGTTTCCCGCAACAGGTCGCGGTCTGCCTTGAGCCAGCGCGGCGTACAACCGGCAGGCAGCCGCCGTTCGCTCACCACGATATCGGCTGCCTCGCATTCGCGGATCAATTCGCCCATCGGCAGGAAATAGCTGCTGCGTGTCGCGAATATCCGCCATTGCCTGCCGCCCCGCCACAAGGCCACACGGCAGCTGTCGCCGCTGCATTGTGCGGTCGCCACAGTATCGATGGCGTCGGCATCGCCCTCGACACCCGATGTTTCATTGAACATGTCACGAACATAGTCGCCGGCACGCGGACGGAGTAACGCCATACGACCCTCCCCGTCGCGCAACGCCATATGCCGACCATCGCCGGTGATCATGATATCCGCAGGCGGCGTAACCGCAGCCCAGAGAGCGCCAGCCGCAATCGGCAACAGGCCCCCAAGCCGCCATCGCGTCCGCCAGAGCAACAGCCAGAGGCCGCCGGCAATCATCAGGACAAATGCAGTTGTCGGCATCGTTGGAAACAAAGCCACCGAACCCGGCGCATCCGAAACGGCATGGGCGAGCTGCAGCATAAGCCCCAGCGCCTTGCCGACCAGCCACCAGACCGGAGCGCCAAGCCCGATAATATCCAGCAGCAGCGCGAGCGCCTCGAACGGGATAATAATAAATGTTGTCAGCGGAATGGCAACGATATTGGCAAGGGCACCGAACAGTCCGGCCTTGTGAAAATGAAACAGCACAATTGGCATCAAGGTAATCTCGACCGCCAGACCGGTCAGCAGCAGGCCCAGCACAAATCGCCCCAACTTCGCAAACCAGCGCTCGTCGCGTCTCGAAAGTAGCGCCTTGATCCGGGGATGTTCATGCAAGGCCACGATTGCGGTGACCGCCGCAAAACTGAGCTGAAAGCTTGGCCCAACCAGAGTCTCCGGCCAGAAAAGAAGGACGAAGATAGCACCGGTCGCGACCAGCCGCAGGGTGATGGCATCGCGGCCCATGGCAATGCCGATCAATATCAGCATCGCCGCCACGCAAGCGCGTATCGTCGGCACCTCCGCGCCGGTGAATAACGTATAGGCCAGGCCGGCCATCGCGCCTATCCCCGCAGCTATCAGAACCAGCGGCGCATTAAGCGCCAGTCTCGGGCTGAGCGCCAGCAGCTTCAGGACCAGCAGCATCGCGACACCGATCACCGCTGTTACATGAAGTCCGCTGATTGCGAGCAGGTGCGCGAGCCCGCTGCGGCGCATGGCTTCGGCATCTTCTTCCGTGATTCTTCCCCGGTCTCCCGTAGCCAGTGTAGCGGCAATCGCGCCGCCGCCACCCTCGATCTGCCGCGCGACATGCGCGGCCAGACCCGCCCGCCTGTTTTCCAGGGACTCCCTCCATCCTTCCTCGCCAGCGGGATGCACAATAACAACGTCCCCCCAAGCCCGCCCGGTCGCGCCAATTCCTTCGAACCAGGCGCGCTCTGCAAAATTATACGCGCCCGGGACCGCCGCCTCGGGAGGCGGCATGAGGCGCGCATTCAGCCCAACCCGCGCGCCGGGCAACAGCCGATCGGTCTCCTTCTCCTGATCGATATTCACCCGAAACCTGGCAGGCAGCCTTTCGTCATCCGGGTTCTGGAGCAAAAGGCGCGTGGTCTCGCGCGCGGGCAATCTCTCGACTGAAGCAATGTCCGCCGTGAACTCGCTCACAACCGGATAATCGAGTGTCCCGACATCGACAGTTTCGGCCCTGAGCCAGACCAGCGCGCATCCGGTCAAGGCAGCAAGCGCCAGCCAGCCCGCACCGCGAACTGCTCTCGACGTCCCGCCAAATACAAAACCGGATATCGCAAGCGCGCCCGCCGCAAGCATGAATGCGATCCAGCTTTCGCGGCTTGCGAAACCGAACCACGCACTAATCCCCAGCCCCAGGCCCACCGGCAACCAGAGCGGCAGCTGATCGCGCTCGGCTTCAAGCTTTTCTTCAAGGGGCGCAGCGAGATAGCGGGTAAACGATTGTCGCTCGCCCCCGCCTGTGATAAAACCGCTCCGAAATACCTTCGCCATTCCTTCCAGTTTTGGAGAAAGTGCGCAT
>JBGTHW010000205.1:0-28406 GCA_041746035.1 Parasphingopyxis sp.
ACCTTGAACCAGACCAGAACCGGTGCGGCCAAATAGACAGAGCTGTATGTACCGATGAATACGCCGAGCAGCATCGCGGCGGTAAAGCCGAAAATCACACCCGGCCCGACAAAGAGCAGTACGGCCAGTGCGATCATCGTGGTCAGGCTGGTCATCACGGTGCGCGGCAGCGTCTCGTTGATCGACAGATCGAGCAGCGGCGCGATTTCCATCTTACGATATTTCCGCAGATTTTCGCGGATGCGGTCATAGACGACGATGGTGTCGTTCAGCGAATAGCCGATGATCGTCAGCAGCGCCGCGATGATACTGAGATTGAACTCCAGCTGGGTCAGCGAAAAGAATCCGAACGTCAGCGCGACGTCGTGAAACAGCGAGAAGATCGCACCGACGCCGAACTGCCATTCGAAGCGCAGCCAGATATAGGCGGCAATGGCGAGCATCGCAAGGAACAGGGCCAGCCCTGCCTGCCAGAACAGCTCTTGGGAAACCTTACCGGACACCGCATCGACCGAGTCGATCTGCGCGCCGGGATATTCAGCCTCGATCATCTGGGTGACAAGCGCCGACACGGCATTGGCGACTTCGGGATTGTCCGGGTCGTCCTCGGTCACGCGCAGCCGGATCGAGACCTGATTGGGTTCCCCGAACCGCTGGATGGACGCGTCGCCCACATCGAGGGCAGCGATATCCTCGCGCAACTCCACGACCGGCGCATCGGCATCCCGGGTGAAGGTCGCCTGGATCATCTGCCCGCCGACGAAATCGACACCGAAATTCAGCCCGCGCGTCATGGTCAGCGCGATCGAGGCAACGGTCAGTATAATCGACAGGACGATCGCCACATTCCGCCATTTGAGAAACTGGATATTGGTATTTTCCGGGACGAGTTTGAGGAGACGCATCAGATATGTAACTCCTTCGGGCGGTTACGCCTGATCCAGACAGCGACCATCATCCGGGTGATCGTAACGGCGGTGAACACCGATGTCGCGATCCCGATGACAAGCACGACGGCAAAGCCCCGCACCGGCCCGGAACCGAAGGAAAACAGCAACACGCCGCCGATGAAATTGGTGATGTTGGCGTCGAAGATCGCGCGGCTGGCTTCCTTGTAGCCGGTCTGCACGGCATCGAGAAGCCGTCGCCCCCGCCGCTGCTCCTCGCGTATACGCTCGTTGATCAGCACATTGGCGTCGACCGCCACACCGACCGTGAGGATGAAGCCGGCAATGCCGGGCAAGGTCAGCGTCGCGTTCATCATCGCCATGATGGCAAGTATCAGAAACAGATTCAGCGCCAGCGCGATATTCGCATATATCCCGAAACGCCCGTAAGTGACGAACATAAAGGCCATGACGGCGACGGTTGCGACGATACCGGCCAACCCGCCAAGCTCGATCGATTCCTGTCCGAGCTCCGGTCCGACCGTGCGGTTTTCGATGGGCGCGAGCTCGATCGGCAAACGCCCGGAGCGCAGCGCAATCGCCAGCTCATTGGCGGTCTGCACGGTGAAGCTGCCCGAAACCTGCGCCTGCCCGCCAAGGATCGGTTCGCGGAAAAAGGGTGCGGACAATATCTCGCCATCGAGGATGATGGCGAACAGCCGCCCGACATTTTCCTGGCTCGCCCGTCCGAATGCGCGCCCGCCCGCTCCATCGAAAGTGAGATCGACGGTGACTTCGTTGGTTTGCGGATCGAAGCTCTGCTGCGCATTGACCAGTTGATCGCCCGAGACGGTGACGCGGCGCTGGACAATCACGCATCCGGTGCCGTCCACCTCCGGATTGGCAAAAGGCAGCGCCTCGCTGCCAATCGGGGCGCGGCAATTCGCCGCCGCCTCGAGATCGGCATTGGCGTCCATATTGACGAGGCGGAATTCGAGGGATGCCGTCTGGCCGAGCAGGCGGATCAGCGCCTGCGGGTCTTCCAGCCCCGGCACCTGCACGACGATGCGCTCGTCGCCCTGCCGGATAATCGTGGGTTCGCGCGTGCCGAGTTCGTCGATACGGTTGCGGACAACTTCGGTCGCCGTGCCGACCGCGTCATCGACTGCCGCGTCGATACCCGCACTGGTCGGTGTCACGACGATCTGAAACGAATCGACATTTTCGACGTTCCAGTTGCGCTGGCCGGTCAGGCCGACGCCCTCGGTCAGTTCGCGCACCCGCTCCATGGCCATATCGAGCTGAGCCTCGTCCCGTACCGTGAACGCAATCCGCCCGCCCGAACGCGAAACATCGCCAATGCGGATGCGCGGCTCCCGATCGTCCATCGCGTCGTCGATCCGGTCGGACATCGTCTGGAGCCGGGCAGCGAGAAATTCCTCGGTCTGCGCTTCAAGGAGAATATGGACACCGCCCGACAGGTCCAGACCGAGATTGATGGCTGGCTGCGGCAGAAAATCGGGTATCTGTTCGCGCTGCTGTTCGGTCATCAGGCTGGGGATGGAGAGCAATACCCCAACGACCAGCAGCGCCGTCAGCAGCCACACCTTCCAGAGCGGGAAATCCTGTGCCAATATGCCGGTTTCCTAGTCGTTCGCCGCGCGGGCGGCTTTGGGATCGATCACCTGCGACAGCGTGGATTTGAGCGCGCGGACTTTCTGCCCGCCGCCAAGATCGATTTCGACCTCGTCCTCGCCGACCAGCTTCGTCACCCTGCCGAGCAACCCGCCGCCGGTGACGACGCGGTCGCCTTTCTTCACCGCAGTAATCATGTCGCGATGGTCCTTCATGCGCTTTTGCTGCGGGCGGATCAGCAGGAACCAGAAGATCACGAAGATCAGGATCAGCGGTACGAGCTGGATCAGAAACGAACCGCCACCGGCTCCTCCGGCTGCGCCTGCGATAACGGGTGTTGCGGACATGAAAAAAACCTTGGCGTCGAAAAAGGGAATATGGGGCCGTTGCTTTATCCTGCAAGAATGCCCCGAATGAATAGCGCGCGCCTATCACGGAGTGGGGCCGGGGCGCAACACTCTTGGAGTTGCACGCCGCGCACAGTCCTGCGAAAGGCAGTCCTCGAACGCACAGGGAGAAGATCATGATTATCGTCGAAGGCTGGATCGAATTATCCGAGGGCGACATCGACAGAATTCGCGTGGCGGCACTGACGATGATGGCGGAAACCCGCAAGGAAGAAGGCTGCCTCCTCTATGTCTATTCCACCGAGCTCGAGAACCCAAATACGATCCGCATCGCCGAACGCTGGGCAAACATGGAAGCGCTACAGGTGCACGGCAAATCGGCGCATATGGCCGATTTCAACAAGGCGATGGCGGCGGTGACGTTGCAGGGGGCGAGAGTGAAGGCCTATCCTGCGGAACCGGGGTCGACCCTGATCGGAAGCGACTGAGCGGCTCTAGCCGCGACGGCAACCCGATGCGGTGCCGAAACCGTCGACCGGAATCAGGCAGTCGCCGAAACTGTCGTGACGCGGCATGCGCTTGGGGGCATCGGGGAGCAATGCCGCGTCACGCGATGGCCATGTCGGCCAACGCGGTTTCTGCCAAGCCTGTATCGACGAATCCTGCAAAATGATCGACAAAGCATGTTTCCGGCGGCAGGACAGCCCGTTTCAGCGCAACAGGAAAACCCCGCAAACCCGGCCCGATGGTGTGTGTGCACCCCGGCGCACAGATGAGGTTGCTTGCCACAAAGACCGATCGCCGATCGCGTCCGGAGTGACGATTCGGTTGCAACGCCCCTCCCGCCTCGCTACATCGCTCACCGCTGGTTCCGGGGCGTAGCGCAGCCAGGTAGCGCATCATACTGGGGGTGTGGAGGTCGCTGGTTCGAATCCAGTCGCCCCGACCAGCTTTTCCCCGCCCGTATTTTCCATATGTGCTACAGCATTTACCGCCCGAACAGGCGGGACAGCGGCGAACTTTTTTCGATATCCGGTGCTTCGGCCACCACGTCCGACTGTGGCTTGATCGCCCGGCTATATTCCGCCAGCAGCAGCAACTCGGCGCGGATATCCTGCGCCTGCGGGCGCGCCAGCGCCGCAAGATCGAGCGCATCGAGATTCTGCCGCGCCCTGCGCAGAAAACTGAGCGTCTGTGCCCCCCCGATTTCCTCGTCCTGATTGGCACGCAGCCGGTCGCCAAGAATCGTGATGCGCATTGCGACATGCGCCGCCTTGCTACGGTCGGAAAGGATTGGCTCAAGCTTCCGGGCCAGCTCGCGATCGACCGGCCTGTTCTCGCCAGGCTGTTGCGGTTCGGCCAGCCCCTCTTCCTCGGCGAATGTCCGCATTGCCCAATGTACCAGCGCGAAGGGAACCGGCCGGTCGAACGGAAAATACTGGTCGGCGCGGCGCTTTATTTCCGCGCTCTCCGCCAGCATCGCGAACCCTGCGAAATTCCACAGGCCGGTAATCGTCGGATTGGTAATCTCGCCCAGCTCGCGCACCATGGATTTGAACGCCTCTTCCAGATCGCTCACCCGCTCGAAATCGCCGGGATGGCCAAGATACTCCAGATAGCGTTCGGCAAGCGCCAGTTCGGCGAGCTCGGCTTCCATCGCCTCGCGATCCGCGAAACGATAGGCGGCAACGACATCGTCCTCCGCGCCATGGCGCTGGACATGATCGCGCAGCGTCAGCCGCCGATTGACCCAGCTATAAGCAAGCTTGAGTTCGGGGGCCATTTGCAGCGCCGCCTCGATATATTCGATATCGCTGCGATCAAGATGATCGGGCAGCACGGCCACCGATATCCTTGAGAAGGCACCATAATGATCGGGATCGCGCGCCCGCAACTCGCGCATCGTCGCCAGCCGCCGGTTGCCATTCACGACCAGCCCGTCGCTTGTGACAAGCAAGGGCTCGGTCTGCACGGCATGGCGTTCGAGTTCGCGGAAAATCGGTCCGTCCGGATCGCGCGCTTTCTCGACGAGGAGCGCGTGCAGCAGATTTTGCTGCTCCCCGCCTTCGCGTTGTTCGCGCGGCTCTCCACGCGCGACAAGTTCGGCGAACAGGCGGCCATTATCGGCACGATAGACAAGCAGCGACGGATCGACCGCCACCACCGGCGTTTCGAGATACCCCTCCCGAAACGGCACATGATGGCGCTCGTCCGGTGCCCCGGCCAGCGCCTCGGCGATCGATTGCTGTCGCGCTTGCCGATCGGGCGGAATTCTGGCTTCTTGCTGAGTCTTTGTCATCCGGCCCATATGATCGAAGGCTGCGGCGATTGCCAGCATCGAGATGTCGGGACCCGTCGCGGCATATCCCCGCGCTTACGCGGCCTCCCGGAACGAACTGATCGTCTGGCCGAGCATTTCGGAAAGTTTTTCGCGCTTGTAGGGCTTGGGCAGGATCGGGAACTCGCTCCCCTCGCCGCGCGCTGCGGCCTCGCTATAGCCGGTTGCCAGCAGGATCGGAAGGGTCGGCTTTTGCTCACGGACTTTTGCAGCCAGCTCAAGACCGCTCAGCCCCGGCATCACGATATCGGAAAAGACAATGTCGAAACGGTCGGCTTCCCTCTCCAGAATCCGCATCGCTTCCTGCGCATTCCTTGCATGGACTATTTCGCAGCCCATATCCTCGAGCAATGTCTGTGCGAAAAGCGCCACGGTCCTGCTGTCTTCGACCAGCAGAATGCGTGTCCCGTTCGGCACTTGCTCGATCTCGTTTTCCGGCTTTCCCGGCGCGGCTGCGCATTCCAGTCCAGCGGTATGGCGCGGCAACAACAGGGTGAGCGTGGACCCGCGACCGGCTTCGCTGCAAATCCGGAGATCGCCGCCAGACTGCGCCGCGAAGCCATAGGCCTGCGAGAGACCGAGCCCTGTTCCTTCAAGCCCTTTGGTCGTGAAGAACGGTTCGAACACCCGCGCGGCCACCTTGGATACCATGCCCTCGCCGGTGTCCGAAATTGCAAGGCTCACCAGCGGGTTGCCGGTACCATCCGGGACGTTGCGGGTCGCCAGCGTCAGCGTTCCACTGGATTTCATCGCATCGCGGGCATTGATCGCGGCATTGAGGATGAGATTGCGCAGCTGTGTCGGATCGACGCACACATCGCCCAGATCCGGCGCGGGTACATGCAGTATATTGATGCCGCCGCCCAGCGTTCGCCTGAGCATATCGGTCATATCGGCGAGCAGGGCGTTCAGCGACACCCGCTTCGGCTGCAGCGGCTGGCGGCGCGCAAAGGACAAAAGCTGGGCGGTGAGTTCGGCGGCGCGATCCGCGGTTTCGATAATCGCCGCGATATGCCGCGCCTTTTTGTCCTCGGATAAATTCGCGGTCTGGAGCAGTTCCGCCGAGCCCCGAACGACAGTCAGCAAATTATTGAAATCATGCGCGATGCCGCCGGTCAATTCACCGAGCGAGCGCAGTTTTTCGGACTGTTCGAGCGCCGCCTGCGATTCCAGAAGCTGCGTCGCGGCTTCATAGCGATCGGTGATATCGCGAACGACTATACCATAGCCGAACAGATTGCCGTCAGCATCGGGCAGCGCAAAAACCGTGCTGTCCACCCGAAAGCGCGAGTCGTCTCCTCTGAGCCGCCAGCTTTCGGCCTGATACCGCCCGCGCTTGCGCGCAAGCGCGAGAATCTTCGCAGGTTCGCCGGACTTGCGATCTTCGGCGGTGAAGAATTCCGAAAAATGGCTGCCTTCGAGGGAAGTCGGCTCGCGTCCCAATATCGCCGGGGCATCGCTGTTCCATTTGCGGATATGACCACCGCGATCGAGCACGCAGATGACATGGTCTTTCAGTCCCTGAATCAGGGCGTCGTAGACTTCCTCGTTCTTGCGCAGGGCGCTGGCGGATTCATGCTGGCGCGTCGCATCGTAGACGATGCCCATATAGCCGGTGAGCGCGCCATCTTCATCGCAAAGCGGAAGCGTGATCGTACGCATCCAGCAGCGCGCGCCATCGGCGCGGACCCGCCATCCCTCCCCCTCGTTGCGGCCTGTTTCGGCGGCATTGCGAAGGCCACGCAGATAATTCGGCTTCTGGTCATCGGGATAGAAATCGGACAGCGACCGACCGATAACGGCTTCGACCGGCAGATATTGATAGTGGCGCGATATCGGCTCCCACGCCACACACACGCCATCGGCATCCAGAGCATAGACCGCGAAATCGCTCACTTCGCTGAGCAGTTTCGCGATCCTCGGATCGTCGATCAACCGGCTATTCGCAACACCCCGTTCGCTCATACTTTTCCGATACCGCCAAATGGTTTCCAATCGCTTAGCGAGGGATATGCTTGCGGCGAAAATCCGAGGCCATATATCGGGGCCTATGAGCGAAACGAAACAGAGCATCGTCTGGCACGGGACCACCATCCTTGCCGTGCGCGACAGGGAAAAAGTGGTGATTGCCGGAGACGGCCAGGTTTCGATGGGGCAAACCATCATGAAACCCAACGCCAGGAAAGTTCGCCAGCTGGGCGAAGGCCATGTGATCGGCGGATTTGCCGGGGCTACGGCGGATGCTTTCACTTTGTTCGAGCGACTGGAGGCCAAGCTGGAACAATATCACGGCCAGTTGCTACGCGCCTGTGTCGAACTGACCAAGGACTGGCGCACCGACAAATATCTCCGCAATCTGGAAGCGATGATGATCGTCGCCGACAAGGATCTGACGCTGATCCTCACCGGCAACGGCGATGTGCTGGAACCGGCGGACGGGCTCGCCGCCATCGGCTCGGGTGGCAATTTCGCGCTGGCGGCGGCGCGGGCGTTGATCGATTATGAGACGGACGCCGAGACGATCGCGCGCAAGGCGATGGCCGTCGCCGCCGATGTGTGCGTTTACACCAACGACCAGCTGACCATCGAAACGCTCGACAGCGCGGCCTGACCGATTATGCAGGGCGCGATGAGCCCGATGCTGTCCCGCCGTATGTTCGTCGCCGGATCGACCGCGCTGGCGGTGTCCGGCTGCACGACCATGTCCGCGAGACCGGGTTCGCTTGCCAGTCCTGTCTGCCTGCCGCACGTAAATGTATCGCCCGAGCGGATCATCCGCACCGTCGCCGGGCTGCGGCCTTATCGCCCATCCGGTTATGTCGTGCGCGCCGAGCCGTTCGGCGACCGGATGATCGTCCATAATTACGGGCATGGCGGCGGCGGAATTTCGCTGAGCTGGGGATCGTCGCGCGAAGCCATCGCGCTCGGCCTGCCCGGCCATAGCGGCCCGGTCGCCGTGATCGGTGCCGGTGCGCTCGGGCTTACCTGTGCGCGGCTGTTGCAGGAAGCGGGGTATGACGTATCGATATACGCCAAAGCCCTCCCTCCCAACACCACCTCGAACATCGCCGGCGGTCAGATATTCCCGGCCAGCTTCTATGACAGCGAAGTGGCGACCCAAGAGTTTCTCTCGCGCGCACGGGCGGCGGCGGATTATACCCGCCGCCGGATGCAGATCATGGTCGGCGACGATTACGGTATCCGGTGGATACCGACTTATGACGAAACCCGGCGGACAGTCCAGCCTGCCTATAACCCCATGTTCCCCGATCGGCACTTGCTGAGCCGAGACCAGCACCCCTTCCCGTCCGAGAATCTGCTTCGCTACGACACGATGTATGTCGAAACCGGACGATTCCTTGCCTCACTGATGCGCGATATCCGCATTGCCGGAGGGCGCATCGTGGTTCGCGATTTTGCTACCCCGGCGGACATCGCCAGCCTGCCCGAACGGCTTATTTTCAACTGTACCGGCCTTGGCTCCAGCGCGCTGTTCGGCGATACCGAGCTGGAACCGGTGCGCGGCCAGCTCGCCATCCTGATCCCGCAGCCGGAAATTCAATACGCCTATACCGCGGCACCCGGCTATATGTTCCCGCGGCCCGATGGTATCGTGCTGGGCGGCACCTTCGAACATGGCGAATGGCTGGCCGAGCCCCAGCCGGACGACATTGCCCGCATCGTCGACAGACACCGGCGCTATGTCGCCGACTGGCGTTGCGCTTGACGCCGCGCCGCCACGCCCCATCTTTGGGCTATCCCCTTCCCGATTGTTCCAGATAACGAGAACTCATGACCGACGCCCTGACTCCCAAAGCCATCGTCGCCGCGCTGGACGAACACATTATCGGCCAGAAGGACGCCAAGCGCGCGGTTGCGGTGGCGCTGCGCAATCGCTGGCGGCGGCAGCGGCTGCCCGAGGAATTGCGCAATGAGGTGACGCCGAAAAACATCCTGATGATCGGGCCGACCGGTTGCGGCAAAACCGAAATATCCCGGCGACTGGCCAAGCTGGCGGATGCGCCCTTCGTCAAGATCGAGGCGACCAAGTTCACCGAAGTCGGCTATGTCGGACGCGATGTCGAACAGATCGCCCGCGATCTTGTCGAGGATGCGGTGCGGCTGGAGAAGGACCGGCGGCGCGAAGCGGTGCGCGAGGATGCGAGCAAGGCGGCTATGGAAAGATTGTTGGACGCGCTGACCGGCAAGGACGCGACCGAGGCAACCCGCGAGAGCTTCCGCCAGAAAATCACCGACAATCTCCTTAACGACACCGAGATCGAAATCGAGGTCGAGGATGCGCCCGGTGCGCCGATGGAAATTCCCGGCATGGGCGGGCAGGTCGGCATGATCAATCTCTCCGACATGATGGGCAAGGCCTTCGGGCAACATCAGACCAAGCGCCGCAAGATGCGGGTGGCGGATGCCTGGGACAAGCTGATCGAGGAGGAATCCGAAAAGCGCATGGACGAAGACGATGTCGCGCGCGTCGCGATGGCCAATGCCGAGGCCAACGGCATCGTGTTTCTCGACGAGATCGACAAAATCGCGGTCTCCGATGTGCGCGGCGGATCGGTGAGCCGCGAGGGCGTCCAGCGCGACCTGCTGCCGCTGATCGAGGGCACGACGGTCGCCACCAAATACGGCCCGATGAAAACCGACCATATCCTGTTTATCGCCAGCGGCGCCTTCCATGTCGCCAAGCCCAGCGACATGCTCCCCGAACTCCAGGGCCGCCTGCCGATCCGCGTCGAACTGCGCGCGCTGACTGAAGAGGATTTCGTGCGCATTCTGACCGAGACCAAGGCCAACCTGCCCGAACAATATAAAGCACTGATCGGCACAGAAGGCGTCGACATCGAATTTACCGCCGACGCCATTGCCAAGGTCGCGCAACTCGCCGCCGAGGTAAACAGCCAGGTCGAAAATATCGGCGCGCGGCGCTTGCAGACGGTAATGGAAAAACTGGTCGAGGAAGTCAGCTTCGCGGCGGGATCGGAAGAGCCGGACGGCGAGACGCTGACAATCGATGCGGCCTATGTGGAGAAGCAGCTGGCCGAAGTGGCGCGGGATACGGATTTGTCGAAATATGTGCTTTAGTTAATCCTGGGACGCATCCGCATCCCGTTAGGTGGCTTTTTCCCAAAGCGTGAGTGTCTCAAGCGGAGGGAACTTGTGGGGCAAGAGTTCGACAGAAAATGGCAGAGCTTCATCACTCAAAGTTTCCAGAGGATCGTCCATGATTTCCAGATCAGCGCAGTGCATGGCGACTACCTTGATATAACGCCGCAGCGCGTAGATACTGGGAAACCGTTTTTGATCGAACAACCACTGGATCATATCTTTCCCCTGCTTGGAACTGTTGCATCGCCGACAGGCCCAAACCAGATTATAGCCGTCATCCGTACCACCAGAAATCCTTGGTATCATGTGATCCACTGCCAAGTTTTCGCCGCTTCCGCAATAAGTGCAGACTTGGGGTAACGTGAGCTTGAGCCGCTCATCGTCAAAAATCGAGCGCATGGATATTTTGCCCGAAACCAAGCCGCTATAGGTCTTGTTTCGAATAACATGGTGAATTTGCTGATAGGAGTCCGCGCCGTCGTTCAGCGCTGCGTGGGCTCGCGCTAAATTGGCATAGGACCAAGCGATATGCTGTCCGATGGTTTCTATAGCTGGCATTGAAACCGCGTTACGCCGCCTCTTTCAACGTCGGTATCTTTGCTACCTCGTCCGCCATTTCGCGCTCGGCAATTTGCATATCATACCGTGTCTGCAAATTGATCCAGAGATCGGGTCCATTGCCAACCAGCTTGCCGATCCTGAACGCCATTTGCGGCGTGACCGGCTGGCGTTCGTTCAGCAGATCATAGAGCGTCTGCCGCGAGATGCCGAGCAGGCGGGCGATTTCCGTTTTTGGGCGTGCCAGTGCCGGCAATACATCTTCGCGGAGAATTTCTCCGGGATGCACCGGTACAAGACCCTTGAGCAATGAATTTCCCATCAGTGATAATCCTCCAAATCTACATCGATCGCGTCTTTACCGTCCCATCCGAATGTCACACGCCAGTGACGACTTGCATTAACGGCATACCGCCCTTTCAACTTGCCTTTCAGACCGTGAAAGCGCCAACCTGAAACATCCATGTCTTCCGGTCGAATTGCTTCATCGAGCGACACCAGAATGGTGTTGAGCCGCCGCACATTGGATACACTCAATTTTGACGAGTCGCCCTGTTCGGCATAAAGTTTCAGGCCTTTATTGCGAAACGACCGGATCATGAAAGTAAGCTAATGCCTTACAATTTGAGTGTCAAGCATAGCTTTACGGCCTCAAGGACTTTTCACTGAAATGCCCGCTCAGGACTGGACGTGCGGCCTTCCCTTGATAAACCGAGCGAACAGAAGAGGAGTCCAACATGCCCCATACCGGCCAGTGCCATTGCGGTGCGATTACCTATGAACTTTCCGGCGATCCGGTGAACCATGCGCTGTGCCATTGCACGGACTGCCGCAAACATGCCGGTGCGCCGATGGTCGGCTGGGCGATGTTCGCGGAGGACAGGCTGAAAGTTACGAGCGGTTCGCCCAAAACCTACAAATCCTCCGAGAACGGGCGGCGGCAGTTTTGCGGCGATTGCGGAACCGGGCTGTTCTATGCGAATGCCGGGATTCTGCCGGGGCTGATCGATATACAATCCGGTACGCTCGACGATCCCGATGCGCTTCCGGCACAGGCGCACATCATGACGAAGGACCGCATCGGCTGGATGGCCGGTGCCCATGATCTGCCGGAATTCGAGGAATATCCGCCGCAGGACTAGGCGCGCGTGCCCTTCTTTTTCCTGGCCCGCGAACGTCCGCTCGATATCGCCGCCTATGCCGGCTTCCGCAATGAAACGCAGCTTTATGTGCGCGCGCGGCTGCTAAGACGCCGCAAGCCGGGCTGGAAGAAACCGGGGCGGCTGTCCAAGCTCGTCGGCATGGTGCGGCTCTTCGCCTCCCATGAGGTGCCGGGCAAACGCGTGACGCTGTCGGGATTTGGCAGGCGCGTGGAGGTGGTCACGGACGAGGAGGGTTTCGCAATCTTCGATATCGATATCGGTACGCATCCATTGCCGAGCCACGCGGAATGGCAGTCCGTCGTCCTCTCGCTCCCCGATCACGCCGAATTAGAGCCTGCGGAAGCGCCGGTCCTCGCCCCCGGCACCGACCATCGGCTCTGCGTCATTTCCGACATCGACGATACGATCATCGAAACCGGCGCGCATGATTTTGCCCGCAACTGGCGGCGCGTGGCGATGGAAATGCCGGGGGACCGGATGACGGTGCCGGGTGCGCAGGAACTGTTCGGACGGCTCGGCGATCCGGAGGGACCGGAACCGGGAACCGCGCCCCGGCGGGCGTTTTTCTATGTATCGTCGAGTCCGTGGAATCTCTATGGCTTTCTCGCCGAGTTCAAGAAACTCAAAGGCTTGCCGCGCGGACCGATGCTGCTGAAAGACTGGGGGCTGAACCGCCAGACGTTCGGTGCTTCCAGCCATGGTGCGCACAAGACCGGCCAGATCGAAACCATCCTCGGTTTCTATCCCGACCACCGCTTCATCCTGATCGGCGACGATACGCAGGGCGATGCGGAGGCCTATGCGACGGCGGTGCGGGATTATCCGAAGCGCGTGGCGGCAGTGTTCCTGCGCGTAGCGGCGGGCGAAAAACTGTCGCCGGACAAACAGGCGACGCTCGATGCGATTCGCGATACGGGCACGCCGGTCTGGACCGGCCCGGCCTTCGATGCCGGACATGCCATGCTGGACAGTCTGGGTCTCGATCCCGAAGGCGATGCCGCGCGGATTGTCGAGGCCACGCGGCCCGCAGGCTAATCGCCTAACAATCCACAATCGGCGTACTGAACAGGAACGCATTGCCCGGCCCGAAATAGGCATATTCGATCTCGCCGCCCATTTCGATTAGCTGCCGCGTGATATCTCGCCCGCAAATCGTCTGCGGATTCTGGGTCGAAGCGAACTGCCGGAAACTGGCAACCTGATCGGACGATAAAGTGCGGGACACTTGATAGCGATAGCGGATACGATTGCCCTGCGCCGAGGCGCTGGCCATCGTCGTCAGTTCGTCGATGCGCACCGGACCGCCTGCGTTGACCTGACGGGCTGCCGCCTGAAGCTGCGCGGCGAGGGCCGGGTTGGCAGGGCGGGGATTGCTGCCACCGGAATTGGCGGACGGACCGTCCGGCTTGTCCCCGGCATCGGCGGTTTGCTCGTCGCCATCGTCGGTGTTGCTTCGCGCCGACCCGCTGTCGCCATCGCGGTTATCATCTTCCGGCGCCTCGGCGACCTGCTCCTCGCCATCGTCCGAAGAACTATCCAGCAGGCGCGGGATCAGCAGAACCGCCCCGAATGCGACCAGTGCCGCCACTATAATGATGATGATATTCCTGTTCATGGTTGCTTCCTCCGGACCGCATCGTCCTATTCCATGCGTCGCCATCGCCATACAAGTCCGTCATAAGCAAAAACAGGAAAAAACTGTGATCTGGATCGTAACTGAATCTCGTTCGTTAGCGTATGGTAGAAACATAGATCGACGGAGACATTTTCATGCGTGCCACCAGCATCGCCCTTATCTCGGCCTTGGCCACAATCGGCATCGTCGCCTGTTCGGAGAGCGGCGAGACCTCCGCCGAGCCGATGCAGGCCATCGATAGTGCGGCATCGACCGATGCAGTCGTCGATCCCGAAGTCGCCAATGCCGGGCCCGATGTCGGCGAGGCGATCCCCGCCAATTTCACCGCGCGCAACCTGCAGGGACGCGCCATGCAGCTCGCCGATCTGACCGGCGAAAACGGGCTGGTGCTCGTTTTCAACCGTTCGGCGGACTGGTGCGGCTATTGTCAGGCACAGATGGTGTCCTTGCGCGATATTCGCGCAGACCTCGAACAGCGTGGCTATGCTCTCGCGACAATCAGTTACGATGCACCTGACGTTCTCGCCGAATTCGCGGGCCGCGAGAATATCGAATATGCCATGCTCTCCGACGAAGGCTCGACAATGATCGATGCCTTCGAATTGCGCGATCCGCAATATAGCGAAGACAGCTTCGCCTATGGCGTGCCGCGCCCGGCGATTTTCGTGATTGCGCCGGATGGCACGGTGCAGGCGAAGATGGTCGAAAGCGACTATCGCATACGCCCCGAAAACAGCGACATCGTCGCGGCTGTCGACGCGCTTTAGAGCGTTACCCGGCAACCATCAGGCTAACGCCGGCCGCTGCGCTGGACCGACTGTTGGTGCGCGCCGACGCCGCTCTTGTTGCGTCCTCGTCGCCGATTGTGGTTCTTTTTCGCCGGATCGCCGCCGCCCGTGTGGCGCGGCTTGCCCTTGCCTTGCGGGCGGCCCCCACCTTTGCGACCACCGCCGCCTCCGGATTTGCGCGCTGCCGGCTTGGGAAGGCCTGCCGCCTGCGACAGGAAGTCCTCCGGTAGCGCACGCTTTTCGAGCCGCACTCCGGTGAGCCGCTCGATGCTCTTCAGATAGCCGCGCTCATCCTCGTCATTGACGAAGCTGATCGCGATGCCGCTCGCTCCGGCACGCGCGGTGCGGCCGATACGGTGGACATATTGTTCGGGCACATTGGGCATGTCGAAATTGAAAACATGGCTGACCGCCGGAATATCGATCCCGCGCGCCGCGATATCGGTGGCAACGAGATATTTGATCGCACCTTTGCGAAACGCCGCCAGCGCCGCCTCGCGCTGCGGCTGGCTCTTGTTGCCATGAATGGCAGCAGCCTCGACGCCCGCGCCCTGCAGGAAACGCACGATACGATCGGCACCGTGTTTGGTGCGTGAGAAAATCAGCCCGCGCTCGATATCCTGATCGCGCAACGTCAGTGTCAACAGCGCCTGCTTCTCTTTCTGCGTTACAAAGGTCGCATATTGGTCGACGCGCTCTACCGTCGTCGCTTGCGGTGCTACGGAAACTTTTAAGGGGTCTTGCAAGAATCCGGCGGCGAGCTTTTCGATATTTTTCGGCATGGTCGCCGAGAAGAACAGGCTCTGTCGATCTTTCGGCAGCAGACGTTCGATGCGTTTCAGGTCATGGATGAAACCGAGATCGAGCATCTGATCGGCCTCGTCGAGAACGAAAATCTCGACATCGCCGAGCGACAGGGCGCGCTGGTCGATCAGATCGAGCAGCCGCCCCGGCGTCGCAACGAGAACATCGACGCCGCCCGAAAGCTTCCGCTTGTCCTTGTTGACCGGCACACCGCCGAACACGGTTTCGACGGAAAGGTTCAGAAACTTCGCATACTGCCGCATATTGACGGCAATCTGCGTCGCCAGTTCGCGGGTCGGCGACAGCACCAGCATCCGGCAGGCTTTCACCGGGCGCGGACGGAATTCGCTATGCAGATAATCCAGCGAGGGCAGCGCGAACGCTGCCGTCTTGCCGGTACCGGTCTGGGCGATGCCGCACAGATCGCGGCCTTCGAGGAGAGCGGGAATGGCCTGCGCCTGGATCGGCGTCGGCGTTCCGTAATTTTTGGCATCCAGCGCACGCTGGATCGGCTCCGCCAGGCCGAGATCGGAAAATTGTGTCATTATTATCTTTCAAAAATAGGGCTTCCGCGCACCGGGATGGCGCGCGAGAAGCGGGCTGCAAAACAACCCGCGTGAAAAGGGAAGCCTCGGAAAATTAGCGCACTATCCAGCCGGTCGCGTTCTTTGTCGCGACGATCACGCTGCCGGATGTTGGAAGAAGCAGGGTATCCGCTTCATGCTGCGCTGCAACACATATGGGCGCGAACGATTAAATAAGCAAGAAGATTGCGCAGTGCGCAAAAGCACACCGGTCAGCAGGTATATTCGTTGCCGTCCGCGGGAAAAAATCCGGACAGGCTTGACCCGGTTATTGTCGCCGGTCGGCCCCGGCCCCGAATGCACCGCGTCGTGCATCGACGCTAAACAGCCCCGGCCCGTGGGCATAGAGCACCAGGAACCCGCCGGCGAGCGCGAGATTCTTCATAATCGCACTTATTTCGCCCGGATGATAGAACACAGCGGTCAGCACGCAGAAAAGCGCCAGCGAGGCGGCCGCATAGCGCGTGAAAAATCCTGCGACTATTGCAAGCCCCGCGACCACCTCGAAAATGGCTGTCGGCCAGGCCAGGAACCCGGGGAACGGCCCTGTTTCCAGAAACTGGGCAAACCCGTCTATCCCTTGCATCTTCTGAACGCCCGCACCGATAAACAGCGCGCCCAGCAAAATTCTCGCAACCAGTATAATCATCCGAACCTCCCCTGTTTTATGGCGCAAAGATGTTCGCAAACATACGGTTTGTCAAACTGCCGTGTTCGTCAAGCGGTTTTCGGCGATGCGTATGCGGTATCCCCTGATTCATCGCCTCGTGTCGCGCGGGATTGCGAACTGCGGGAACGCGCGGGCTGCGTTCGCGATTCAAAAGCCTTGATACCGGGCTTCGCGCGCGCCATGTCGGGTGGATGCTGATAGAAACCGAAACCACGCCCAATCCCGCCACCCTGAAATTCCTGCCCGGGCAGGAAATAATGACCGGCGGCACCCGCGATTTTGCCGCACCCGAAGAAGCAGACGCGTCGCCGCTCGCCGAAGCGCTGTTCAATCTCGGCGATGTCACCGGCGTGTTTTTCGGCAGCGATTTCATTTCGGTGACGGCAGGCGAAGGCGTCGACTGGGCGGGACTGAAGCCCGATGTATTGTCGATCCTGCTCGATCATTTCGTCAGCGGCGCACCGCTGTTCAAGCCGGGCAGCGCAGCCGAGATCGCGGTGCCGTCGGACGATTTCGAGGACGATCCCGAAGACCAGGAAATTGTCAGCCAGATACGCGAACTGATCGATACACGCGTCCGCCCGGCGGTCGCGCGCGATGGCGGCGATATCGTCTATCGCGGTTTCCAGCAGGGCAAGGTGTTCCTGCAGATGCAGGGTGCCTGTGCCGGCTGTCCTTCCTCCACGGCAACCCTGAAGCAGGGCATCGAGCAGTTACTAAAACATTATGTGCCGGAAGTGACCGAAGTCCGCGCTGTTTGAGTGCAGGCGGAACCATTGATGGCAGCGGGCCTTTGTTAGTCTGAACCCCGAATCGGAAGGACATTTGATGGGCAGGCCCCTGAGCGACGACGCACTCGACACGATTTTCCGCGAAGCGCGGACCTATAATGGCTATCAACAGAAACCGGTCAGCCAGAATCAGCTCGAACAGATATGGAGCCTCATGAAGATGGGGCCGACATCGGCCAATATGCTGCCTGCCCGGCTGACCTGGTGCACGACGGATGAAGCGAAGGAGCGGCTTGCGCAATATGCGATGCCCGCAAATGCGGACAAGATCAAAGCGGCACCGGTATCGGTTATCGTCGGCATGGATACCGACTTTCACGAACTTCTGCCCGAGCTTTTCCCGCACGATGAGACGGCCAAAAGCTGGTTCAGCGACGACGCGTTCCGCGAAAAAAACGCCTTCCGCAACAGCTCGCTTCAGGGTGCCTATTTCATTATCGCTGCCCGCGCGATCGGACTCGATACCGGGCCGATGTCGGGTTTCAACAATGACGCCGTCGATGCCGATTTCTTCGCCGATACGCCTGCGGTGAAATCCAACTTCATTTCGACGCTCGGCTATGGCGATGATTCGACGATATTCGACCGCAGCCCGCGCCCCGGCTTCGAGCGGTTCAACACTGTCCTCTGACATGACCGCTCGCGCATGATGCTCGTCATCGATACCGCCACCGATGCCTGTTCGGTCGCGCTGTTCGATGGCGAAACGCTGATTGCCGAGCGTCACGAGATTATCGGGCGCGGTCATGCCGAACGGCTCGTGCCGATGATCGCCGAGCTCCCCGACAATGGCCGCGCTGACCGGATTCTTGTCGATTGCGGCCCCGGAAGTTTCACCGGACTGCGAGTCGGCATCGCAGCGGCACGGGCGCTGGCGCTGGGCTGGAACGCCGGGATCCACGGATATTCGTCGCTCGCGCTTTTGGCGGTTATGCAATTTGCCAATCCCGATTCTGTCGATAGGGTGGCAGTCACCATATTGGGAGGCCATGGCGAAATGTTCGTGCAGCGATTCCGCAAAGACCCGTTCGATGCTCTTGCCCCGCTGGCGTCTCTGACGCCCGGCGCAGCCATCGCGGCTATCGAGGAACCGTTGCTGATCGGCAATGCCGCGGCGGAACTCGTCGCGCTTTCGGGGAAAGGCCAAGCGCTCGAACTTCTGCCGCGCGCTGCGGATGTCGGCCTGTTGCCGGAGATATATCTTACACTGCCGCCCAGCCCGCTTTACGGGCGCGCCCCGGATGCGAAGCTGCCGCAATGAGCACGCTGGCACCCCCTCCATTGTCGCTGAGCGAGGGCAGCGATATCGATCTTGCCGAAATCATGGCGATCATGGAAGAAACCTTCGATCCCGATTTTGGCGAAGCCTGGACCCGCAGCCAGTGCACCGGAATCCTGGCTCAGAACGGTGTCTGGCTATGTCTTGCGCGCAGCAGCGATACCCCTGCCGGATTTGCACTGGCGCGGATGATTGCCGATGAAGCGGAATTATTGCTGATCGGCGTACGCCCGAGGTTTCGCGGCATGGCCGCAGGACAGGCGTTGCTGGAGAAGGTCTGTTTTACCGCCGCCTCGCTCGGCGCGAAAAAGCTGCATCTCGAAATGCGCGAAGGCAACCCCGCGGGACGGCTTTATCTGCGGAACGGTTTCGAGCAGGTTGGACGGCGCAAACGGTATTATAGCGGGCGCGACGGACAGAAACATGACGCGATAACATTGGCCCTTCTGCTAAAGCGGCCGAAAACCTAGCGGCGCCTATACGGAAACTGCTTGTAAAAATACATGCGAAATGACAGTTATCCCCTGACGATGCGCGGGTAGTTGACGAAAATGCTCCAATAACAAGGATAATTTCCATGGCTGAAGAACTCGATATGACCGAAACCCTGATCACGCTGACTGCGGATATTGTCTCCGCGCATGTCAGCAACAATAGCGTTGCAGTTTCCGATCTTCCGCTATTGATCGGCAATGTCCATAGCGCCCTCACCGAACTGGAGGGCGCCGAAAAACCGGAGGAAAAGCCCGAGCCTGCGGTTCCCGTCCGGTCATCGATCAAACCCGATTATATTGTCTGTCTGGAGGACGGCAAGAAGCTGAAAATGCTGAAGCGCCACCTGATGACCAGCTTCGGCTTGACACCCGACGAATATCGCCAGCGCTGGGGGCTGGCTGCGGATTATCCTATGGTCGCACCGAATTATTCCGATACACGGCGCAAGCTCGCCAAGAAAATCGGACTCGGTCGCAAGCCCGGCGCGCGGAAGAAAAAGACGGCCTAGCCTCCCGTCCGGATTTGCAGGCTCGAAAATTACCTGTGGCCCGTCTCTTTTCAGCGCCACTCTTATTCTCTAGACCGGTCCCATGAACCGCAAGATCGACGTCGAAGCCCTGTGCCACGAGAAGGGCCTGCGCATTACCGAACAGCGCCGCGTGATTGCGCGTGTGCTCTCCGAAGCCGAAGACCATCCCGATGTCGAGGCGCTGCATGAGCGTGCTTCGGCCATCGACAACGGCATCTCGATAGCGACAGTTTACCGGACAGTGCGGCTGTTCGAAGAGGCCGGTATTCTGGAACGCCATGATTTCGGCGACGGGCGATCGCGCTATGAGGCCGCTGCGGAGGATCATCACGATCATCTGATCGACGTCGAGACCGGCAAAGTCGTCGAATTTATCGATCAGGAACTGGAGGAATTGCAGCGCCGGATAGCCGACCGTCTCGGCTATCGCCTCGTCGATCACCGGATGGAATTATACGCCGTCTCTCGCGACCGCGATCGATAGGAGGCAAAGCTGGGGGGCCTGCGACTTGTTTTCCGGATATTGTGGCTGGCTGCGCTGATCGCATCGTGTGTGCCGCTGCACCTGTTCTGGCGGCTGTTCGGCAAACACTCGCCCTGGCCGCAACGTTTTCTCGGCGGGTGTGCCCGCGCTGTCGGCGTGAAGGCCACGGTCGTTGGCGAACGAGCGACAGGCACGGCGCTTTTCGCCGCCAACCACCAGAGCTGGATGGATATATTGCTGATCGGCGGCGCTACGGGCGCATCCTTCGTCTCCAAGGCGAGCGTCCGTAAATGGCCAATTGCCGGTTGGCTGGCGACGATGGTCGGCACCATCTATATCGAAAATAGCGACCGCGCCGGTGCCGTCACCCAGGCCGCGACCATCCGCCAGGCACTCCATGACGGCAAATCCGTCGCCTTTTTTCCCGAAGGCCATCTCGACAATGGCAAGCTCAAGCCCTTCCGCCCTGCCCTGTTCGGATCGGTCGTGCCGCCGGAACAACCCGTCGCCGTGCAGCCCATCGCGCTCGATTATGGCAGAAACTCGCGCAAACTGATCTGGAGGAGCGGAAGCCACGCCGGAACAAACGCGGTCGAAATCATGAAGCGGCGCGGAACCGAGGCTGTCACGATCCATCTGCTGGCCCCGGTCTATCCCCGTCCGGACAGCCACCGCCGCGATCTTGCGCGGCAGTGCGAGGATGCCATTTCCGCAGCCCTTGGCCAGGAACCGGAGAACGCAATCGAATGAGCAGCGGGAATCCGGAAAGCTATCCGCCGATAGGGCTTTTCGGGCCGGTGCGTTTCCTGTTTCGGGGGCTGGCCATCGCCCTGCTTCTGCTTTGCCTGCTCCCGCTCCATTATCTCTACAGGCTGTTCGGCTACTCCTCGCCGTGGCCAGCGCGCTTTTGCTATAATGTAGTCTGGATCTGCAATGTCCGCATCCTCACCGAGGGCATCCGGCTTAAGGAAGACGTATTTTACGTCAGCAACCATTTAAGCTGGCTCGATATACCGATTATCGGCGGAATGACGCGTTCGGCCTTCATCTCGCAGGACGGGATTGCGCGCTGGCCCATCGTCGGCCAGCTCGCGAAAATCAACAACACGATTTTTATCTCGCGCACCGACCGGGCGAGCGTCAGAAAGCAGGTGGAGATCATTGGCGAGGCGCTGAAAGAGCATCAGCCGATCACGATTTTTCCCGAAGGCACCACGACCGACGGGACCAGCCTGCTACCTTTCAAACCGCCGCTCTTTGCGGTGCTGGCACCGCCGCCGCGCGGTATCAGGGTTCAGCCTATATTGCTCGATTATTACGGCAAAGGTCCGGAATTCGCATGGATCGGTACCGAAGGGGCACCGCATAATGCCTGGCGGGTCCTGTGCCGCCGGAATGTCATAAACTGCCGCATCGTCTTTCTCGCGCCCTTCGATCCGGCGCAATGCAATGATCGCAAAGAGATTGCGGCGACCGCGCGCGAGCGTATTCGCCATACGCTATCGGCTTCTCTTGGCGGCAAGCCTGTCCTATAGGCGCGCGCATGAGTCGAACGGAACCGAAAACCTATCACGTCAAAAGCTTCGGCTGCCAGATGAACGTCTATGATGGCGAACGAATGGCCGAACTGCTCGACGACAACGGCCTGTCGCCCGCCGCGAGCGCGGATGAGGCGGACCTTGTCGTGCTGAACACCTGCCATATCCGCGAGAAAGCAGCAGAGAAGGTCTATTCCGATATCGGTCGGCTGCGCCGCAAGGATGGCTCCTCGCCGATGATCGCGGTGGCGGGCTGTGTGGCCCAAGCCGAGGGCGCGGAAATCCCGAAACGGGCAAAAGAGGTCGATATCGTCGTCGGCCCGCAGGCCTATCACAATCTGCCGGAGCTGATTGCCAAGGCGGCGCGCGGCGAGAATGCGCTCGATACGGATATGCCCGCCGCCTCCAAATTCGGCGCGCTGCCCAAACGTGCGAAACAGGCCCCCAGCGCTTTTCTGACGGTTCAGGAAGGTTGCGACAAATTCTGCACCTATTGCGTCGTGCCCTATACGCGCGGTGCCGAGGTATCGCGGCCCTGGAGCGCGGTAATCGACGAGGCGAAGGCGCTGGTCGATGCGGGCGCGAAGGAAATCACGCTGCTCGGCCAGAATGTAAATGCCTGGGAAGCGGAGGACGACAAGGGTCGAACGCAGGGTCTCGACGGCCTGATCCGCGCGCTCGGCCGGATAGAAGACCTCGCGCGCATCCGCTACACCACCAGCCACCCCAACGACATGACCGACGGACTGATGGCGGCGCATGGCGATGTCGAAAAACTGATGCCTTATCTGCATCTGCCGGTGCAATCGGGCAGCGATCATATTCTCAAGGCGATGAATCGCAGCCACACGACCGAGAGCTATCTCGCCATTCTCGACAAGGTTCGCGCGGCGCGACCGGACATCGCTTTTTCGGGAGACTTTATCGTGGGCTTCCCCGGCGAGACCGATGCGGATTTCGAGGCAACGCTCGATGTCATTCGCGCGGCGAATTACGCGCTGGCCTTTTCCTTCAAATACAGTCCCCGCCCCGGCACACCGGCGGCGGAGATGGGCGACGCGTTCGTGCCCGCCGAAGTTGCCGACGAACGCCTGCAACAGCTTCAGGCGCTGCTGAATGAACAGCAGCTCGCTTTTAACCGGAAGACCGTTGGCAAACGCTGCACGCTGCTGCTCGAACGCGACGGTCGCAAGCCGGGCCAGCGCATCGGCAAATCGCCTTGGCTGCAATCGGTGCATCTCGAAACCGATGCGGCCATCGGCTCGCTGCTCGAGATCGATATCGTCAGCGCCGGACCGAACAGCCTCGGCGGCGCACTCCCCGCAAAGGTCGCCGCCTGATGCCCAAACGCGAAGCCCGCCGCGAAAACGGCAACCGCATCCGGCTCGATCTCGAATTCGACCAGGCCGACTTGCTCGGCCCTCTATTCGGCGAATATGACCGCAATCTGGTAGCCATCGAAAACCGTCTCGGTGTGTTTATCGCCGCACGCGGCAACAGGATTACGATAGAGGGCCAGGAGGAGTCGGCGGGCCGCGCGCGCGATGTATTGACCGGCCTCTACAATCGCCTCGCCGAGGGGCAGGAGATCGACAGTGGTGCGGTGGAAGCCGTCATCGCCATGTCGAACCAGCCGATGCTCGATGGCGTCATCCGCAAGGATGTCTCCGAACCGCCCAAGGTGATGATCCGCACGCGCAAGAAGACCATCGTGCCGCGCTCGGTCAAGCAGGCCGAATATATGGAGGCGCTCGCCCGCGACGATATTATCTTCGCGCTCGGCCCGGCGGGCACCGGCAAGACCTATCTCGCAGTCGCACAGGCCGTGCACCAGCTTATCACCGGCTCGGTCGATCGCCTGATTCTCTCCCGCCCCGCCGTCGAAGCGGGTGAGAAGATCGGCTTCCTGCCGGGCGATATGCGCGAGAAAGTCGATCCCTATCTGCGCCCGCTTTACGATGCGCTCTATGACATGCTGCCGGTCGATCAGGTCGAGCGGCGCATCGAGAATGGCGATATCGAGATCGCGCCGATTGCCTTCATGCGCGGCCGCACACTCGCCGACGCGTTCGTGATTCTCGATGAGGCGCAGAACACGACGGTGGCGCAGATGAAGATGTTCCTGACGCGCTTTGGCGAAAACAGCCGCATGGTCGTGTGCGGAGACCCGAAGCAGGCCGATCTTCCGGGCGAAACCCTGAATGGACTTGCCGATGCTGTCGGTCGGCTGGAAGGCATCGAAGGATTCGGCACGATCCGCTTCGGGCGCGGCGATGTCGTGCGCCATCCCATCGTCGGGCGTATCGTCGAGGCCTATGAGGGCCCGGCATGATCGAAACCGCCGTGGAAACGGTCGAAGAATGGGGAGCGGACACCGACTGGGAGGAACTGGCGCGCAAGGCCTGCACGGCTGCGATACTCCAAACCCGGCATGGCGGGCTTGTCCATGACCCCGTCTCGGTCGAAATATCGATAAAATATGCCGATAACGCCGAGGTGCAGCAACTCAACGCCGACTACCGCCAAAACAACAAACCCACCAATGTTCTCTCCTTCCCGATGGTGCAAAAAGATATGCTGGCGGGCCTCGCCAATAGCGACGACGGTGAAGTCCTGCTCGGGGATATCATCCTTGCGCATGACGTATGCAAACAAGAAGCCGAAGCCATATCCATTGCCATACAGGATCACGCCACCCACCTTATTGTCCACGGCACCCTGCATTTGCTAGGATACGACCATGAGCAGGGCGACGCGGAGGCCGAGGCAATGGAAGCGCTGGAACGCGCGGCCCTCGCGGCGCTCGGCATCGCCGATCCCTATATGAACGACATGACCGATAACGAGGTATAGCAATCCCACCTTATGCCAGAAGACTCTATTACCACCGCCCCTGCAGAAAACGGTGGCGGGCGAATATGGAAAGGGCTGAGAAGCCTGATTTTCGGCGGTGATGGCGAAGCCACGCTGCGCGACGAGCTGGAAGCGGCTATCGACGATCATGCCGACGAACCGGCCGATGACGGCGATCTTTCGCCGGTCGAGCGGCAGATGCTCAAGCGCCTGTTGCATTTCGGCGAAACCACCGCCGACGATGTCTGCGTCCCTCGCGCCGATATTATCGCCATCGAGCAGATGGAAGATTTCGATACGGTCGTAAAAGTCTTTACCGAGGCCGGTCATAGCCGCCTGCCCGTCTATCGCGAGTCGCTCGATAATGTCATCGGGATGATCCATATCCGCGATGTATTTGCCGTGCTGGCGTCGGGAGAGCCAAGGCCCGCGACCATCGAGAGCTTCATCCGCGAACCGCGCTATGTCCCCGAATCGATGGGCGTGCTGGACCTGCTCGCCGAAATGCAAACCACGCGCACCCACATGGCAATCGTGCTCGATGAGTATTCCGGCACGGAGGGTATCGTTACAATCGAAGACATTGTGGAGGAAATCGTCGGCGAGATCGAAGACGAGCATGACGAGGAAGCCGCCGAGTTGCTGATCGAGATGCCCGCCGGCCACTGGGAAGCCGAAGCGCGCGCCGAACTGGACGATGTCGCCGAAATCGTCGATGAACGGCTCGGCGAGATCGACGAGGATGTCGATACCCTGGGCGGTTTGGCCTTCGTGCTCGCTGGCAAGGTGCCGGAAGAGGGCGAAATGCTGGATCATCCGAGCGGCTGGACTCTCGAAATAACCGAAAGCGACAGCAAGCGTGTCACCAAGCTGAAATTGCATCCACCGGAAAGCGGCAAGGATGCCGAGGAGAAGACCGACCGATGACCCGTAAAAGAATTCTGATGATAGTATTCGCCCTGCTGGTGCTCGGCGTCATCGCCTGGTTGATGATCCGTCCGCACGAGGCGCGTCTGACAGTCGAACAAATGAGCGGTCCTGCGGCCGAGCTGGGCGCGCTGCCGAGTCCGCGCCCGGAAACCATTCCGATGATCAATGTCGCCGAGGCTGTCGGCTGGCCGGATGGCGAAATGCCAACGCCGGCGGATGGGCTGGCGGTCAATCTCTTCGCCGACGATCTCGATCATCCGCGCTGGATGCTGACCCTGGATAATGGCGATGTGCTGGTGGCCGAGACTAACGCGCCGCCGCAAGACCGGAGCGGCATTTCGGGCTGGCTGGCCGAACGCATGATGACACGCGCCGGTGCCGCCGTGCCGTCCGCCAACCGGATCACGATCCTGCGCGATGTCGATGGCAACGGTACTGCCGATCGGCGCCGCCCGCTGCTCACCGAAGACAACGCGCTGAACTCGCCCTTCGGCATGGCCGTCAGCGAAGGCTTTCTCTATGTCGCCAATACCGATGCCCTGATCCGTTTTCCGTTTACTCCGGGCCAGACCCGTATCGAGGGCGAAGGCGAGAAAATCGTCGATCTCCCGGCCAACGCGCCGAACAGCCACTGGACCAAAAATGTCGTGGTCAGCCCCGAAAACCCGAACCTGCTCTATGTTGCCGCTGGCTCGACCAGCAATATCGGCGAAAATGGCATGGCGGCAGAGGAGAATCGTGCCGCCGTCCTGGAGGTCAATATCGAGGACCGCGATTGTCGTATTTTCACGGCGGGCCTGCGCAATCCCGTCGGTCTGGACTGGGAACCGCGCTCCGGCAAACTCTTCACTGTCGTCAACGAACGCGACATGCTGGGCGGCGATATCGTCCCCGATTATCTGACCGAAGTCGTGTTCGGTGGCCATTATGGCTGGCCGGGCGTCTATTGGGGCACGAATCTCGATGAGCGCGTCGAACCGATGACGCCGCGTCTTGCCGAATATGCGAGGCTCCCCGATTATGCGCTCGGGCCCCACACCGCCTCTCTGGGGCTTGAATTTTCCGATCGGACACGGCTGGGCCGGCCCTTTGCCAATGGCGCGTTTATCGGCCAGCACGGCTCGTGGAACCGCGAACCCAGATCCGGCTACAAGGTCGTCTTCGTGCGTTTCGAAAACGGTCGCCCGACCGGCGAAATGATCGACGTCCTGACCGGGTTCCTCAATGAAGACGGCCAGGCCCGCGGTCGCCCGGTCGGCGTCATGACAGACCGCACCGGCGCGCTCCTCGTCGCCGACGATGTCGGCAACCGAATCTGGCGGGTGAGCAATGCCCGCGCGCGGGGCGAGACCCGACGATAACGGCGAAGGCTTGGAACAGCTGGCGGACACGGAGTCCGTCTAACCTACGGTGTTAATAATTTGATTTCCATTGATATTTAATCAAACGGAAAACTCTGCTCCCACACATTTTCCCACACTTGATGCCCGTCACTCCGAATATGAGGCGCTATTCGTCCGTGCCTTCCAATCCGTCCGGCACAACCGCGCCGGGGAACACCGGCGATGGCGATTCAATCGATGCTGGAATCGGGCTGGCCTCCGTCGCTGGCATGGCGACAGGCGCGCTTGCAGGGATCGCCCTCACAGCACCACCTTGGCGAACGACGGCTCCGGCGGGCAAAGCCACAGGCAACGCTTGGCTTAGGTGCGCTGTCAGCTCGCGCCCTTCAGGTATCACGCCGCTCCGTCCGGTAATGAACAGTCCAGCAACCGGGATCAAAACGACGCCAGCGACTGTCGCGACCGTGTTGCCTTCGCCTTCCTGCCTGAATTCGCCTTCAACCGGAATGCGCCGCCCATTCAGATCGATGTAGCGCATCTGAATGTCCATCTTACCGGACTTTCCGAACATGCCGCGACCGGTCATCCATGTAATTTCCCCGACAGCTCGCGTTCCGGCTGGAATGACAATATAATCCCCCAGCCGCACGTCATGAACAACTGACAGGTTGAACGTGTCGCCTTCATCATTGCGTTGAGTATGCAGTTCCTCATTCATGCGCAGGGTAATTTCTGTATTGGCCGGAATCGAATATTCCGGTTGTGCAGAAACTGCTTGCGCCTGGACGGGTGCAGACTGAACCGGCATGGCATCCTGAGCATAGGCCGCAGTGGATAATAGCGCCATGAACGGCGCGGCATAAATAATCGCTCTCATTGTGTTTCTCCCCGTTACCCGCTGCCCCAGCGAGTTCCTTTTTTTCGTTTCACGATTCATGCGGTAAAAGCAAATTATTATCACGCTGCCAGTTTTTTTAGGCAGTCTCCCGCGCGCGCGCGCGCGTATTGGCCTTGTTTGGAATCGGCTGGTGTTCGATTGTCGCTATCGATACACCGAAGCCGTAATGGTCGATCTCGAACGCGAAGCAATCAAGGATGCGCTGGAGCGCAACCGCGTGATGACGGAACAGACATTGAGCTTGCTGGCGCGGCATATCGCCGGAGAGGACGTGCAAGAGGATTTAGCGACCGCGATTGCGGAAATGGAAATCACCCGGTCTTGGTTTTCCGCAAACTAGGCATCGAAGCGGCTCGCTCACTGGAATAAGTCGATTCCGAATTGTGGCAGGACTATCGCGGCCAGCAGGATCGCGCCGATAAAGATGCTGATAATACCGACGACCATATTCCCGATTCTTTCACGGCGCGTTGGCGGTCGATAGCCTATCAGGATCGGATCGGGAGGCCGTTCTGCAAACAACCGAAATTTCCTCGCCATCGCTATTCCCGCTCCGCAATTTTCATCGCGCTATCGGGATAGGGCGCGACAAGCTTCTCCGCTTTATCCCAATCGCTCGCCAGCCAATCGTCATAGCCATCGGCTGGCAGGATGACTGGCATGGCCTTGGGGTGCACGGCTCCGACAATTTCGTTCGGTTCCGTTGTCAGGAACGCAAATATGTCTGCGGTG
>JBGTHW010000206.1:0-5182 GCA_041746035.1 Parasphingopyxis sp.
ATACCCGCCGCCGGGGCTGCGGGGGCGGCGCTTTCGGACCCGGCCAGCGACACCGCAGGCGCGCTGAAGTCCCCGATGGTGGGCACGGTCTATCTCGCGCCCGAGCCCGAGGCGGACGCTTTCGTCAAAATCGGCGATAGCGTGAAGGAGGGCGACACGCTGGTGGTGGTGGAGGCGATGAAGGTCATGAACCCGATCGCCGCCGACAGAGCGGGCACGGTCCTGGCGATCCTGGTCGCGAACGCCCAGCCGGTCGAATTCGACCAGCCGCTCGTCATCATCGGCTGAGGCGGCGGCATGGCAATCTCCCGCATACTGATCGCCAATCGCGGCGAAATCGCGCTGCGCATCCACCGCGCGGCGCACGAAATGGGGATCGAGACGGTGGCGGTGCACTCCACCGCCGATGCCGAGGCGATGCATGTGCGGCTGGCCGACCACGCGGTGTGCATCGGCCCGCCCGCTGCGACCGACAGCTATCTCAACATCGCCAATATCATCTCCGCGGCGGAAATCAGCCATGCCGACGCGATCCATCCCGGTTACGGCTTCCTGTCCGAAAACGCCAAATTCGCCGAGATCGTCGAAGCGCATGACATCGCCTGGATCGGCCCCAAGCCTGAACACATCCGCACCATGGGCGACAAGGTGGAGGCCAAGCGAACCGCGGGCGCATTGGGCCTGCCGCTGGTGCCGGGGTCGGACGGCGCGGTGTCCGATTACGACGAGGCGCGCACGATCGCTGCCGACATCGGCTATCCGGTGATCATCAAGGCGGCCAGCGGCGGCGGCGGGCGCGGCATGAAGGTCTGCACCGAGGAAGACCAGCTCGAAACCCTGATGAAACAGGCGGGCAGCGAAGCCAAGGCCGCCTTCGGCGACGCGACCGTCTATATCGAGAAATACCTCGGCAATCCGCGCCACATCGAATTCCAGGTGTTCGGCGACGGCAAGGGCGAGGCGATCCATCTCGGCGAGCGCGACTGTTCGTTGCAGCGGCGCCACCAGAAGGTGCTGGAAGAAGCGCCCTCGCCCGTGCTCCCGCCCGAGGAGCGCGACCGCATGGGGATGATCTGCGCCAATGCGATGGCGGCGATGGCCTATCGCGGCGCGGGCACGATCGAATTCCTGTGGGAAGGTGGCGAATTCTTTTTCATCGAGATGAACACCCGCCTGCAGGTGGAACATCCGGTGACCGAGATGATCACCGGCATCGATCTGGTGCGCGAACAGATCCGCATCGCCGACGGCAAGGACCTGTCCTGCAAGCAGCACGAGATCAGCTTCAAGGGCCACGCGATCGAGTGCCGGATCAACGCCGAAGACCCGTTCACCTTCGCCCCCAGCCCAGGCCGGATCGACTATTACCACGCGGCGGGCGGGATGCACGTGCGCGTGGATAGCGGGCTGTACGCCGGATACCGCGTGCCGCCATACTACGACAGCATGATCGCCAAGCTGATCGTCTATGGCCGCAACCGCGAGAAATGCATGATGCGCCTGCGCCGCGCGCTGGAGGAAATGGTGATCGAAGGCGTCAAGACCTCGATCCCGTTGCACCAGGAACTGATCCAGCAACCCGACGTCCAGAGCGGGAACTACAGCATCAAATGGCTGGAGGAATGGCTGGCCACGCGGGGCGGGTGAGGGAGATTTCGCTGAATTGCGGTCACTGGAAGCGCAGTGATTGAACTACGAAAGCGCTCGTTCGATAGGTCCCACTCTTCGATGTGCCGAATAGCCGCAAATGGGGTGGGTAGCGGAACGACCGCTTTTGCCTTCAATTCGCAAACCACCCATTCGATTGAGCCGCATAGAGATCGTCGGTGACTTTCTCTTCGAATGATACACTACCCATCGAGCCTTCCTCTTGGATCGCAAAGTAGCGCATTGCTTGATCAGGCGCTGCCCCCTCCCAATGGCGTTCCCCGGGCTCACACCAGATAACGTCCCCGCCTTCCACTTCTACGATTGGTTTCCCTTCGGCCTGAACGAGCCCCCTGCCGCTAAGTATAACCAGTGTCTGGCCGGCCGGATTGACCTTCCAAGGTGTGCGCGCACCGGGTGCAAACTGGACCGTCGCACCTACAAGGCAGCTTGGATCGTGTCGATTGAAGTATCCGCCGATGGTGACAACCCCCGTGAAAGAACTTTCCGGCACAGGGCTCATCGCGAGCTGACTGTCGCGCTCGATTTTCAATTTGTTTTTCCTTTGGCGAAATACTCTGGGCGATCGATGTCGGCGACGAGGCCAATTTCCCGCGGCTTCCAACCGAGCCGTTCTTGGGTGAGCACGGTGGCCACTTCTCCGCCCCCTCTGACCCAGATGGCCAGATCCCCGAAATGGGCTTCGGCCTCTTCAGCGCTAATAGATTTGGCGGGCACACCGTTCTGACGACCGATAGCCTGAGCCATCTCCTTAAACGGCACCTGCTCCGAAACTGCGTGGAAGGCTTCACCCATCGCTCCTCGTTCCAGAGCAAGACGATAAACTCTGGCAACGTCCGTGCGGTGACAGGCCGGCCACGAATTCGAGCCGTCACCGACATATGCAGAGAGGTTTTTCTGCCGAGCTAAATCGGCAAACTTCGGAACGAAGCCGTGGGTTTCGCCCACACCGTGCACGGATCGAGCGGGACGGACTACGGAAGCGTGAATACCCCGTTGGGCAAGTTCGAATGCCGTCTGTTCTGAGGCGCGTGGGTATTCCGGTATGATCCCCGGGCGATCGGTTTCGGTGATAGTATGTCCATCGGGCAAGGTGCCTAGCCCATGTGTAACCACAATCGGGCGCTGCGTCCCTGCATAGGCTTCGGCGAAAGCGTGAATCGCATCGGTGTCCTGCTTCGAAAGGGTTGCATAATCGTCGAAGCCTGAACCGAAGGCCGTGTGGATCACTCCATCGACGCGATCGGCTGCGTCCCGCAATAGCAGGGTATCATCTAGTGCTCCGACCAGAGGCTCAAAAGTCTGGTCTGATCCGAAAACGTCATATGCGGACCGAACCAAACCGACGACTGAATGACCGGCTTGCGAAAGTTCATGGGCGATGGCCGAGCCGATCCATCCTGTCGCACCAGTTAGTAGAACGCGCATGTCATGGTCCTTTCAAATTCATAGCTATATGCTACTTTGTGTCAGCCACTGACATAAGGTAATGTCAGTCACTGACAAGGGGGTAATTTGAAAGAAGGTTCAGCTTCGACCGCACGAGAGCGACTTCAGGCGGCAGCTGTGATGTTGTTCGAAAAGCAAGGCTTTGACGCAACGACGGCTGCACAAATTGCGGTGGAAGCTGGAGTTACAGAGCGCACGTTCTTCCGGCATTTTTCCAATAAACGGGAGGTGCTTTTCGATGGGGAAGAGCGGGTGCGAAGAGGGCTACTCTCCGCCATAAACCAAGCACCTGCCGACATAAGCGTTGTCGCGACGCTATTTCACGCGTTTGATGAGTTCAGGCCGGAGCTTGAGGGCCGCCAGGATTATGCTGCGCCTCGACAGCGGATTATCGATAATACTCCTACTTTGCAGGAACGAGAGTTAGCAAAGATAGCCAGCCTAACCAGTGACATAGCTTTTGCTCTCGAACAGCGTGGCGCGTCTCCGCTTGAAGCACGGCTGGCGTCACAGATTGGCATGGCTGCGTTCGCGGATGCCACGGCAGAATGGTTACGAGATGGTAGCGTTAAACTATCCGAGCGTTTCTACCGCGCAGAGCAAGTCATCAGTCAGATGACGACAGCTCCCAGCAATTGATCCCCCGGCGTATATGTCCGCAAATGGGTCGTCAGCTGCCGTTGCAAAAACTTCTCGGCCAGCGAGCACTGGCGCTTTGGCAACCGCATACCCGCCGGTTTGATTGTCCCCGGTCGGTAACGGGCACCCCTCGGTGACCTACTCGAGTGCGAACCCCGCCGCTTTCGCTTCGGCGATGACCTCTGCGCCCGTCTGGCGGGGGTGATTGCCATCGAGGCTGCACCAGGCTGCGGCTTCGTCGGCGAAAATTTCCTTTTCGATTTCCGCCCCGCGCGCGGAGTCAAACAGGCCGGCGGAAAAGCTGCGGTTGCCAGTGGGCAGGAACCGGAACCACAGGCCGGAGCCGCAATGCCTACAGAAGGCGCGTTCGGCCCATTCGCTCGAACGATAAACGCTCACCGCGTCCTCACCCGTCATATCGGCGTCCGCCCCGGTCTGCGCGGCGTAGAACGCACCGCCCCAACGCCGGCACATTCCGCATTGGCAAATCTCGACCTCGCTTGAGGGTGAGGTCAGCGCGATCCTTACCGCGCCGCACAGGCAATGGCCCTCGATTGAATTCCCCACCCGACAGCCCCCCTTAATCCATCGGCACGCCGGGTTCGTTCTTGCTGGTCCGGATCGTCAGCGAAGTCTTCACGCTGGCCACGTTGGGCGCGGGCGTCAGCTTGCTGGTGAGGAATTCCTGGAAGCTCTGCAGGTCGCGGCTGACGATCTTAAGAATGAAGTCGATCTCGCCGTTGAGCATGTGCACCTCGCGCACTTCGGCCAGATCGTTCATCGCCGCCTCGAATTCGCGCAGGGCGCTTTCAGCCTGGCTCTTGAGGCTGACCATCGCGAACACGGTGATCGAAAAGCCGAGCGCGCCGGGATCGAGTTCGGCGTGGTAGCCGCGAATGACGCCGATGTCCTCCAGCGCGCGGACGCGGCGCAGGCATGGCGGCGCGGTGAGGCCGACGCGGTGCGCCAGCTCGACATTGGTAACCCGCCCCTCACGCTGAAGCTCGCACAGCAACTGGCGATCGATCGTGTCCAGATTGGCCATTCGTCCTGCCCCCGAATGCTGGCATCGCCACCCCGTGCGTATGCCGCTTTTGTAAGGTTGATAGCGCGAACATGCGTCGCAGGCTAATATTATTGTTCCTGACAGCAATCGTCCCGGTTTGCAACGCGATCGCAACTTTGTGTTCACCCTGTTCGTTACACATATACGAGGACCCGGATGGCAAGGATGCGGGCAGGCCGGTCCGACCCCATTCGCCTGCAATTTCTCGCCCGCTTTACTGACCGCTTTCCGGAGCCTTCGATGCATTTCGACGACCGCCTCGCCACCGTGCTGCGCTCCCGCGCCACCGGCGAGCGCGCGGTGCGCACGCAATTCCGGCAATTGCTCGACCTGCTCGGCCAGCGCGGACCTGGCAGTCCC
>JBGTHW010000207.1:0-8092 GCA_041746035.1 Parasphingopyxis sp.
GAATTGCGCAGCTACGACCCCAAGCCCGGTTGTCGGTTCGGGAGGGATCCGGTGCAGGCGGTGACGCCGGATATTTTCATCGCACCGCGCGCCGATGGCTGGGCGGTGGAACTCAACAATGCGACGCTGCCGCGGCTGATCGTCAATCGGGATTATTATGTCGAGCTCGGTGCGGGGAAAAGCGATGCCGACAGCAAGGCCTGGCTCGATGAGTGCCTGACCAGCGCCAACTGGCTGGTACGCGCGCTGGATCAGCGGGCGCGGACCATCGTCAAGGTGGCGAGCGAGCTGGTGAAACGGCAGGACGGCTTTTTCCGAAAGGGTGTCGGGGCGCTAAAACCGCTGACGATGCGCGAGATTGCCGCAACGATCGATATGCACGAATCGACGGTCAGCCGTGCGGCATCGAACAAATATCTGTCCTGCGACCGCGGCGTCTTCGAACTGAAATATTTCTTCACCAGCGGAGTTGGCTTGGAAGAAGGCGGAGAGGCGTCCTCGAAAGCCGTGAAAAGCCATATCCGTGCGCTGGTCGACACCGAGGAAAAAATCCTCTCCGACGACAAGCTCGTCGTTTTGCTGAAAGGGCAGGGTATCGATATCGCCCGCCGCACCGTCGCCAAATATCGCGAGGCGATGGGGATCGGCTCGTCGGTGGATCGGCGACGGCAGCGCAAGCTGCGGAACGAGGCGGCATGAAATGATGCGGCATATATCCTACCGGCGGGCTGTGGGCCGCCGCCAATTTATCGGTTTTGCGGGAGCGTTGACGATGTTTTCTTTCTTGCCCGGATGCGGGCGGCGATTGCCGACCTATCGCTACCGCATGACAGTCGAAGTCGAAACGCCCGAAGGCCTTAAGACCGGATCGAGCGTGATCGAGGTGCGCACGACAAACAGTCCCGCCTTCCCGGGGCCAGAGGCAGGGGGCACCAGAACGCGCGTGAAAGGCGAAGCGGTAATCGTCGATCTGGGCGAGGCGGGTCTGCTTTTTGCATTGCTGAGAGGGCAATCTGGTGACGTTGATGCGGCAGGTTTCTACGCGGCCGATACATTGCTTGGCATCCGGATGAACACGGGAAGCGCAGAGGATCGTCGCGAGAAAATCCGGCGTTTGATGGCCGTGGAAAGAAAGGGAGAAATTCGACCTAACCGCTATCCAATGCTGGTGCGCTTTCGCGATATCGACGATCCGACAACGGTCGAGCGCGTCGATCCCGATAATCTCGCCGCCAGCTTCGGCGAGGGATATCGGTTACGGCGGATCACGGTCGCAATCACCGACGACCGGGTGAGCGAGGGGATCGAGGAGCGACTGGACTGGCTTGGAACAACCGTAACCGGCTACCTAGACGGTGCATTTTCAGGCGGCGGTCCCGAACTATCGAATATTTTGGACACAACAGCATTTAGACGCGGAGATTGACAATGAATCGCGATGTATTCTTATCAATACTGGCTCTTGATTCCTATAACCGCGGTTACGAACCCGGACTTGATCTCGGAACATCGTCCGACGCATCGGGAACACAAATAGGCAATGCGACAATTTCCAAAAACAAAGGAGACGCGGACGCCCGAGACGCCTCCTTCTACGCCATTGCCTACAACTGGGAAGGCGAAACCATCATCAGCTATCGCGGTTCGGATTATCATGACGGCTGGTGGGAACAGTTTCCGTTCGTTAATATTCCCACCTCAACGGATTTCTGGGACGGGTGGAGCGCCACTGCGGGCTGGACCTCAGGTCAGGTCGGGCTGGCAATCGATTTCTATGAAGATGTAACGGGGACCACAATATCCGGTTCCGCTTCATCCAATGTTACAACAAACGGGCATTCGTTGGGCGGAGTATTTGCCGACTGACGCTGAACAGCAAGCCAAGGCGCAAAGCGACTTGGCTGTTGTCCCTAACGCGAACTCATGCCCTGGAATATACGGATCACGACATAGCCGATCAGCAGGATCGCCGCGCCGTAAAAGACCAGCGCGATCGCCGAAATCAGAAATTTGATCGCGATATAGATCAGCAAGATGGCGACGATCAGCAGCAGGATGTTTTTAAGCAGCGGTCCCATGATTTAATTCTCCTTGTCTGTATTATCAATCTAACACAGTTTGGCCGCTATTCAAGCGTTTTCGTCGCTTTCAATTTCGCTGACCAGCAATTTGTCTATCTTGCGGCCATCCATATCCATCACCTCGAAGCGCCAGCCTTTCTCTTCGAAAATCTCGCCGACCGTCGGCAGGTGCTTGAGTACCGACAGCGCGAAGCCTGCAACGGTCGCGAATTCGCGATTTTCCGGCAGATCGAAATCGAGCTTCTCAGCCATATTGTCCGCCGAAAGCGAGCCGGAAAATAGCCAGCTGCCGTCCGCGCGCTCGACAATCGCGGGATCGGTGCCGATATCCTGGTCCGACGCAAACTCGCCGGCAATCGCGATCAGCAGATCGAGTGGTGTGACGATGCCTTCGAAATGCCCGTATTCGTCATGGACGAGCGCCATCGGCACATCGGACTCGCGCAGTTCTTCCAGCGCGTCCATGGCATCGACCTGATCCGGAATGACCGGGGCGTTGCGCATCAGGTCTTTCAGGTCGAGCGATCCGCCCTCGAACAGCGCCGAGACGATATCGCGCGCCTGCACGACTCCGATAATCTCGTCCACCGATCCTTCGGCAACCGGCAAGCGGGTATGCGGTGTGGCGAGCAGCGCTTCGCGTATCTCGTTCGGGCTGGAAGAGGCCTCGATCCAGTCGACATTGGTCCGCGGTGTCATCACCTCGCGGACAGGGCGATCGGCGAGGCGGACGACACCGGAGATTATCGCGCGTTCGCTTTCCTCGATAATGCCGGACTGGGTCGCCTCCGCGGCGATCATGTGGAGCTCCTCGGCAGTCACGCGGGAGGAAGATTCGCGCTTCATCCGCAACATTCGGAAAATCAGCGCGCTCGACTTGTCCAGAAGCCAGACAAACGGCGCGGTGGCGCGGGACAGCCAGTGCATGGGCGGGGCGATGATCACGGCAATCCGCTCCGGATTTCTGAGCGCAAACTGTTTGGGAACGAGTTCCCCCGCAACCAGCGCGGCATAGGTCGTCAGTCCGATAACGATGGCAAATCCGAGCGTACTGGCAAGGCCCTCATCGATGCCCAGCAGCGCGAGGCGTTCGCCGACAGGGCCGCCGAGGCTCGCCCCCGAATAGGCACCCGCCAGAATACCGATCAGCGAAATGCCGATTTGCACCGTGGAAAGAAACCGCCCCGGATCGGCGGCCAGCTGCAGCGCGGTTTGCGCCCCCCGGCGACCGTCTTTCATCAGTTTCTGCAGCCGCGCCTTGCGCGCCGACACGATGGCCAGTTCGGACATCGCGAACACGCCATTCAGCAGCACCAGTGCGAAAATGATGAAAACATCGAGCCAGGGAAAGGGTTGGATAATTGGGGGCATAGCCGGATTAGCGAGCATCCTTGCCCGTTTTCTGTCGCCGGGACAACAGCGCGATCAGTATCCGTTCAACCCGGCAAGGGAACAACTGGCCGGACCAGAGGGTTAAAGAAGCAATCGTATTCTAACGCAACAACAAAAAAGAGGAATGATTATGACTATTTCCAGGAAAATTCTGGCCGGCGGCACCGCCCTTGCGATGCTGGGTACCACGGCCTGTGTCACCAATCCCGAAACCGGCAATCAGCGGGTTTCGACAACCGGTGCCATAGGCGGTGTTGCCGGTGCGGTCGGCGGCTATCTGCTCGGCGACCTGATCGGTGGCCGTAATTCCCGAACGGAAGAGATTATCGGTGCCGGTATCGGTGCTGTCGCCGGAGCCGCCATCGGCACCTATATGGACCGCCAGCAACGCGATCTCGAAGAGGCGACCGCCGGCACCGACACCAATGTCATCCGCGATGGCGACAATCTGTATCTGCAGATGCCGGGTTCGGTTGCCGAATTCGACGTGGACAGCGCTACTCTTCGTCCTGTATTCCGCAATACGCTGGGCGAAATTTCCGAAACGCTCAACACCTATCCGGAAACCTATATCGATGTCTCCGGTCACACCGATTCGGACGGCAGCGACGCCTATAATCTCGATCTGTCGCGGCAGCGGGCGCGTTCGGTGGCGAACTATCTCGAAGCGCGGGGCGTGAGTTCGGCGCGCATCGCAACGCAGGGCTTTGGCGAAAGCGAGCCGATCGCGAGCAACGCGACGGCGTCAGGCAAGCAGCAGAATCGCCGCGTCGAGATCCGCATCGTGCCGATCACCCAGGACGATATAAACGCTGCGCGGTAACGTCGGATTATCGCAATAAATACGGGCGTCCGGAGCGATCCGGACGCCCTTTCTAACTGGGTCGCCGCGCTTCGAAGAACGCTTTCAGCAAGGCCGCCGAGCGGTCTTCGCCGATCCCGCTATAGATTTCGGGGCGGTGATGGCAGGTCGGCTGGCCGAAGAAGCGCGGGCCATGCGCAACCGCGCCGCCCTTGGGATCGGGTGCGCCATAATAGAGCCGGGCAATCCGCGCATGGGCGATGGCTCCGGCGCACATCGCGCATGGCTCCAGCGTGACCCACAAATCGCAACCATCGAGGCGCCCGGTGCCGAGTTTTGCGAGTGCCATGCGAATCGCACGCATCTCGGCGTGATCGGTGGGATCGCCGCTGGCGCGCATCGCATTGGCGGCTTCGGCGATAAGCTCGCCGCCGCGCGTTACTACCGCCGCGACCGGCACTTCGCCAGTCTCGCCGGCCCGTTCCGCAAGGTCCAGCGCCTGGCGCATCGGGGCGAGGAGCGGAAAAGTCATCCGCGCTCAGCCCTCGCCGAAGCTATCGCGCCGTTTCCCGGGCATCCTCGACAGCGCTTTCGTCGCGCGTTTCGATAACCGGCACCTCGACTTCGCGGGTTTCGGTTCCGATCTCGACATCGTTGGTGTCGACATCGAATTCCGGCAGCGAACCCTCCTCGGTTTGCCGGATATCGATGACGTTCGTCATGACCAGCCCAAGCACGACTATGGCGACGATCAGCAAAAGTCCCAATATTGCCCGCATAACATCCTCCTGATTAAGCGGATCAGCATTGGACGAAATGCGACAGACTTACAACGGTCGAAGCAACGCAACCTTGTGTGCGTTGCTCCTGCAGTCAGGTGCCACGCGCGTCATCCACGGCCCCCGAACGCGGATCCGGTAACCGGTCGCGCAACTGGATGGCCGTCCCTGCAATCGGGCGGTGGTCTCGCTTCAACAGGTTGCCGACCGGTTTTGTTGGCGACACCCGCGAAAACAAGGGAACCGGGAACAAGGAAGCGTCCTGGTATTGGCTGCGGCTTTCCGCGCGGGGCAGGGGCGAAGGCCTATTCTTCCCCGCCTATTCTTCGCCGGGTGCCCCGGCGTCGGCTTCATCGACATCGATCGTAGGCACCTCGATCGTCGCCTCTTCGGTACCGACATCGACATCGGCGACATCGGCGTCGAATTCGGGCATATTGCCTTCCTCGACATCGACATCGGGAAGCTCGGCCTCCTCGGTCTGTTCCACATCGCAGGCTGCGAGGGGAAGAGCGAGGCAGGCGAGAGCAAGAGCGATACGCATTGTGATTTCTCCAGAATAAGTTTCAGCAGGGAAGGGATTACGCCTTATCGCCGCATTAAGCCACCTTATTCCTTCCCGGTTGACGAAAGTCGCCCGAACGCCTAATTACCCCGCTTTCCGGACCCGCCGGGTTCTGGTCCCAGAGATTTCAGGATTGAAGATTATGTCGCGTATTTGCGAACTGACCGGCAAGGGTCGGATGGTGGGAATGAATGTGTCCCACGCTCACAACCGGACCAAGAAGACATTTCTGCCGAACTTGCAGAATGTTACGCTGATGTCCGAAGCGCTCGGCCAGAGCTTCAGGTTCCGCGTCTCGACACACGGGCTGCGCTCGGTCGAGCATAATGGCGGGCTCGATCACTGGCTGTTGAAGACGAAAGACGACCGGCTCAGCACCAGGGCCCGCAAGGTCAAGCGCGACATCGAGAAGAAGCAGGCCGTCGCCGCCTAGTTTTCGACGAGTTCGAATTTCAGCAACAGCGTCCGCTGCAACGGATTGAAATTGTCGTCGGAGGCCATCCAGACGATGGTCCGGCCATTTTCCTGCGCCACGGCCAGCGCCTCCATATTGTCTATGGTCAATGGCGGGTCGAACCGGGCTATCGCGCGGCTTTCGATGATCCCGCCGTCCGCCAGCCCCTCGATATCGGCAATGGCGAGGATTACCGACACGCCTTCGGTGATGGTGAAGCGGCGATTGAGAATCAGCAGCCTGCCATCGGGCAGCGGCGTGGCATCGGTGATCCGGTAGCCCTCGGGCGGGCGATAGCCGAGGCGCAGCGGCTCATCCGATAATTCGCTCGGATCGCTTGCGAACAGAAACGCCTCCAGCGACCCGTCCGGCCCTCCGCCTTCTTCCGAAAACACCAGGAAGCGGCCATCGGCGAAGCGCAGCAACGCCTCCGGTCCGCCATTGAACGGCCACTCCGCCATTGCTTCCGGCGCGCGATGCGCTTCGGCGTTAGCCAGGCGCGGGCCGTAGCGCCAGATGGCATTGGCATTCTCGAAACCGACCCAATAGCGCCCACTCTCGGGATCATGGGCCAGCGATTCGGCGTCGCGATCGCGTTTCTGCACCTCGCCGCCATCCTCCGGTTCCGGCCCATCGGGCAGCGCGCCGATCCCGGCCCGGGCAATGCGCCCGTCTGCGCCCAGCCCGAATCGAAATACGCCGCCCGCATCGCCGATGGCAAGAAAGCCGTCGCCATCCCGCGCGATCGCCGAGATGCCGCCGAATTCCGGATTGCGGCTCGTCAATTCCCAGCCGCCCAGATAGCGCAGTGCACCGACCCGGTCGCGCTCGGGATCGGCCGCATCCAGCAACACCGGCTCCGCGCGTATCGCCAGATCGGTAGCGGCGTCACCCTCAATCCGTTCCGTCCGCACCATCGTCGATCCGGCGATCAGCAGGACAAGCAGCAGGAAAGCCAGGCGCAGCATGGCGCGCCTCTATCACCATGCGGCTTGTTCGCACAGTGCGAAGCTGAACAATGGGCAACCGGGCCGTTCAGTATCGGTTCGGCGAGACTATGCAAAAACACCTTCAGTCGACGAAAGCCGTTCAATCGAGCCTCGGCAAAACAGCCGGCCTCGCCGACCAAGACAGGGCTTTTATTGTCGCAAGGAGAATTACGATGCGTTTCACCAAAGTCACCCTCACCGCCGCTGCCGCGCTGACCGGCGCGATGCTCGTTCCCGTCGCCGCCCAGGCCGATGACGGCTATGAAGATGATGGTTATTATCAGCAGGGCAATTACCAGCACGGCTACGACCAGGGCTATTATCAGCCGGTCCAGTATCGCTATCGGCGCGGCGATTATTATCGCGGTAATCAAGGGCGTCGCGGTCGCGGATATGACCGTCGAGAACGGTATGACGACCGCTATGACGACCGCTATGACGATCGCTATGATGATCGCTATGACAACCGCCGTGCCTATCGGGGCCGTTGCCGCGACCAGGGCAATGGTGGCACGATAATCGGTGCCATCGCCGGTGGTTTGCTCGGTCGCGAAGTCGCCGAAGGTCGTCGCGGACGCGGCGACCGGACGGCAGGCACGATAATCGGTGCCGGCATCGGTGCCATCGCCGGCCGCGCCATCGATCGCGACTGCTAGCGGCACGCGCCACACAGCTTGGTGAATCCCCCGGTTGCGTATCGGGGATGGAGGTCGGCACGCGTATCTGTGCCGGCCTCCTTTTTGTGTGCGGTCTATTCCTGCGCGTCGAATAATCCCGCCAGCTGCTCGACCATTGTGCCGCCGAGTTGCTCGGCGTCCATGATCGTCACCGCGCGCTCGTAGTATCGCGTCACGTCGTGGCCGATGCCGATGGCGCAGAGTTCGACCGGCGAGCGGGTCTCGATCCAGTGAATCACTTGCCGCAGATGCTTTTCGAGATAGCTGCCGCTGTTGACCGAGAGCGTCGAATCGTCGACCGGCGCGCCGTCCGAGATCACCATCATCACCCGGCGTTCCTCGGGCCGCCCGAT
>JBGTHW010000208.1:0-8572 GCA_041746035.1 Parasphingopyxis sp.
GGATTGGAGAAACAAACCATGGACATGAAAACAAGCCAGCCGATTGAAGGATGCCCGCTGGGTTTCGATGGCGGCGTTCGTTCGCTGCTCGGACGGCAGAGTCGCGACTGGTGGCCCGATGCCCTCCAGCTCGATATCCTCACGCAGAATGGTGCCACGTCGGATCCGATGGGCGACGATTTCGACTATGCCGAGACGTTCAAGGCGCTCGATTATAATGCACTGAAGGCCGACCTCACCGCGCTCATGACCGACAGCCAGCCATGGTGGCCGGCCGATTACGGCCATTACGGGCCGTTCTTCATTCGCATGGCCTGGCACGCCGCCGGCACCTATCGTACCGGCGACGGGCGCGGCGGTGCCAGTAGCGGACAGCAGCGTTTCGCCCCGCTCAACAGCTGGCCAGACAATGGCAACCTCGACAAGGCGCGCCGCCTGCTGTGGCCGATCAAGCAGAAATACGGCAAGCATATCAGCTGGGCCGACCTGTTCATTCTCACTGGCAATGTCGCCATCGAATCGATGGGTGGCCCGGTGTTCGGTTTCGGCGGCGGTCGCAAGGACGTTTATGAGCCGGAAACCGATGTCTATTGGGGAAGCGAGGAAGAATGGGTCGATCAGGGCGTAGAAACGCGCATTCGGCCCGATGAGGGCAAGGCTCTCGAAAGCCCGCTCGCGGCAATCCAGATGGGCCTCATTTACGTGAATCCCGAAGGCCCGGGCGGCAATCCCGATCCGCTGCAATCCGCACGCGACATGAAGGAAACCTTCAGTCGCATGGCGATGAACGACGAGGAAACCGTTGCGCTGACCGCTGGTGGCCATGCTTTCGGAAAATGCCACGGTGCGGTCCCTGCCGACCAACTCAGCGGCGCGCCGGAAGCCGAAGACCTCCATCATATGGGCTTTGGCTGGGCGACAGATGCCGAGCAAATCGAAAAGGGCCATATTACGACTTCGGGCCTGGAAGGGGCATGGACCAACACGCCGACGCAATGGACGAGCGACTATTTCCGCCTGCTGCTCGATTACGAATATGAGCTGGTGAAGTCCCCCGCAGGTGCGCAGCAATGGCAGCCCATCGACCAGAAGCAAGAGGACATGGCACCCGACGCCCGCGATTCTTCCAGGAAGGTCCCGACGATGATGACCACCGCCGACATGGCGCTGAAGATGGACCCGGATTATCGCCGGATTTCCGAAAAATTCCGCAACGATCAGGCGGCACTCGACGATGCCTTTGCACGCGCATGGTTCAAGCTGACCCACCGCGATATGGGGCCGAAAGTCCGCTATCTCGGGCCGGAAGTTCCTTCCGAAGACCTGATATGGCAGGATCCGGTTCCCACTGGCACGACGCCAAGCGACAGCGCGGTTTCCGATTTCAAATCGGCGATCCTCGATAGCGGCCTGTCGGTCAGCGAGCTGGTCAAGGCCGCATGGGCCTCTGCCTCGACCTATCGCAAGTCGGACCATCGCGGCGGTGCCAATGGCGCACATGTGCGTCTCGCTCCGCAAAAGGACTGGGCTGTTAACGATCCGGACGAGCTTGCGAAGGTTCTTTCGAAGATCGACGGACTGCGCGGCGACCTGTCGATGGCCGACGCCATCGTGCTCGCCGGTACGGTGGCGGTCGAGAAAGCGGCGAAGGATGCCGGTTCCGACGTGCGTGTGCCCTTCACCGGCGGGCGTGGCGATGCCAGCGACGAGCAGACCGATGCAGAAAGCTTCGAGCCGATGGAACCCTTTGCCGACGGCTTCCGCAATTATCTCAAGACCAGGGCAAGCGTAAAGACCGAAGAACTGCTTGTGGACCGCGCGCATCTGCTCGGTCTCTCGATTCCCGAGATGGTGGTTCTGGTCGGCGGGCTGCGCGTGCTCGGGGCCAATAGCGGCAACAGCAAGCATGGCGTGCTGACCGACCGGCCGGGCCAGCTCACCAACGACTTCTTTGTCAATCTGCTCGATATGGGCACGGCCTGGAAAGTTGTGGACGAGAGCGGCGACGAAGAATTCACCGGCACGAACCGGGCAAGCGGCGAGGAAAAATGGACCGCGACGCGGACCGATCTGGTCTTCGGTTCCAATTCCCAGCTGCGCGCCATCGCCGAGGTCTATGCCGAGAACGGCCATGAAGAGAAGTTCGTCAAGGATTTCGTCGCCGCATGGACCAAGGTGATGAACGCCGACCGTTTCGATATCGCATAAGGCTTCATCGCTGAATTGTCTGCCAGCCCCCGGCGCATCTTGCGCCGGGGGTTTTTGTACGTTTCTGCGCGGGGCAACGCGCCAGGGGCCTCGCCCCGGACAATAAGTCATTGACCGCGAGCCGGTATCATGGCCAAGCATTGGCGTATCATGCAGGGCGACGAGGCATTTTTCGGGCTTGAACCCTATCATCTGCTGCTCGCGGTGTGCGGCGCGGCGATCATGCTGGCTTACTGGATACCGCGCTTCTTTTCCGGGCGGGAGCCTGCGGCTTCGGGCCTGTTGATCCTTACCGGCTTTCTCGGTTTCGGTTTCCTGCCCGGCATGCCCGAAGCGTTCGACCCCATGGAACGTGCCGGTTTCTGGGAAATATTCAGCGAGATGGCCGTGATCGTCGCGCTGTTCGGCACCGGCCTCAGAATAGACAGGCTCGCCAATTACCGGCTGTGGCAACCGACCGTACGATTGCTCGTTATCGGCATGCCGCTGGCGATTCTCGCGATGGTCATTATCGGCACGTTCGTGGGCCTGACGATTGCCGGTGCGATATTGCTGGGCGCGGTGCTTGCGCCGACGGACCCGGTGCTGGCCGCCGATGTCCAGGTCGGTCCGCCACTGGAAGGCGGCGAACACCCGGTGCGCTTTACGCTCACCACCGAGGCCGGGCTGAATGACGGGCTGGCCTTTCCGTTCGTCTATCTCGGCCTGATCGTTGCCGCGCAGGGGCTTGCGCCATCGGGCTGGCTGGGGGGCTGGCTGGGCTATTATATCCTGTACAAGGTCGTCGCGGGCGCGGTTCTGGGTGCCGGGGCGGGCTGGTTGCTCGGCAAGGTCATGTTTGCCATCCCGCGTGAAAATGCGCTGGCGCTGACCGGTTCGGGCGTCCTTGCCTTTGCCGGTGTGCTGTTTACCTATGGCGCGACGGAGCTGCTGGAAGGTTACGGTTTTATCGCCGCCTTTGCGATGGGCCTGATGCTGCGGCACGAGGAATCGGATCACAAGTTCCACAAGCGGTTACACACATTTTCGGAGTCCATCGAACATGCCCTGACGGCGGTGTTGCTGGTGATGCTTGGCGGTGTGTTGCCGATGTTGTGGCCCTATATGGACTGGCCGTTAATGGCTGTCGGGCTGGCCCTGTTGCTGGTTATCCGCCCGGTGACGGGATGGCTCTCGCTAATCGGCACGGATCTCGACGGCCGCGATCGCGCCGTCGTCGCCTTTTACGGCGTGCGCGGCATCGGCTCGATCTATTATCTCGGCTATGCGGCGAGCCATATGGAACTGGCCAATGAGGGTGCGCTCTGGGCGACTGTTGCCTTTACGATTCTGGCTTCGACAGTGATCCACGGGCTGACAGCAGGCAGCGTCGTCGGTAAGGCGACGGACGATCCATAGAAACGATCGAAAGCAAGCGTCCGTCCGAATATCCCTCGCGGTGGAAGGCGACGGAGCACATAATTCGATAAAACAGGATCGTTGCAACTCATACAAAGATAGACTAAGTTAGTCTGGTGATGGAGGCGAGCATGAAATATAACATTCACGATGCGAAGACGAATTTTTCCAAGATCGTTGCCGCAGTGGAAAGCGGCAAAAAGGTAACGATCTGCCGCAAGGGCAATCCGGTCATCGAATGTGTGCCCGTGGAAAAGATCGCTCCCTTCCCGTTTGGGGCTTGGAAAGGCATAAAATCCCCTTCGGAAAATCTCGATCATATGGTCGGTCCGACTGATGACGCACTGCTCGATGAGATGGGACTATAATGCTGCTCGACACGCATGTGCTGATCTGGGCGCTCATGCAACCGGACGCACTTTCCGGAAAAGCCCGCACTGCACTGTCTGAGGCCGAGAGCCGCTGTGTCAGCGCCGCCAGTCTGTATGAAATCGGGTTGAAAGGGTTGCTCGGCAAATGGCCGGAGGTCGCCGGTCTCGTCAGTGCCGATCTTGCGCAGATGCTTGTCGAAGACGGTTTCGATATCCTGTCGGCATCGGGAGCGATCATGCACCATGCCGGTGGCATGGACTGGGACCACAGAGACCCGTTCGACCGCATCATTCTCGCGACGGCGCTGGAATGCAGTCTCCCGCTCGTATCGAAAGACAAGACCCTCGATACATATCCGCATTCCGGACTAAGTCGCATATGGTGAAACAGCCCGTTCGGGCAGGCTGCATCCGATGGTAAAAAACGCCCGCCCGGATTTCGCCGGACGGGCGTCTCTTCTCCTCCCCAGGAAAACTCTGGAACGGGAGCGGCATCCTCTCCCAAGGATGGTTATACAAAGGACGGGGGCACCTGCCCCCGCCAGTAAATTTTACTCCGCAGCTTCGGCGAACTGATCGGCTTCGGTCGAATCGCCGAGCGCCGTCGTCGAACTTTCGCCGCCGGTGATCGCGTTGGAGACCAGATCGAAATAGCCGGTGCCGACTTCGCGCTGGTGGCGCGTTGCGGTGTAGCCATTTTCCTCGGCGGCGAATTCGGCCTGCTGCAATTCGCTGTAGGCCGCCATGCCGCGATCCCTGTAACCGCGGGCCAGCTCGAACATGCCGTAATTGAGCTGATGAAAACCGGCGAGCGTCACGAACTGGAACTTGTAGCCCATTGCACCGAGCTCGCGCTGGTATTTGGCAATGGTATCCTTGTCGAGATTGGCCTCCCAGTTGAAGCTCGGCGAGCAATTATAGGCCAGCATCTTGTTCGGATATTCCTTCTTGATGGCTTCGGCAAAGCGGCGCGCATCGTCGAGATTCGGCCTGGAGGTTTCCCACCACAGCAGATCGGCATGTTCGGCGAACGCCAGGCCGCGCTTGATGCAATGATCGACGCCGGTGCCGTCCTTGAGGCGGAAGAAGCCTTCGGGTGTGCGCTCGCCGGTCATGAATTCATGATCGCGTTCGTCGATATCCGAGGTCATCAGCTTGGCGCTCTCGGCATCCGTGCGCGCGCAGATGATCGTCGGCACGCCCATGACGTCCGCCGCGAGGCGCGCGGCATCGAGATTGCGGATATGCGCCGGGGTCGGGATCAGCACCTTGCCACCGAGATGCCCGCATTTCTTTTCGGATGCCAGTTGGTCTTCATAATGCACACCAGCCGCGCCAGCCGTTATATAGGCTTTCATGATTTCGAAACAGTTGAGCGGGCCACCGAAACCGGCTTCGGCATCGGCGATAATCGGCGCGAACCAGTCGCGTGTCGCGCCGCCTTCCGAATGCTCGATCTGGTCGGCGCGCTGGAGGGTGGCATTGATCTTGCGCGCCAGATCGGGCCCGGCATTCGCCGGATAGAGCGACTGATCGGGATACATCGCCCCGGCGGTGTTATTATCGGCGGCGACCTGCCAGCCGGAGAGGTAAATGGCCTTCAGGCCCGCGCGCACCATCTGCATCGCCTGGTTGCCCGAAAGTGCGCCCAGCGCATTGATGTAATCCTCGTCGTGCAACAACTCCCAGAGCTTGTTCGCGCCTTTGGTGGCGAGCGTATGTTCGATGGTGACCGAACCGCGCAGGGCTTCCACTTTGGCCGTATCATAGGGGCGCGTGATGCCGTCGAAACGACCGTGGGCTGCGGGAACGAGATCGTCGAAGGTAGCCATGATAGTCAATCCTTTACAAAGAGGAGAAGCTGTTTCTGAAGCTTTGCGTAGCTTCAAAGGGGCTAATCGGATATGCCGCAGTGCGATATATCCGGTGTGTGAGTCGGGATGGAGGGTCTCAAAGCTGTCGTGTTGTAAATATCTTGACATCGCGCGTGGTGCTGAACCATCACGTCATTGCTTCGCTGCGCTCGCAATGACGGCGACCATTTGGAAAGACACATGACCGATAGCAAACTCTTCGCCGGACACCGCATCAAGCGCCTGCGCCGCCGTGCCGGGCTGACCCAGGCGGCGATGGCGGAAATGCTCGATATCAGCCCGAGCTATCTCAATCTCGTCGAGCGCAACCAGCGGCCCCTGTCCGCCACGCTGCTCCTCAAGCTCGTCGAACAATTCGATTTCGACACGCGCAGCCTCTCGGATGACGAGCCCGGTGGGGGCGAAGACGGCCTGCGTCGTCGCCTAGCCGATCCCTTGTTCGCCGATCTCGATATCGACCGCACCGAATTGCAGGAATGGCTCGCGGCGGCCCCGGGAGGCGTGGAAGCCTTTGCGCGCGCTTTCGACAGGCTGGCCGAAGGGGGGACGGCGGTAGCGGGCGAAACGACTCCCGATCCACAAACGCCTGTCCGCCGGGAAATCGAACGCTGGAAAAACCATTATGCCGATCTCGACACGCAGGCCGAAGAGCTTGCCGACGAACTCCGCCTCGGCGCGGGCGATCTTTATGGCGCGATTGCCGAGCGTCTTCGCTCCCGGCATCAGCTGACCATCCGCATCCTCCCCGCCGATGTCATGCCGGATCGCCTGCGCCGTCTCGATCTTCACGCCCGCCAGCTCCAGCTCTCCGAGATGCTCGATCAGGCATCGCGCACGTTCCAGGCGGGTTTCCAGCTTGCACAGATCGAGGCCAAAGCTGAAATCGAGGCGCTGGTTGCGGGTGCGCGTTTCGGAAACACGGTGTCGGACCGTCTCTATCATCGCCACCTCGCCGGCTGTTTCGCCGCCGCGGTCATGATGCCTTATTCGCGCTTCCTGCGGGCCTGCGAGGCGAGCGGCTATGACCTCGAACTGCTCCAGCGGCGTTTTGGAGCAGGGTTCGAACAGGTCGCGCATCGGCTGACCACGCTCCAGCGGGTCGGCGCGCGCGGGCTGCCCTTCTTCATGCTGCGCATCGACCGGGCAGGGCGTGTCTCGAAACGCTATGCCGGGGCGAGCAATGCACCGCTGGTCGAGGTCACCGATTATTGCCCGCTCTGGGCGATCCATCGCGCCTTCGACCGGCCCGGCGAAATCGCGCGGCAGCTGGTCGAGCTGGAAGACGACAGCCGCTGGCTGACGCTGTCGCGCACCGTCCATCCCATCGCCCGCGCACCCAGCGGCGTGCGCGCGGAATTTGCGATCGGTCTCGGCGTCCATGCCGATCAGGCGGCGGCGATGTTCGATGCGCGGGGCATCGATCTGCGAGGAAGCGAAGTTACACCGATCGGTCTCGGCTGCCGTGCCTGCACCCGTTCCGGTTGTCCGCAGCGCAGTGCGCCGCCAGCCGGTCGCGCTTTACTCGTCAATGACCGGGAACGCGGCTTGACGCCCTTTGCTTTTGCGGGCGATTAGCTGTTTGGTCCCGGCATTTGATGGTATAATGTTCAGCCAGCAATGGAAGGGGTGTGGGACAGGATTTTCGACGCGGTATCTTGCTCTTATGCAGGCGCTCTGCAGATGATCGACTCCTCGTCCATCCGGGTCTGGAGATGCAGAAGGAATTCGGCTCCCTCGATAGTTGGCTCCGGGTCCATGTCGATGGCCACCCCATTGTCAACCGCCCGCAAAGTTCCGAGGCCGCCCCTGCCAGCACAGCACTATCCGACACAATCTCCAAAGCCTTGAAAAAACGCGGTATAAGCTTCGTCGGCTCGACAATCATCTATGCCTATTTGCAGGCCGTCGGCGTGGTGAACGATCATGTGAAGGGAGGACCATATTGTATTTCGTCAACTTGCGATATTTGAGGTTGCCCGCCTTCGTTCAATGAAGGGACGAGCTCATTACAGCTTACAAGTATGCCAAACATAGCCGCCAATGAGATAAGTCTCAGCTTAAGCATCCACATTCACCCAATTTAGCGCCTTGCTCCAAACGAACTTACTACATGCTCCAATCATGCAGCTTTTGGAGAAGGCGCGCCACGCAGCAAGCCTTCGGTGCTCAAATCCTCGTCAATGTCCGGCCAGTGAATGCCGAAGCCCGCTCCTGCCACCTCCCAATGAGCACGCTGCTTCGGCGTCGCTTCGAGGAGACGCGGATACCAGGCGATCGGCACGGCGATGGTGCGACCGTCAGCGAGGTCGACGATCAGCCGGCTTTCGTCGAAGCGAACGTCCGAGACGCGCTCGTCAGCGACCTTCGTCGAAATATTCATACCACGCCTCCAGCATTATCTCGCGATGCTCCTGAACATGAGCCAGGATAGCATTGCCGTCTCTGTTTCGGAAGCCGAGGCTCTTCGCGACGGCCACATCTTCCAGCCAGACCTTCATGGTCGCGCCCGCTTTGTCGATATGGACGTGCGGAGGTTCATTCGGCTCGTGGCTGAAGAAGTAGAAGCGATAGCCATCGGTACGGAGGATCGTGGGCATATTGGACCTCCTCCATGCCGACCCCCTCAGGGGGCGTTTCGGTTACTCCGCCGCTACGCCCGCCCGGGTGAACATGTCCCCATCCTGCGCCGAAGCCTCGGAGCCCAAGCCCGCCGCTTCCTCC
>JBGTHW010000209.1:0-6575 GCA_041746035.1 Parasphingopyxis sp.
CGTATCGAGCGCCGGGATCAGCGCATCACGGGTAGCGAGTGCGGTGGCGATATGGAGCGCGGTCGGGAAGCTGTCGTTCGAGCTTTGCGACATATTGACGTGATCGTTGGGATGCACCGGCTCCTTGCCGCCGCGCGTGCCCGCGAGCTTTTCGTTCGCGATCCCGGCGATCACCTCATTGACGTTCATGTTGGTCTGCGTCCCGCTGCCGGTCTGGAAGATGGTCAGCGGAAATTCTTCGTCATAGGCACCATTGCGGATGTCCGTCGCTGCTTCCTCGATGGCATCCACGATGGTGCCGTCCAGCCCGTGCTTGCGATTCACCCGCGCCGCCGCCTGCTTCACCGCCGCCTGCGCATGGACGATCCCGATGGGCATCCGTTCATGCGTCGGAAAAGGGAAGTTTTGCAGGCTGCGCTGCGTCTGCGCGCCCCAATAGGCGTTTTTATCGACCTCGATGGGGCCGATGGAATCGGTTTCGGTGCGTGTTTCGGTCATCGTATTATGCTTTCATCTTCTGACGTCATTCCCGCGAAGGCGGGGAAGCGAAGCTGATCGAAGATCAATCGCGCTTCTTTTCTACCGATGGTTGAGTTGCGTAAAGCAGAGAAGAAAGAAACAGCGGGATCCCCGCCTTCGCGGGAATGACGGGTTAGTCACTTCTTCTTGCCGAAATCCACAGCCACCACATTGGAGCCATCCTCGATCGGCTCCGCGCTGGGCGGGTCGTTTTCGGCGTGATCGGTCGCTTCCGGCCCGCCGCCATCGGCCAGCGCCTGGAATTGCAGCGCGAAATTTACCGCAGGATCGACGAAGCCGGTGATCGCCGCGAACGGGATGACCAGCGTCGCGGGAATATCGCTGAAACTCAGCCCGACGGAAAAGCCGTCCTCGGTCACCGTCAGATCCCAGAAGCGTTTCTGCAGGACAATCGTCATCTCGTCCGGGAAACGCTCGATCAGATGGTTGGGAATATCGACGCCGGGCCCGCGGGTTTTGAAGGTGATATAGAAATGATGTGTGCCGGGCAGATCGCCGTCGCTGGCCACTTCGCCGAGCACCCGCCCGACGACCGCGCGCAGCGCCTCCTGCACGATATCGTCATAGGGAATCAGGCTGTCTTGGGCGTCTTCCATATGTGCGGTGGTTAACGTGCGCGCGGGCCGGGTCAAGGAGTCTCATTGCGAACAGGCGGATATCCGCTATAGGCCTGCCCATGCGCAGTGCCGTTATCGAACGCAAAACCGGCGAGACCGATATCGCCGTCGAGATAAATCTCGACGGAACGGGTACCTATGAGGTTTCCACCGGCATCGGCTTTCTCGATCACATGATCGAGCAGCTGTCGCGCCATTCGCTGATCGATGTAAAACTCTCCGTCGATGGCGACCTCCATGTCGACCAGCACCATACGACCGAGGATAGCGCGATTGCGCTGGGCGAGGCAGTGGCGAAGGCGCTCGGCGACAAGGCGGGGATACGGCGCTATGGCTCGGCCTATTCGCCGATGGACGAGACGCTGAGCCGGGTGGCGCTCGATATTTCCGGGCGGCCCTATCTGGTCTGGAACTCGGGTTTTTCGCAGGAACGGCTGGGCGAGATGGACACCGAACTGATCCGGCACTGGTTTCACAGTTTTGCCGGATCGGCGGGCATCACGCTCCATATCGAAACGCTTTATGGCGAGAATAACCACCATATTTGCGAGAGCATTTTCAAGGGGCTGGCGCGAGCATTGCGCGATGCGGTCGCAATCGATCCACGCAAGGGCGGCGCAATCCCCTCGACCAAGGGCACGCTCGGCTGATGGCTCCCAAATCCGCTCAGGCTGAGCTTGTCGAAGCCTTGTCCTTCATTTTCGATGGTTGAAAGTAAGGGCAACCCTTCGACAGGCTCAGGGTGAACGGAGTATTTGATGGCACAACGTATTGCCCTTATCGACTATGGCGCTGGCAATCTCCGTTCGGTGCATAATGCGCTGATGGCGGCGGGTGCGTGCAATATCGACGTTACGGGTAGTGCAGATGTCGTGCGCAACGCCGACAGAATCGTGTTGCCCGGTGTCGGCGCTTTTGCTGCCTGTATGGTTGGTCTTTCCGCGCTGCCCCACATGACCACGGCATTAAATGAGGCAGTCATCGAGAAAGCCCGTCCGTTTCTCGGTATTTGCGTCGGTATGCAATTGATGGCCGAGCGCGGCGAAGAACACGGGGCACATTCGGGCCTTGGCTGGATCGCGGGTTCTGTTGTCCCGCTGAAAGCGAACGAGTCCTCGCTAAAAATCCCGCATATGGGTTGGAACGATGTCACGCTGTCAGGCGCGCCACCCTTGCTGGAGGCGGGCGAGGCGTATTTTCTTCATGGCTATGCGATGCAGGCGTCGAATGACGACCATGTCCTTGCCACAACCGATCATGGCGGCCCCATCACTGCGGCGATAGGCCGCGACACTATGCTGGGCGTCCAGTTTCACCCCGAAAAGAGCCAGCGTTACGGGCTGGACTTGCTGGCGCGCTTTCTGGAGTGGAAGCCATGAGTGTGAAAGACTCAAACCCTCCCCGGGACGGGGAGGTGGCAGCCCGCGGGGCTGACGGAGGGGTCCTACCTCTCGGCGAAGAGCTTGCCTGTCCGAACCGTAGGACCCCTCCACCGCAAGCGGTCCCCCTCCCCGTGCCGGGGAGGATTTAGAATGAGCATCATCGTCTTTCCGGCCATTGATTTGAAGGCAGGCCAGGTCGTCCGGCTGACCGAGGGCGATATGGACCGCGCGACGGTCTATGGCGATAATCCTGCCGATCAGGTGCGGCTTTTCGCGGAAGCCGGTGCCGAACATCTCCATGTCGTTGATCTCGATGGGGCGTTCGCCGGAGAAGCGAAAAATGCCGATGCGGTGAAGGCCATTATCGAGACCTTCCCCGGCTATGTGCAACTCGGTGGTGGCATCAGGAATCGCGAGGCCGTCGATCGCTGGTTCGATCTCGGCGTGGCGCGGATCGTGATCGGCACGGCGGCGCTGAAGAATCCCGAATTCGTCAAGGCGGCGGCGGCGGATTATCCCGGCGGGATCGTCGTTGCCGTCGATGCCAAAGGCGGTTTCGTCGCCACCGAAGGCTGGGCCGAGACATCCGAAATCAGCGTCATCGATATGGCGCGACGGTTCGAGGATGCCGGGATTGCTTCCCTGCTGTTCACCGATGTCGGGCGGGACGGGTTGCTCAAGGGCTGCAATATCGAGGCCACCGTCGATCTCGCCCGCGCCACCGATATCCCGGTGATCGCTTCGGGCGGCGTCAAGGGGATTGGCGATATCCATGCGCTTACGGTGCATGCCGAAAGCGGCATCGAGGGCGTGATTACCGGGCGTGCACTCTATGACGGCACGCTCGATCTGGCGACGGCGCTGGCGATTGCGGCGCAGTGAGGAGTATTCCATCCGTTTATCCCGAACGCAGTCGAGGGACATGTTCGAGCGCAGCCGAGAACACGGAAGGGTTTCGGCTACGCTCGACCCGGCCCTTCGACTGCGCTCAGGGTGGGTGGAGAGCAGCATGACCGTCCGCACCCGCATCATTCCCTGCCTCGATGTCGATAAGGGTCGCGTGGTCAAGGGCGTCAATTTTGTCGATCTCGCCGATGCCGGCGATCCGGTGGAGCAGGCGCGGGTCTATGATGCGGCGGAAGCCGACGAACTCTGCTTTCTCGATATCACCGCCAGCCATGAGGGCCGCGAGACGATCATCGACGTGATCGAACGGACGGCGGCGATGTGTTTCATGCCGCTGACCGTAGGCGGCGGGGTGAAGGCGCCGGAAGATGCGCGCAAACTGTTGCTGGCGGGGGCGGACAAGGTGGCCGTGAACAGCGCAGCCGTCGCGCGGCCCGAACTGGTGCGCGAGATGGCGGAGCGCTTTGGCAGCCAGTGTGTCGTCGGGTCCGTTGATGCGCGGAAAAGCGCTCCTTCGACAGGCTCAGGACGAGTGGGCTGGGAGATATTCACGCATGGCGGGCGGCGCGGGACGGGGATCGATGCGGTCGCCCATGCGCGTCACCTCGTCGAACTTGGCGCGGGCGAACTGCTCGTCACCTCGATGGATCGTGACGGCACTAAAGATGGTTACGATCTCGAATTGATCCGCACCATCGTCGATAGCGTGTCGGTGCCTGTGATCGCTTCGGGCGGCGTCGGCACGCTCGATCATCTGGTGGAAGGCGTCACCGAAGGCCACGCCTCCGCCGTTCTCGCGGCATCTATTTTCCATTTCGGCACCTACAGTATCGCCGAAGCCCGCGCCGCCCTCGCCGCCGCCAATATCCCGGTGCGCAGTTGACGACCCCGGCTTCAACGCGTCAGATGAAACCATGACCGACACGCTGCACCGCCTCGAAGCCACCATCGCCAGCCGCAAGGGCGGGGATGCGGAGGCGTCCTATGTCGCGGAACTCTTCGCCAAAGGACGCAAGAAAATTGCGGCCAAAATAACGGAAGAGGCGGGAGAGGCAGTGGTTGCCGGGATATATGAAAGCGATGAGGCGCTTACGAGAGAGGCTGCGGATTTACTGTTTCATCTCTTGGTGCTGCTTGCCGACCGCGATATTGCGCTCGACGCCGTGCTCGCCGAACTGGATCGCCGCGAGGGTGTGTCGGGCCTGGTGGAGAAGGCGAGCAGGAGTCCAGGAAGCTAGCCATGCAACCGAATGCCAATACTATATTTTCGTCATTGCGAGGAGCGAAGCGACGAAGCAATCCAGAGCGGCAGGCATCGGGATTGCTTCGCTGCGCTCGCAATGACGTAAAGGAGTAACCCATGCCCATCGACGCCACCCAACCCTATGATCCCGACAATATCTTCGCCAAAATCCTGCGCGGTGAGATACCGAACGACACGGTCTATGAAGACGACCGCGTCCTTGCTTTCAACGATATCAATCCGCAGGCACCCACCCATATCCTCGTTATCCCCAAGGGAGACTATATCAGCTGGGACGATTTTTCCGCCAACGCGAACGATGCCGAGATCGCCCATTTCGTCCGCACAATCGGCGAAATCGCGCGCGATATGAATCTTGTCGACCCCGGCTATCGTCTGCTCGCCAATATCGGCGCGCATGGCCATCAGGAAGTGCCGCACCTCCATGTCCATCTGTTCGGCGGCAAACCGCTAGGGCCTATGCTTGCACGAAACTAGCCGCTAGTCTCTTGCGCAACAAGAAAGCGCGCAGCGTCTGTATTCGGGGAGAGTGGAATGGTTTCGGCAGGGGTAAATCCGGCGGCAGAAGGATCGGCAACAGCGAACGAGCACTGGTCCTCGCGCTTCGCCTTCGTCATGGCGGCGGTCGGATCGGCGGTCGGCCTCGGCAATCTCTGGCGCTTTCCGGCCGAGGCCGGGCAGAATGGCGGCGGTGCCTTCGTCATCTTCTATATCCTCTGCGTCGCGCTCATCGGCCTGCCGCTCCTCCTTTCCGAAACACTGATCGGTCGTCACGGCAAGAATTCGGCGGTCGAGAGCGTTCGCGTCGTCGCGCGCGAATCGGGTGCCTCGACCGGTTGGTCGGCGCTCGCCGCGGTCGGCGCCGTCGCCTCCTTCCTCATTGTCAGCTTCTACAGCGTCATCGCTGGCTGGGTCCTCTATTATATCGGCGTCTTCGCGACCGACCTGGTCGCCTCGATCGGCAGCGGCAACCTTACCGGCGGTGCCTTCGCCGGGCAGTCTGCCGAACAGGTGCAGGGGCTCATGCCGGCCCTGTTCGAGAACAACGCCATCATGCTGCCGCTCCATGCGCTGTTCATGGGCATCACCATCTATGTCGTCGCGCGCGGCGTGTCTGGCGGGATCGAAAAGGTCGCGATCTATCTGATGCCCTCCTTTTTCGTCCTGTTCCTCGGCATCACGCTCTACGGTGCCTTCAACGGCGCATTCGGCGAAGCGCTCGAATTCATGTTCGCCTTCGATCCGGCGCGGCTGCTACAGGGGCCAGTGATGCTCTCAGCACTCGGCCAGGCCTTCTTCTCGCTTTCGCTGGGTTCTGCGATCATGATCACTTATGGGGCCTATGCCGACCGGTCGGTCAATCTCGCCAAGACATCGGGCATAATCGCAGCCTGCGACACCTCGGTGGCGATCATCGCCGGCCTGTGCATCTTCCCGATCGTTTTCGCCGCCGGGCTGGCGGTGGACAGCGGCCCGACGCTGATGTTCCAGACGCTTCCAGCGAGCTTCCAGACGATGCCGGCGGGTTCGCTGATCGGGCTTCTTTTCTTCGTCATGGTGTTCTTCGCCGCGCTGACCAGCTCGGTCTCGCTGCTCGAGGCGCCGACCAAGTGGGTGAAGGAGAAGTTCCGCCTCTCGCGCCTCGCCGCCACGCTGATCGTGACCATGGGTGCGGCGGCGCTCGGCGCTCTCGCGGCGCTCTCGTTCAACACGCTGGGCGATTTCAAGCCGCTGACCTCGGTCCCGCTGTTCGCCGACATGGGCGTGTTCGACGTGCTCGACACGCTGACGAGCAAGCTGCTGATGCCGATCGGCGCGATCCTCACCTCGGTGTTCGTCGGCTGGGTCGCCTCTCGGCGGCTGATC
>JBGTHW010000210.1:0-7590 GCA_041746035.1 Parasphingopyxis sp.
GTGATGCTGCATCTGGCCAGGATGGCGTTCTTCGCCTCGCCGCCGCCCTTCCCGCTGCTCCATGTCGATACGACCTGGAAGTTCCGCGCGATGTACGAACTGCGTGAGAAGGCCGCGAAAGATGCCGGGATGGAATTACTGGTTCACCAGAATCCCGAGGCCATCGAGAAGGGCATCAACCCGTTCGATCACGGCCCGCTTCATACCGATATGTGGAAGACCGAAGGGCTGAAACAGGCGCTGACCGAGCATGGCTTCGACGCGGCGTTCGGCGGCGCGCGGCGCGACGAGGAGAAAGCGCGGGCGAAGGAGCGGGTGTTCAGCTTCCGCAGCGCCAATCATCGCTGGGATCCCAAGGCGCAGCGGCCCGAACTGTGGAAGCTCTATAATGCGCGCAAGGCCAGGGGCGAGAGTATGCGCGTGTTCCCGCTGTCCAACTGGACCGAGCTCGATATCTGGCAATATATTCACCTCGAAAATATCGAGATCGTGCCGCTGTATCTGAGTGCGCCCCGCCCGACGGTGATCCGCGACGGGCTGATCCTGATGGTCGACGATGACCGCTTCCCTTTGGAAGAGGGCGAGGAAGTGGTGGAGCGGTCCGTGCGTTTCCGGACGCTGGGCTGCTATCCGCTGACCGGGGCTGTCGAGAGCAAAGCGGCGACCTTGCCGGAGGTTATTCAGGAGATGCTGCTGACCACGACGAGTGAACGGCAGGGGCGGGCCATCGATCACGATCAGGCAGCGAGCATGGAGAAGAAGAAGCAGGAGGGGTATTTTTGATGGTTGGGACTTTTCTCCCTCTTCCCTTCAGGGGAGAGGACAACGAAGACTTGGCAACTTGTTGCCTAGTCGAAGTCGGAGACGGGCCGTCGCATGGCTGATACTCCGACTCCCCCTCTCCCTTCGCCGCTTCGCGGCTCTTCCCTCTCCCCTGAAGGGGAGAGGGTTTACAAAACCGATGCGCTCATCGCCGAGGATATCGACGCGTATCTGGAACAACACCAGCATAAATCGCTGTTGCGCTTTATCACCTGCGGTTCGGTAGACGACGGCAAATCCACCCTCATCGGTCGGTTGCTCTATGACTCAAAAATGATCTTCGAAGACCAGCTGGCGACGCTCGAAGCGGACAGCAAACAGGTCGGCACGCAGGGGCAGGATATCGATTTCGCGTTGCTCGTCGATGGCCTCGCGGCGGAGCGCGAACAGGGCATCACGATCGATGTCGCCTATCGCTTCTTCGCGACCGAAAAGCGCAAATTCATTGTCGCCGATACGCCGGGGCATGAGCAGTACACCCGCAACATGGTGACCGGCGCTTCGACCGCCGACCTCGCCGTGATCCTGATCGATGCGCGCAAGGGCGTGCTGACGCAAACCCGTCGGCACAGCTATCTCGCGCACCTGCTCGGCATCCGCAATATCGTGCTGGCGGTGAACAAGATGGATCTCGTCGAATACGAACAGGGCGCCTTCGACGACATCGTTTCCGACTATCGCGATTTCGCGAACGACATCGGTATCGAGGATTTCACGGCCATCCCGATTTCGGGACTGGCGGGCGACAATATCGCGACGACGAGCGAAACGACTGGCTGGTATGACGGCCCGGCGCTGCTCGAACATCTCGAGACCGTTTCGATCGATAATGATCGCCTGCGCACCCAGCCCTTCCGCATGCCCGTGCAATGGGTCAACCGCCCCAATCTCGATTTCCGTGGCTTTGCGGGGATGATTGCCAGCGGCAGTGTGAAGACCGGCGACGCCATCCGCGTGTTGCCGTCCGGCAAGACGTCGACCGTGGATCGTATCGTGACCATGCGCGGCGATCTGGACGAGGCGGTGGCGGGCCAATCGGTCACGCTCACCTTCGCCGATGAAATCGATTGTTCGCGCGGCGATGTGATTTCCGTCGCCGATGCGCCGCCCGAAGTCGCCGACCAGTTCGAGGCGACCGTCGTATGGATGGCCGAGGAGGAAATGCTCCCCGGTCGCCCCTATGCGATGAAAATCGGCACCAGCGCCGTTCGCGCGACGATCACCGACGAGAAATACCAGATCGATGTTAACACGATGAAAAAGCAGCCCGGCAAGACGCTGGAGCTGAACGGCATCGCGGTCTGCAATATCGAGACCGACCGGGCCGTGCCTTTCACGGCCTATGCCGACAATCCCGATCTGGGTGGATTTATTCTGGTGGACCGGATCACCAACGCGACGGTCGGCGCAGGGATGATCCATTTTGCGCTGCGCCGCTCGCATAATATCCACTGGCAGGCGGTCGATATCACGCGCGATGCCCATGCCGACCAGAAGGGGCAGAGGCAGAAGCTGCTCTGGTTCACCGGGCTGTCGGGTTCCGGCAAATCGACGATTGCCAATCTCGTCGAGAAAAAGCTCCATGCGATGGGGCGGCACAGTTTCCTGCTGGATGGTGACAATGTCCGCCATGGCCTCAATCGCGATCTCGGCTTCACCGATGCCGACCGCGTCGAAAATATCCGCCGCGTCGGCGAGGTCGCCAGGCTGATGACCGATGCCGGCCTGATCGTGCTTACGGCGTTTATCTCGCCCTTCCGCGCCGAGCGGCAGATGGTGCGGCGGATGCTGCCCGAAGGCGAATTTATCGAGGTGTTCGTAGATACACCGCTGGCAGTGGCCGAGGAGCGCGATGTGAAGGGACTCTACAAGAAGGCGCGGGCCGGGGAGCTGAAGAATTTTACCGGTATCGACAGCCCGTATGAGGAACCGGAGAATGCCGAGATCCGGGTGAATACGGTCGAGATGACGGCGGAAGAGGCGGCGGAATATATTGTGGAGCAGGTGTTCGGGGAGGGATGATGAATATCGTGTCCGTCATTGCGAGGAGCCGAAGGCGACGCGGCAATCCAGTGTGGCGCGCGCGGCGCTGGATTGCTTCGCTGCGCTCGCAATGACGGTGGGTGTATGACCCAAACCGTCACCGGCGGCTGCCACTGCGGCGCCATCCGCTTCACCGCCACCATCCGCGAACCCCGCCCGCGCGTCCTCGATTGCAACTGCTCGATCTGCGCAAAGACCGGCTTCCTCCACCTGATCGTCCCGCACGCGGATTTCACGCTGCTCGGCGGTAAGGACGCCCTGACCGCCTACCGCTTCGGCAGCGAACGAGCCGAACATCTCTTCTGCCAGCATTGCGGCATCAAGAGCTTCTACCAGCCCAGATCGCATCCCGATGCCTGGAGCATAAACCTCCGCGCGCTGGATGACCGGCATCGGCTGGAAGTGGAAATTGTGCCGTTCGACGGGCGGAATTGGGAGAGGGCGAAAGCGGGGCTGTAGGGTGCATTGAGCCTTTGCGAAATGCACGCGTCCTTGTCGGGATGGTGCATTTCGCAAGAGCTCAATGCACCCTACGGGCGCTACAACCGGCACCTGGCCGCGTCATCTCCCTTTCCCTCTACGTGCAAAGTATCGGGCGGCATCGCCCATTGACCGCTGAATCAGCAAATCGACGCAGACGAAAGGGTATTTTTAGAGGTGGCCTATTGGCTGAACCTGCAGAGCAAGCTTAAGGTGGTTTTTGATCTCAAGATTGATTCGGTTGTGACCACGGACTTTCCGTCAGTAGACAAGAGATCGTGGGAGTTGGGGAGGTACCATGTTCACAAGACGCCGTTTTATCGAAAAGAGAAACTCGCGCGCCACATCCGTCTCGAGCAGCCGGTCGCGGTTCTTCGAAAAGGTCGAGGCGTCCTACACCCGCGCATCCATCTCCAGCTCGACAAACCAGCGGAACAGAAGGTTGTAATCGATCTGTTCCATCAGCTGGCGCTCCGAGCGGATCGAGAAGAACGCCTGCAGCAGCGTCGCCTTCAAGAGTTGTTCGGGCGGAATAGATGGCCGACCCGTACGCAAATAAAGCTCCGCCAAACGACCCGAAAGCCGTTCGAAAATCTCCTCGACCAGCAAACGTATGCCCCGCAGTGGATGATCCGCCGCGATCCGATCCTCAAGCCGGACGTAAGACAAAAGCCCTGCCACTCGATCGTCCGTCCCGCGCGTAGAATCCTCCATCATCGTTCAAAGCCACTGAATCAGACATAGCGAAACTTGTCGAGAGTTTTCAGCAGCCCGTTAAAACGGATTTCCAGAACGGTAACGTCATTCAAGTATATGAAACTGTGGTGAGCCCTGCTGGGTTCGAACCAGCGACCTACTGATTAAAAGTCAGTTGCTCTACCAACTGAGCTAAGGGCCCGACCACGCGTGGCGAATTAGGGATGGTTGCGGGCAGGGTCAACCGGAATCGGGCGTTTGAGGCGTTGGCGGAGCTGGCGGATGGTGTGGCCGGTTAGCGGGTCGCGCCATTCTGCCGCGATTCGATCGAGCGGATCGAGAACAAAGGCGCGCTGACGGAAGGCGGGGTGGGGAATAGCGAGGCCGGTGCCTGTCCAGACGCCCTCCGACCAGAGCAGGATGTCGATATCGAGTGTGCGGTCGCCCCAGCGGCGCGCGGGTCGGCGTCCGAAGCGGCGTTCGATGGTTTTGCCCAGCGACAGGAGCGTATCGGGAGACAGGTCCGTGGTTACCAATATGGCCGCATTGGCGAAGCGGCGCCGGCCGGGTCCGAGCGGATCGGTGATGAAGATCGGCGAGCGCGAGGCGATATGCAGACCGGCGTCGCAGAGCGCGGCGATGGCATTTTCAATAATCCGCTTCGGCGATCGCGCGCGATAGCGGTTGGAGCCGAGGCCGAGTGCGTAGCTTGTCTTTGCCATGCCTGTGCGCCTAACGCAGCGCGATGATCGACGCCACTGCGATGCCGGATCGGGACTGCGCACTGTGCCCGCGCCTTGCCGCTTTTCGTCAGCAGCAACGCGAAGAGCATCCGGTCTGGTTCAACGCGCCGGTGCCGTCTTTCGGAGATCCGTCTGCCTGGCTGGCGGTTGTCGGGCTGGCGCCGGGACTGACCGGAGCCAATCGCACTGGGCGACCGTTCACCGGCGATGGTGCGGGCGGGCTGTTGTATGAGATACTGGACAGGTTCGGGCTCGCCGAAGGTGCCTATGATCGCCGTGCGGGCGACGGGATGCGGCTCGATGGCGCGATTATCCTCAATGCGGTGCGCTGTGTTCCGCCACGGAACAGGCCGGTCGCGGCGGAAATCCATGCGTGTCGGCCCTTTCTGAAAACGGAACTCGACAGCTTGCGCAATCTCACGACAATAATCGCGCTGGGAACCATCGCCCATGCGTCGCTATTGCGTGCGTATGGCGAAGTGCCGGGCCACCACAAATTCGGCCACGGGGCGGAGCATCGCATTCCCGGCGGACCGTTGCTGATCGATAGCTATCATTGCTCGCGCTATAACCGGAATACCGGTCGGCTGACGGACGAGATGTTCGAAGCCGTTTTCGCGCAGACGGTATCCTACCGCCCCTAAAACTGCACGGGTTTCGCACCGCTGACGCTGGCACAGAGGGCGCGTAGCCAGCGCCAGCGTTTATGGCCCGGGGGCGGGGCGGCGTCGGCGAGCCAGTCGACGATCTCTTCGGGTGTGCAGGGCAGGCCGGTCGGCGGGTGGATATAGTGCGGATAGAGGATCAGGGTTCCTGCGACGAGTTCGTCGAGCGCGAGTTTGCGCGTGCGGCGGTCGAATTGCAGGCGGTCTTCGGTAAGGCCCCAGCCCGCATAAAAAGGGCCGCCATAGGTGAGTACCCGCTTGCCGCGCATCAGTGCCTCGAACCCGGCGAGCGAGGTCATCGTGGCGAGGCTGTCGGCGGCGGCGATGCAGGCGGCGATATTCGCCTGCCGGGCGACATCGTCGGCGAGATTTGTCAGGACATCTTCCGCTATCGCCCCGGCGCGGTTGCCGGTTTCGACATCGGGGTGCGGTTTGTAAACGACATGCGCGTCGGGATAGTCGGCGCGGACGGCCTCCAGCAGCGCGCGGTTCGTCGAGATATCGGAAGTGCCGCGCCGGATCGATTTGTCGTCCTCGACCTGGCCGACGACAAGGATGGTTTCGCGATTGTCCAGCGCGTTTATGGGTGTCGCATCGCCGACATTATATTTGCTGATCCCTGTCTCGACGAGCCGTTCGCGAAGATGACGTGCGCGTTCGAGCAGTTCGGGTGAGAAATCCGCCGTTTCCAGTATCGTTTCCAGCCGGGAAGGATGGTGGCGATCGAAATAGATGCCCTGGTCGTCGAGCACGATGGAGGCGGGCAGGTGAAAATCGGAGCCGAGGCCGCGCGAGCGGATGAAGCCGTCTTCCATTCGCCAGACCGGGACGGTGGCGCGGCCCAGTTCTTGCGCCAGCGCAACGTCCTCCTTGCCGGCCCAGACCAGCAGGCGACCCTGGGTCTCTTCGGCATCGCGCATGGCACCACCGACCGAGCCGTGGAAACGGACATCGCCGCGCGGACTGGCGACCATGTTGCGGACGGCGGCGCGCTTCCAGGGGGTGAAGCCGAAGGCAGCGAAATGCCCTGCATGACGGTCGGCTATCGCGCGCCAGTGCAGCAGTCGGTCGATGGTCGCCTCCAGCGTCGTCGGCTCGCCGGTGATCGGATCGATATAGCGCGTGTAAAGCAGATAAGCGGCGGCGAAGATTTCTGTAACGCTGCGTCTGGCGGTGCGGCGTTCGCAGATCTGCTCGTCCTGAGTCGCACCCCAGCCGGCGTAGAAGGGCATGCCGAAACAGCGCACGGGTGTTCCCTGCATCAGCGCTTCGAACCCCATCAGGCTGGTCACGCAATAGACGGCATCGACGTGCGCGACGATATCGGCGGCGCGGGCGTCGGTGTCGAGCAGGGTGACGCCGGCCAGCATGTCCGCCGGAATGCAGCCCTGTTTGAGGCCGGCCGCGACGGCAGGGTGACGGCGGACGATAATTTCCGCATCCGGCTCGTCGCGCCGTGCGGCTTCGATCATCGTGCGAAAACTGTCGGGATTGGCGAGGCCGAACTCGATGGCTGCATCGCCCAGCGTCTGATCGACGACAAGGATGCGGCGTTTGCCGGAAGCGGGAAGGGCGTCCGGGTCGAGCGGCGGGGCGCTGTTGGTTTTGCCAAGGCCGGTCCCGGCAATTTTAACCATTGCCGCATCGGCGCGCGCGAGCAGGTCCGGCGTCTGCCAGCCGCCTTTTTCAAGCAATGCCTCGATCCGCGACGGGGCCTGGGCGTTGTAATAGATGCCGAGATCGTCGGCGATCAAGCTGAGGGGAGGCGCTCCGGCTTCGCCCAGTCCGATGGATCGCAGGAAGCCGTCCTCGAGCGCGATATAGGGCAGGCCCCTGTTCGCGGCGAGGGTCCGCGCCCGGCGCGCGGTCGGCTTGTAGCCCCAGCCGGCGATGGCATCGGTCTGGCTGTCCGGCCTGCTTCTCCGGACGATTGTCCCGATTTCCGGCAGGAACGCTTCGAGATGGTTGAGCTTGCCGACGCCGCTGCCCGGCACAAGCAAATAGCGCGCATCGAGCACATAATGGTCGCGGGCGGTCATCGGGGCCGGATGCAAGGCCCCGGCGGCTTTGGCAAGGCTAGCAGCGGCGCGTGTCGTAATTCTCGCCGCGCCAGCAGCCATCGTCGAGGCGGGGAAGGGGCG
>JBGTHW010000211.1:0-6559 GCA_041746035.1 Parasphingopyxis sp.
ATAAATGCCCCCGGTGGCGGCATCGCCGATGACAAGGCGATCTACAGCTATATGCCCGAGATCGTGAAATACTATTCCGGCGAAGACGCGAAACTGCCGAATGTAGAAACCTGGCGCTGCCGCGAAAAGGATGCGTTGCAATATACGCTGGAGCATCTCGTTGAACTGGTCGTCAAAAAGGTCGATGGTTCGGGCGGATACGGGATGCTGGTCGGCCCTGCGGCGACGAGCGAAGAAATCGAGCAATTCCGCACCGCGCTCAAGGCCAATCCGGGCGGCTATATCGCGCAACCCACGCTCGAACTTTCCACTGTGCCGACCCTCACCGACAAGAGCGTCAAGGGGCGGCATGTCGATTTCCGGCCTTTCGTGCTCAGCGGCGCAAATGGCGTTCATACGGTGCCCGGCGGGCTGACGCGCGTGGCGCTGCGCGAAGGATCGCTGGTCGTCAATTCCAGTCAGGGCGGCGGCACCAAGGACAGCCTTGTGCTGCGCCCCGAAAGCAAAAACCAGAAGCAATCGCAAAGCCAGTCCGGCCAAGCCCAGAGCCAGGGGCAATCCAGCTGATGCTCGCACGGACTGCTTCCTATCTTTACTGGATCGGTCGCTATATGGAGCGCGCCGAATTCACCGCGCGTCTTGTGGAGGCAACAGTGCGGCTGGACGCGCTGTCTCCGCGACCGGCGGGCGAAGGCGCATGGGAAAGCGCGCTGACCGTGACCTCGGCAGGTCGGGACTTCGAAGCGACCGGCGAGACAATCAATCCGAGCAATGTCGCGAATTATCTGGCACTGTCCGACAACAATTCCGATTCGATCCGCAATTGCCTTTACAATGCCCGCATGAATGCCCGGGCGGTGCGCACCGCGCTGACCCGCGAAGGCTGGGAAGCAATAAACCGGGCGTGGCTGCTCCTGTCGGATCGCTCGGCGGTCGGCGGCGCGCAGGCGACGGTCAATCTGGTCGAGGAACTGAAAGCCGAAATCCGCGGGTTCGAAGGGGCCCTGCACCGGATGCTGCGTCAGGAAAGCTACTGGTTTCTCCGGCTCGGCGCGAACATCGAACGCGCCGATGGCATAGCGCGGCTGATCGACGTCAAATATCATCTGATCCTGCCCGAGGGCGAGGAAGTCGGTGGCATCGTGGATCGCGATCAGTGGGGTACTATCCTCCAGACGGTCTCGGCGAACACCGCTTTTCGCTGGCTCTACCGCGAAGGGCTTTCGGCATCCCGCGTCGTCGAAATGTTGACACTGCGCCGGGAGTTCCCACGTTCGATAGCTGCGTCGGTCGACGATGTTGTCGAATTGCTGGACGAGATGCGGGTAAAAACAGGGTTTCAGGGCGAAGCCGATCGCATGGCAAGATTACGGCAGAAACGCATTGCCAAAACCGGCATAGACCAAATCATCCGCAGCGGACTCCATGAATACCTTCAGTCGTTTATCAAGGAAAACAGACTTTTGAGCCAAGCCATCACCCGCCAGTTCCGCTTCGACTGATGCGCCTCCAGGTCGAACATTCCACCCGCTATAGCTACAGCGAGCCGCAGCGCCGTCTCGTGCAGTTGCTACGCATGACGCCCGCCGATTTCGCGGCCCAGCATGTCGTCGACTGGCATGTCGATGTCGATTGCGATGCGCGTTTGCGGACAGGCCGCGACGGGTTCGGCAATATCACGACGATGCTCTATATCGACGGGCCGGTCGAAAATATCGATATCACGGTCGAAGGAAAAGTCCTCACCGACGATCGCTCGGGCGTGATCGAGGATGCGCCCGAAACCCTGCCACCGGAAGCCTTCATGCGGGCAACCGATCTCAGCGGAGCCGATGAGGCGATCCGCAAATTTGCCGGAGATATCGCCGCGGCGGAGGCAGAGCCGCTGGCGCGTATGCACCTGCTCATGTCTCGCCTGCTCAATGAGATCCGGTTCGAGCCGACACTCGACGAGGTCGAGCGCAGCGCCGCCGCAGCCTTCGCCGCCAACAAAGGCGTTTGCCAGGATCACGCCCATATATTCTGCGCCGCCGCGCGCGCGATGGGCATACCGGCCCGCTATATTTCCGGGCATCTCTATCGCAGCGACGGGGCCGAGGAACAGGCTGCAAGCCATGCCTGGGCGGAAGCGCATCTTCCCGGCATCGGCTGGGTGGGTTTCGATCCGGCCAACGGCATCGGACCCGACGATGCCTATGTGCGGATCGCCTGCGGCCTGGATTACCGGGACGCGGCGCCGATTGCCGGTCGGCGGCTGGGCGGCGGCGAGGAGAGCCTGACCGTCGATGTTCGCGTCACCCAGTCGCAGAGCCAGAAACAGAACTGAGGGCCGGGACGGGAAAGCGGCGTCCACATATTTAGCGGCGAAACATCTTTTCCGCACCGCCCCGCCTCGCTACTCAATCGAACAATTCGCAACGGACTACCATAAAACGCATGACATATTGTCTGGGAATGCTGCTCAAGGACGGTCTGGTGATGATTGCCGACACCCGAACGAATGCGGGTGTCGACAATATATCCTATTACAAGAAACTCCATGTCCTTGAAGACAGCGATGAACGGACGCTCTTTGCCTGCACGGCCGGCAACCTCTCTGTCACACAATCGACCTTCGCGCGGCTGGACGAAGGACTGGAAGAAACCGACGACAGTGCGGGTCCGCGCTTTCTCCGCGACATGAAGAATATGCACCGTGTCGCGGGGCTGGTCGGCGAGGCCCTGCAACATTCCCGCGAGGAAATTTCCGAAAATGCCGGTGAGGACTCGCAATATAGCTTCTCCGGCTCGATGTTGCTGGGCGGGCGCTTCAAGGGCCGTCCGCTCCGGCTTTTCCATATCTACAAGGAAGGCAATTTTATCAGTTGCCAGCCGGACCGGCCTTTCATGCAGATCGGCGAAACGAAATATGGCAAGCCCATTCTCGATCGCGCACTCGAATATGACACGCCGCTCGACGATGCGGTGAAAACGGGACTGGTATCGTTCGATTCGACGATGCGTTCCAATTTGAGTGTCGGAAGGCCGCTGGATATAATTGTTCTGCCAGCAGACGAGAGCAAACCGAACGCGAGTCTCAGAATTGAGGAACATGACGAGTATTTCGATATGCTATCATCGAAATGGGCGCTGGCGCTGGCACAGGCCCGTGCCACGATACCGATGCCGCCCTTCATGCAGGAACTCTGCGAATAGCACCCGCTATCAGGCCTTGGCGAAGGCTTTCCGCTCTGTCTGCACTCCTACCGGATCGAATTTTACCCAGCCATGCGGCGTCAGCTTTTCCAGAGGCTGATAATGCATTTTATACTGCATCCGGGGAGCGCCAGCGACCCAGTAGCCAAGATAGACGTAAGGTAATCCGGCTTTCGCCGACCGGACAATGTGATCCAGAATGATGTAATTGCCGAGACCCTTGCGCTTTTCATGGCCTGCATCGAAAAAGCTGTAGATCATGGAAAGCCCGTCGGACTGGCGGTCTGTCAAACAGGCTCCGACAAGCTTGCCGGGTTTGCCATTGTCGCCTGGCTCGCGATATTCGACGAGATAGGATTCGACCGGCGTCTGCTCGACCATGTCGGCGAAATCCATCTCGTCCATCCCCGTCATGCCACCGCCGGGATGACGGGTGGCGAGATAACGGCGCAGGAGATCGAACTGTTCTTCGGTCGTCCAGGGCTCGCAGGCACTGACTTCGAGATTCCGGTGCTTGCGCAGCATCCGGCGCTGGGTCGTGCTCGGTTTGAACTCGGTGGCGATGACGCGAACGGAAATGCAGGCCTGGCAATCGACACAACTTGGCCGGTAGGCAACCGACTGGCTGCGACGGAAACCGATTCGCCCGAGCGCCTCGTTCAACTCTCTGGCGTGCTGCCCGCGCAGTTCGGTAAACACCTTGCGTTCGGTTTTCCCGGGCAGATAGGGGCACGGACTTGGTGCCGTGACAAAAAATCTGGGGAAACGAAATGGTGCACTCACCGGTGAACAGGCCCTTTGAGAAGCGGTTGTGGAAACAGGATTGCGTTGATGCTTTTATGACCGAATGCGAGGCCGGTGAAAAGGGTGCCGACGGTGAAAAAAGGGTTAAGTTGCGAAATCCGTGCAATATCTTGTGAAGATTAACCATCGCGCTTCATCATCATGCTGCGGCGGGCGCGAGGCTTGTCCTGATATGCGACAGTCGCACGATCGGAGACGAATCAGGCGTGAAGCGATTCGGCCTTCAGAAAACCCGCACGGATACTGAAATCGATCTGCCGCTTTAGCAGGGCGCTATCCGCCGCGGGACCGCCGTGACCGAGTAAGGCTGTAGTGTTTTTCTCGCAAAACAGAGGGTTGCGCTGAAAATAGCTGGTGTAAAGACTGGCGACCCTGCGGTGGAACCGGCGCTCGAGCGGCGACAATTCTCCGGCATCGAAACTTGCGGGCGTGACCAGTTCGGGATGGGCGAATTGTGGATAGTCTCCGATCAGCGAAAAGAACGCCGGAACGGGCATCGGATCGCTGGCGACCAGGTGAAAGGCCTTTCCGCGAGCCTCATCGATCCGTTCGGCGATGATTACGATTCCATTGACGGCGTGATCGAGCGGAACGAAATTCAGGGACGCATCGGGGCGCGCAGGAATGGTGCGAATGCGGCCTTCGGACAGCAGTTTGAACGCCATATAGATGGTATCGAATCCGGCGATGGCACCATCCGTCTCGCGCCCCACGACAATGCTGGGTCTGGCGATGGCGGCGGACAGTCCCTGCGCCATCGCCTTCCGAACCAGTCTTTCGGCGGCGAACTTGCTCGCTTCATAATCATTGGCGAAACAATAGGGGCTGTCCCCGGCGTCCTCGGCGACAGGACCATCGGATTCACCGCAGACGTAAGCCGTGCTGACATGGACAAAACCCCGCGCCGACGCACGTTCGGCAAAATCGAGCAGATGGCGCGTCCCTATGATATTCACGGCCCGATATTCGCCGGGCGCGGCATCGAATTGCACGATGGCCGCGCAATGGACGATGCAATCGACCTGACGCGCCAGCTTTGCAAAATCTTCGTCCGACAGGCCCAGGCGAGAGTCTCGGACATCGCCTTGAACAAGGGCAATCTCGCCCGGGCCAGGACGGCTGCCTTGCCAGTCGCTAGTTTCAACTGCTTTACGGTCGCCACGCAACAGCGTCCGGTTCTTGCGCACCAGTCCGATAACGGCCGCGCCGCGATCAGCCAGTGCAGCCGCAATCTCCGCGCCGAGCAGACCGGCGGCACCCGTGACAAGATAGGTGGTCAAATCGGCAGCAGACCGAAACAGGTGCCGCTGTTTTCGAGATTCATCTGTGGTTTTTCCCGCTTGGTCCGGTCGATCGGGGTTCGACTCGCCGCCACAGGCGGTTACACGGGCTGGATGCGAAATGTAACCGGCAAGGCGGCTCGCCCGAACAGCCGGGTACCAACCACGGGGCGCGGAGATAATGAAACGCACACATGACCTGATCGTGATCGGTGCCGGCTCGGCCGGGCTGACGGCTGCGGGCGGATGCGCGCAGCTGGGCCTGAAAGTGGTGCTGATCGAGAAAGGCCCGATGGGCGGCGACTGCCTGAATACCGGCTGCGTGCCCAGCAAAGCGCTGATCACGGCGGCAAAGCGTGCGCAGGCGATGCGCGAGGCGGCGAAATATGGCGTCGCCAGTGTCGAACCCGAGATCGATTTTCAGGCGGTGCACGATCATGTCCATGCCGCCATCGCAAGGATCGCCGTCGATGATTCTCAGGAACGGTTCGAGGAGGAATTCGGTGTCGAGGTCATTCGGGGCGAGGCGAAGCTGACGGATGGCCTGACTGTCGAAGTCAATGGGCAGACACTCAAAGCACCGCGCATCTGTCTTGCGCTCGGTTCGCAGCCTGTCATTCCACCCATCAATGGACTGGATACCGTTCCGTATCTGACAAATGAGAGCCTTTTCGATCTCACCAAACGCCCCGACCATCTTGCAATTATAGGTGGCGGTCCAATTGGTATGGAAATGGCGCAATCCTTCTGTCGTCTTGGCAGCAAAGTCACTGTCATCGAACGCACCAAGGTCTTCGGCAAAGACGATCCGGAAGCCGTGGCGGTTGTAAAATCCGTGTATGAACACGAAGGCGTCGATATGCGAGAGGGTGTCGAAGCGACAAAAGTCTCGGCGAGCGATAGCGGCGTCACAATCGAAACCGATGATGGCAAGACTATCGAGGCCAGCCATCTTCTTGTTGCCATTGGGCGGACGTGCGATTTCAGCGGCATGGGACTCGATAAGGCAGGGGTCGAATGGGACAAAAAAGGCATTCCGGTCGACAAAAAGCGCCGCAGCTCCAACAAGAAAATCTACGCCATCGGCGATTGCCGCGTCGGCCCGCGCTTTACCCATGCCTCGGGCTATGAAGGTTCGCTGGTGGTGTTGCAGGTCGCACTCGGATTACCAAGCAAGGCGGATTACAAGGCATTGCCCTGGGTCACCTATAGCGACCCGGAGCTTGGCCATGTCGGGATGAGCGAAAAAGACGCGCGCAAGAAATACGGTGACAAGGTTT
>JBGTHW010000212.1:0-12007 GCA_041746035.1 Parasphingopyxis sp.
GCAAGATTTCCGTGCGCTCAATGGCAGATACCCCGTTCACAGCGGCCCCTTTTTGGCAAGCCTTGTTTCGCAACCAGGGGCTATCGTCAAGCAAGGATTGATCCGGCTAACCGCTCGCCAGCGGAAGCAACGCATGGGCGAGCAGCAAACCACCGATCACGGCGCTCAAAACGGCGGCGATATGGCCGGAGCCCGGGCGGTGCTGCGCGGTGGAAACGAGTTGCATTTCTTCGGCGCGCCACAATCTGTCGGCAGTCTGCTCCGCATCCCGTGTTCGAAGCACATACGCCTCCCCCGTCCGGCGCCAGCGATTGGCATCCGATAGCCGGTTTTCGATATCCTGGATATGTATCTGCAAGAAGAGATCGACCGCCGCGTCATCGCCCCATCGGGCGCGCCGCCAGAGCTTGTCGGTTTTGGTCGCTGTCGCTTGCATGTTTTGCTTCTCTCATAGCATCTTAGGGAGAGTCATGGGAAAAGTCCAATCGGCGATGCCCGAGCGACCCTCTTTCCGAACGCTGGCAGATGCGGCAATAGCAGACATGTTCTGGAAAAATGAGAGGCCGCAATGAGCGGAGCCACAGAAATTCGCGTCGGTATTGGCGGATGGACCTTCAAACCATGGCGCGGCACATTCTATCCGGCGGGGCTACGTCAGGCCGACGAACTGAGCCATGCTGCCAGCCGACTGGGTGCGATCGAGATCAATGGCACCTATTACCGGCTGCAAAAGCCGGAGAGTTTCGCCACATGGCGGGATGCGACTCCCGAGGATTTTCGCTTTACCGTCAAGGCGTCCCGCTATTGCACCAATCGCAAGGATCTGCGCGAAACGGGCGAAAGCATCGAGAAGTTTTGCGGGCAGGGCCTGGTCGAACTCGGCGACAAGCTCGGGCCGCTTTTCTGGCAGTTCATGCCAACCAAGAAATTCGATGAAGACGAGTTCGCGGCCTTTCTCGCCATGCTGCCGACAAAGTGGGACGGCATAAGGCTGCGCCACGCCCTCGAAGTGCGGCATGAAAGTTTCTGCTGCCCCGAATTCGTCGCGCTGGCCCGCAAACATAATACGGCGATTATCTGTGCCCACAGCGAAAAATACCCGCAAATCTCCGATCAAACCGCGGATTTTTCCTATGCGCGCCTCCTCTGTGCCCGGGAAGACGTCGCCACCGGATACCCTGACGGCGAACTGGATGACTGGGCCAGCACCGCGCAGGACTGGCACGACGACAAGCAACCGACAGAGCCGGCCCCCGTCGCTTCTTCATCCGGGCTTGCCCGCAACCGCGCGGTCTATATGTTCTTCATCAATGGCGCGAAGATCCGCGCCCCGGCCGCCGCCGAGGCCCTCATCGCGCGGCTCAGCAAGTGAAGGGGAATTTACCATGCCATCCAGACCTTTTCTACCGATTGCAGCAGCCTGCGCCGTCTCAATGCTAGCAGCCTGTTCGGGGGAGCAGGATAACGGGCGCACCGGAGAGGAAGAGGGACAAGCTGAATCGCCTGCCTCCGAAACAGCCGCATCCGAAACACTGGAAGCAATGCCGGAGGAATATGTGGGCAAATGGGATTTCGCCGAGCAGGACTGTGACAGCGATGCCAGCGAAATGCAGTTGCGTATCGAACCCTCCCTCGTCGAATTTTACGAAAGCAGCGCCAAGCCCACGACAATCCAGCGCACGGGCCCGCGCAGCCTGACGGTTACCCACGCATTTTCAGGCGAAGGCGAGAACTGGGAAGAAACGCTTGCCTATGAGTTGAATGAGGATGGCGACCGGCTGACGGTCGCCGGACCCGAGGGCAGCACATCCGTGCGCATCCGATGCCCTCGATAATACCACCCTTAAATTATTGTTAATTGATATTTTTAAGAACTAACGCGCTGAAATACCGTTATCCAGTCACCCGCCGATACGACACGGCTCAATGAAGGCTTGCAGCGCCATGAAAACCGATCTCTCTTTTCGACTGTCACGGGCGGTCGCCAATGGCCGCAAGCATCGCGGCCGGCCAGCCAGCCGTGAGACGGTATTGCTGCGGCTGCTGGAAAAGCGCGCGGCGGCCCATCGCGCCGGTCTGATGGACCTGGAACAGATCATGCGCGACCAGATCGAGTGGGCGCTTCCCATGGTCGATAGCGACACGGTCATGCCGGAGGATATCGCAGCTTAAGCAGCCGGACGGTTTATTTACGACATTTGTCGAAGACAAACTGCGTTCTGTCGTAAACGGCACCGCAAGGGGTAGACGCCAACCTCTTATTGCCAGAAGGGCCTCCTCAGACAGACGCCAGGGGGTCTTGATTTGACGCGACGATTATTATGGCTGGCCTCCGGCTCTGCATTGGCCTTGCCCGCCCAAGCGCTGGCGCAGGAAACGACGGCTCCGGCAGAGGCAAATAGCGGGACAACGGCATCGTCCGAGGCGATATCGGGCCGCGATTTCGCACCTTCCGATTTCGAGCGCTTCTCTCCCACGACCGCGCTGGACATGGTGCGCCGGGTTCCGGGCTTTTCGATCCAGACCGGCGATAGCCAGCGCGGGCTTGGGCAGGCCAGCGACAATGTCCTCATCAATGGCGAACGCGTTTCCGGAAAGTCGAACGATGCCGTAACCGCTCTTGGCCGTATCGCTGCCAGCAACGTTACACGCATTGAACTGCGCGATGGCGCAACGCTCGATATTCCGGGGCTTTCCGGCCAGGTCGTTAATGTGGTGGCCGAAACCGGCGGCCTCAGCGGCACCTTTTCCTGGAACCCGCAATTTCGGACCCGGATCACCAACCCGCGTCTCTATACCGGCGAAATCTCCGTCAGCGGCACGCAGGGCGCATTCGAATATACGCTCGGTCTGTCGAACAACGATAATTCGTTCCGTGGCGGTGCTGCAGGCCCGGAATTGGTCGTTACCGCCGATGGCACGTTGCTGGATACGCGTCAGGAAGAAGGACGTTTTTCCGGCGATAGTCCTCAGGTTTCCGGCACATTCCGATATGATGGACCGGGCAGTTCGGTAGGGAACCTCAATCTCTCTTATCAGCGTTTCTATTTCCGCGGTCGCGAAGATTCCGAACGATCCGGTTTTGGCCAACCGGATCGTTTCCGGCGTTTTCGCGACAGCGAAGATGAATGGAACTTCGAGGCGGGGGGCGATTTCGAATTCGCTCTGGGACCGGGCCGTTTGAAACTCATCGGCCTTCGCAATTTCGAACGCAGCCCGTTTGCCACGCTCGTAACCACCGAATTTTCCGATGGCAGCCCCACCGCAGGAGACCGGTTCGATCGCACGGTGGATGAGGGCGAATGGATCGCGCGCGGCGAATATAGCTGGGATATGAGCGGCGACTGGCAGGTCGCCCTGGAGGGTGCGCTCAACACGCTTGATGTGGAATCGCAACTCGCAACGCTGGACCCGTCCGGCGATTTCCGGCCCGTTCCGCTACCGAATTCCAATTCGAGCGTCGAGGAAGAGCGCGCCGAGATCAACGTGACCTATGGCCGTCCGCTGGCAAGCGACCTCACTCTCCAGGCCTCGCTTGGCGGCGAATATTCGACAATCAGCCAGAGCGGCCCTGCCGGTCTCACCCGAACTTTCTATCGGCCAAAGGGGTTTCTGTCGCTCGCCTGGGAGGCGAGCGATACGCTGGATATCCGCGCGCGTGCCGAGCGGGAGGTCGGTCAGCTCAATTTTTTCGATTTCGTGGCGTCGACGGAACTGAGCAATAACAATCAGAATGCCGGCAATCCGAACCTCGTGCCGCCGCAGTCCTGGAATTTCGAGGTCGAGGCCACCAAAACCCTCGGCTCTTTCGGCTCGATCACGGCGCGGGCCTTTTACGAGGCGATCAGCGACGTCGTTGACCAGATTCCGCTCGGCCCGATAGCGGAAGCGCCCGGCAACATCGACAGCGCAAGGCGCTATGGAATCGAGTGGAACAGCACCTTCAATTTCGATAGCATCGGCTGGCGCGGCGCACGGCTGAATATCGAACTGACCCTGCAACGCAGCAGCGTGCGCGATCCGCTGACCGGCGAAAGCCGCCAGATTTCCGACGACCTTCAACGCGCGTCCGACGTGGAACTGCGGCACGATGTCCCCGGCACCAACTGGGCCTGGGCCGTGCAATATGACGATTTTCGCGAGTCTGCCGGGTTTCGCCTCGACCAGATTTCCGATTTCATCGCACGCCCCGGATTTCTGGGGGTCTATATCGAGCACAAGGACGTTTTCGGCCTCCGGGTGCGCGGTGGCATATATAATTTGCTCGATGTCGATGAGAATTTCACCCGCACCGTTTTTGTCGATCGCAGGGACGGGCCGGTGGATTTCATAGAACGCCGCAACCGGACATTCGGCCCGATCTTCTCCTTCACCGTTGCTGGAACATTTTAGCGCTATTGTGCTGAAATCAGCCTTTTCCTCCGGTTGTTCTTTACATCGCGGCCTGCTGTCCTGCGATATCGGATATGGCGATGTCCGGTGTCGATGACCGGGCGTGTGGTGAAGACGCGTCTGGCCGCAATCGCTGCAACCTTATGTGCTGGACATGCCTTAGGGGGCGCGGCGCGCGTCTCTTTGGCGCTCGCTCTCCACCGTCTGCTGGCGGACGTGACGGCAGTCGGCCAGCAGCAGCGGATAAGGCTGGTTCATTGCGTCGTCCAGCGCACTTTCCGTTTCCGCCATGCATTCCGCTTCGCTACGGAAAGCTGTTTCCCGCAGCGCGATCTGCTCGCACATGGTCGCGCCATCGCCGCAGCCCATAATTGCCAATATGAAATATCCTGGACCCATCCTTCCCAATGAGACAAGGGATAGACTGTCCGGCCGGTTCCGCTGTGCGCCGGGTCGCAGGCTGGCTGTTTTCGGCGAAGCGCCTATCTAGGGCGATGAATGCCACCCGATTATCCCTCTGATGCAAAACGGCGCGAGCCGGGATTTGCGATATTTCGCCGTTTTCTACCCTTTCTGTGGCCTGCGGACGATCCGGCGCTGAAAATTCGCGTCGTCGGCGCATTTTTTCTGGTGCTGTGCGCAAAAGCCGTGATTTTGCTGATGCCGTTCGCCTACAAGGCGGTGATCGACAGCATGGATGGCGAGAACGATCCGGCGGTGATGCTCGCCATCGCGATGGTCGTGGCCTATGCGGGCGCGCGTTTTGGCGGCGTGGTGTTCGATAATCTGCGCAATATCGTCTTCGAGAAAGTCGGTCAGACCGCCGCGCGGCAGCTGACCGAAAATGTCTTCGCGCACCTCCATGTCCTGTCCTTGCGCTTTCACCTCAATCGCAAGACCGGCGGCGTCACCAAGATCATCGAACGCGGCACCAAGAGCATCGACACGATGCTGTATTTCCTGCTGTTCAATATCGCGCCGACCGCCATCGAGCTGATCGCCGTCTGCGCGATATTCTATTTCAAGTTCGGTGCGGGCCTCGTCGCGGCGACGCTGGCGGTGATCGCCATCTATATCGGTTTCACCCGGATCGTCACCCGCTGGCGCACCCAGCTGCGCCGCGACATGGTCGATCTCGACACCACTGCCTATAGCCACGCCGTCGATTCGCTGCTGAATTTCGAGACGGTCAAATATTTTAATGCCGAAGCACGCGAGGCCGAACGCTTCAGCCGCTCGATCAACAGCTGGGCCAATGCCGCCGTGCGCAGCGAGAACAGTCTCGCTTTCCTGAATGTCGGTCAGTCGCTGCTTACCAATCTGATGATGGCAGGGGCGATGGGCTATACCGTCTGGGGCTGGGATCAGGGGCTGTTCACGACCGGCGATGTGGTGCTGGTCAATGCGCTGCTGATGCAGCTTTTCCGCCCGCTCGATTTTCTCGGGACCGTCTATCGCACCATACAACAGGGCCTGATCGATATGGAGGCGATGTTCGATCTGATAGATACGCCAGCCGAAATTATCGATGCCGAAGATGCCGACGCGCTGCGCGTGAGCGACGGAGCGATCCGTTTCGAAAATGTCCATTTCGGCTATGACGGCGACCGCATGATTTTGAAGGGCATCGATCTGACCGTCCCGCCCGGCAGCAAACTCGCCATTGTCGGCCCGTCCGGCGCGGGCAAATCGACCATCGCCCGCCTGCTGTTCCGCTTCTACGAAACCACCAGCGGGCGTATCTGTATCGACGGGCAGGATATCGCTAAAGTGTCCCAGCATACCCTGCGCGGGGCCATCGGCATCGTGCCCCAGGATACGGTGTTGTTCAACGACACAATCGGATACAATATCGCCTATGGCCGGGAAGACGCGAGCGATGCGGACATCGAAAGTGCGGCCAAAGGCGCGGCGATCCATGATTTCGTGATGAGCCTGCCGGAGGGCTATGAAACCCGCGTCGGCGAGCGCGGCCTGAAACTGTCGGGCGGCGAGAAGCAGCGCGTCGCCGTGGCCCGTGCACTATTGAAAGACCCGCCAATCCTCATTCTCGACGAGGCCACCAGCGCGCTCGACAGCCGCACCGAGGCCGATATCCAGGCGACGCTCGACCGGGCGGGACGGGGCCGCACGACCATCGTCATCGCCCACCGGCTGTCGACGATTGTCGATGCCGACGAGATCGTCGTGCTCGACAAGGGCAGGATCGCCGAGCGCGGAAGCCATGCGACACTGCTGCGGCGCGACGGTCTTTATGCGGAAATGTGGGCGCGCCAGCAGGACGAGCGCGAGGCTTCGGCTACCGCCTAAAACGGCACATCGTCGTCGAGATCGTCATCGAACGCGCCGCCGCCGGGGCCGGAGCCCGAGGACTGACCACCGCCATAATCGTTCCCGCTCGCGGCTCCGCCCGCCGCTGCGCCGCCGCCCCAGTTTCCGCCGGAGCCACCGCCTTCGCCGCCGCCGCGCGAATCGAGGCCGGTCAGATTGCCGCTAAAGGGGCGGACCGTGACTTCGGTCGTGTAGCGATCATTGCCCGACTGGTCCTGCCATTTGCGGGTTTCTAGCTGGCCTTCGACATAGACCTTGCTGCCTTTGCGCAGATATTGTTCGGCGTACCCCACCGCGCCGTCCTGATAGACGGCCACCTTGTGCCATTCGGTGCGTTCCCGCCGGTCGCCGGTCTGCTTGTCTTTCCAGTTTTCGCTGGTCGCAACGCTCAGATTGCAGACACGTCCGCCATTCTGGAACGATCTCACTTCCGGATCGACACCAAGATTGCCGATCAGAATTACCTTGTTGACGCTACCCGCCATGATTCTTTCTCCGTTGATTCGCCGGACGGATTACAGCCCAAGCGCGTTCGCTGTCCAATAGGTAATTCCCGCCGCGATATATGCCAGCGCGAAAAGATAGCCGAGCATGAATAACGGCCATCGCCAGCCATTTGTCTCGCGCTTCGTCACCGCGATCGTCGACAGACATTGCGGCGCGAATACGAACCAGGCGAGGAAGGCGAGCGCGGTCGGCAGGGTCCAGGCGCTTTGCAGCCGCTCGGTCAGCGACTGTTCGGTGCGCGTTTCGTCCGATTCGTCGATGGAATAGGTCGTGGCGAGCGCGGAGACCGCGACCTCGCGCGCGGCCATTGCCGGAATCAGCGCCAGCGTAATCTCCTCGTTGAAACCGATCGGCGCGACAACCGGATGGATCGTGTGCGCGATGCGCCCGGCGATGGAGTATTCGCTCTGCGAGACGCCGCTGCCCTCCGGTGCCTGTGGGAAAGACAACAGCGCCCACAGCACGATGGTGGCGGCGAAAATGATCGTGCCGGCGCGCCTTAGAAATATCCAGGCGCGCTGCCACAGGCCGAGCGCCATGTCGCGCAGCGCCGGCATCTGGTATTTCGGCATCTCCATGATGAAGCTCGCCGCACCGCCGCTGGTGAGTGTTCGTCGCAAGGCAAAGGCGGCGATCATCGCGCCAAGGATTCCGGCGATATAGAGACCGAACAGCACCAGGCCCTGCAACCCGATGCCCGGCCCGACACTGTCATTGGGAATGAAAGCGGCGATGATGATAGCATAGACCGGCAGCCGCGCCGAACAGGTCATCAGCGGCGCGATCAGGATCGTCGTCAGCCGGTCTTTCGGATCGGCAATCGTGCGCGTCGCCATGATACCCGGAATGGCGCAGGCGAAAGAGGACAGCAGCGGGATGAACGAGGATCCCGAAAGCCCGAACCGCACCATAAGCCGGTCCATAAGGAAAGCGGCGCGGGTCATGTAGCCGGTCGCTTCGAGCATCAAAATGAAGAAAAACAGGATGACGATCTGCGGCAGAAAAACCACAACCGAACCGACGCCATTAAGCACGCCATCGATTACAAAGGACCGGATAAAGCCTTCCGGCAGGATCGCCGCTGCGGCCCCCGTCAGTGTTTCCTGCAACCCTTCGATCAGCCCGATCGGCGCTTCGGACCAGGCGAATACCGCCTGAAAAATCACGAACAGCAGGGCCGCCAGCAGGATCGGACCGAACACCGGATGCAGCGCCACCGCATCCACGCGCTGGCTCCAGCGCCTCCCCGCAGTTTCGCTGACAATAGCATGGCGTGCGATATCGCGCGCCCGCTTCGTATCGAGCAGCGTATCGAAATTATCGCCATCGCCGCGGCCCGCCCCCACCTTGCGCATATTGCCGCCGGTGACCGCCATACCCAGCGCCTCTTTCAGTGCCTCGATCCCGCGCTTGCGCACCGCCACCGTCCCGATCACCGGGACACCGAGTTCGCGCGACAGCGCTTCCGGATCGATTTCCAGTCCGTCGCGCTTGGCAAGATCCATCATGTTGAGCGCGACAACAACCGGCAGGCCCAGCGCCGCAAGCTGCAACGTAAACCGCAGATGGTTTTCGAGATTCGCCGCGTCGATAACGATCACCAGCGCGTCGGGCAGCCGCTCGCCCAGCTGCTTGCCGATCACGACGTCGCGCGTGACCTGTTCGTCCGGGCTGGACGGGTCGAGACTGTAGGCACCCGGCAGATCGATCAGTTCCACCGGCCTGCCATCGGGAAGCGACAGCCGTCCGGCATGGCGCTCCACCGTCACGCCCGGATAATTGCCGACTTTCTGCCGCGCGCCGGTCAGCGCGTTGAACAATGCGCTCTTGCCGGCATTCGGATTACCGACCAGCGCCACCAGCGGAATTGTCGTCACGCGGTTTCCGCTTCAACAGTGATGGCGGCGGCATGAGCGCGGCGAATCGCGACCGTCATCCGCCCGACGCGGCAAGCAATAGGATCGCGTCCGAACGGCGCGCGGTGGAGCGACTCAATCGCAACCCCCTCGTCGAAACCGAGCTCGCGCAGGCGTTTGGCATCAGTGGCGGGCAGCATCGACCAGTTTATGGCCGCGATCAGCGCCGACTGGCGAAGGGGAAGGTCGTCGAGAGACATGGGCAGCATACTCGCGCATATGATTCTGCGAGTGATTATCAATATCGTGAAGGAAAAGCCAGTGCCGTATTTAGCGCCCCGGATAGCGCAACCGCCCCAGAAAACGCGTCACGCTGAACCTCTGGTCCGGATTGCCGCGCAGTTTCGATTTCAATTTTTCGAGATCGGCGACATTGCCGAGACGGCGGTCGAGAAACGCCCAGGTTTCGGCCTGGTCGTCGCTCTCGTCCTCCAGCCAGGCCATGATCGTCGAGCCATAGACGCCGGAGAGGATCATGCGCTTCGTATAATGATTATAATCGGTCGCGGTATCGCCCGCGAGCCGCCACATCACGTCCGAAGAGCGCCAGGACAGCTTCGCGGCGAGCGGCATATTTTGCGGTAGCGCCAAGACCGCCCTCGCCCTGCGCAGCGCCTCCTTGTGCGGGCGCACCAGTTCTATGCGCTTGACGATGGCCGCGCGGATGCGCTTGTGAACCGGCATCGCGTCAAGGTCTCTGGTGGAAAAAGCACCAGCCATTTCCATGTCGATATGACGGAACCACGCGTCGATCATACCGGTCGCACCATCCGGGAACGCAAGCGCGGCGTGCGAAGGATCGATGCCAAGCTGTTTCGATGCGCGGCGCAAAGCGTCGTCGCCCCAGCCATCGAACGCGGCGTGGACCGGGATCACGGGCACCAGATGGTCGCGCATCTCGTCCAGTGTCAGGGAATCGGTTTGCGGCCCGGCCATCGACGCAAACTAGGCCACGATTGCCTCCGCCGCTAGGGCATATCGCTTCTGGCCAGCGCGATCGAAGCGATCAATCCGGGCCAGCAAAGTGCTGTCCCAATTCGTGAAGGGCGATCGCCGCCTTCGCCGCCTCGCCGCCCTTGTTCTTCCGGTCGGGCCGCGCGCGGACTTCGGCTTGTGCGTCATTTTCGACCGTCAGGATGCCGTTGCCAATCGGCACGCCGTCCATCGTCAGCGCAAGCAGACCCCGCGCGCTTTCGCCTGCAACGATCTCGAAATGGTATGTTTCGCCGCGAATGACGACTCCGATAGCGACAAAACCGTCATAGCGCCCGGTCTCCGCCGCCATCGCAACCGCGCCCGATATCTCCAGCGCACCGGGAACGGTGACGACCTCATGGCTATGCCCCGCTGCTTTAAGCGCCGCCGTAGCGCCCTCGATCAGCCAGTCATTATACTGATCGTAAAACCGCGCTTCGACGATCAGGAAATGAGCCATTGTCTATTCCTTGGTCGTCATTGCGAGGAGCGCAGCGACGCGGCAATCCAGAGCGGCAAACGCCGTCGCCTGCCGCTCTGGATTGCTTCGCTGCGCTCGCAATGACGATTTCTGATCCACAGTCAATCTTCCCCGACATCGATCGCGCGCTCGGCAACAATCGACAGTCCGTAAGCATCGAGGCCGACAAGGCTGTGATGCGTGTTCGTCAGCAGGATCATGTCCTGCACGCCGAGCTCGGTCAGGATTTGCGCGCCGACGCCATAATCTCGGATTTCCTCGATATCGCGCGGCGCTTCGCCGGTTTTGTGCTGCAACGCCCGCGTGAAGGCGCCCTGCATCGTCTTGTTGATGACGACGACGACGCCCGCGCCCTCTTCGCCGATAATCTCCATCGAGCGCGAGAGCATCTGGCCGCGCGCGCCTTCCTCGCCGAACACATCGGTAAAGGCCGACAGCGCATGCATCCGCACCAAGGTCGGCGTATCGGGATCGATCTTGCCTTTGACCAGCGCAACCTGCTCGGTCCCGGTCGCCTTGTTGAAGAACGTCATTGCCTTCCAGTCGCCGCCCCAGCGGCTGGTGAAGGGTGCCTCGGCCTGCTTCTCGACAAGATGATCGTGCTTGCGGCGATAGGCGATCAGATCGCGGATCGTGCCGATTTTGAGATTATGCAATTGCGCAAAGGCCATCAGGTCGCCCATCCGCGCCATCGTCCCGTCCTCATTCATGATCTCGCAGATCACACCGGAGGGATTGAGGCCCGCCAGCCGCGAAATATCGACCGCCGCCTCGGTATGGCCCGCGCGCACCAGCACGCCGCCGGGCCGCGCCATCAGCGGGAAGACATGGCCCGGCGTAACGATATCGTCCCTGGTCTTCGAATGATCGGTGGCGACCGAAATCGTCCGCGCGCGATCGGCGGCGGAAATGCCCGTGGTGACACCCTCGGCGGCTTCGATGGAGACGGTGAAGGCCGTTTCGTGCCGCGTGCCATTATGGCGGCTCATCAGATCGATGCCGAGATCGTCGATGCGGTCTTTGGTCAGCGCAAGACAGATCAGCCCGCGGCCGTATTTGGCCATGAAATTGATCGCATCGGGCGTCGCCATTTGCGCCGGAATCACCAGATCGCCCTCATTCTCGCGGTCCTCGTCATCGACCAGGATAAACATCCGCCCGTTGCGCGCGGCCTCGATAATCTCTTCGGGGCTGGCCAGCGCCTCGCCGCCGCCCGTGACGAGATAGGTTTCGAGCTTGCGCAGCGTCTCGGCGGTAGGGTTCCAGTCCGGCTCCTCCATACTGCGCAGCGTATTGGGATGGAGGCCAACGGCTTTCGCCAGACCGGCCTTGGTAGCCTCGCCCCTCGAGACGAGGCTGCGGATATTTTCTATGAGCGGTGTGGACATGCGACTCGGATATCACA
>JBGTHW010000213.1:0-9497 GCA_041746035.1 Parasphingopyxis sp.
GCCCGGTTCAAAACCTATTTCACCAGCATTCCGAAACACCGGTCCACCCGGCGGCGCGATTCGTGCGTCCGTCGGGTTCGTTCGTTTCGGTTTGCAACGCATTGAGATGGGCGGCTTGCCAAGTCGGCTGTGGAGCAGGAGAATTTTTAATATGGCACGCATAGCGGGCGTCAATATCCCGACAAACAAACGCGTTGAAATCGCGCTGACCTATATTCACGGCATCGGCCGGACCAAGGCGAAGGAAATTCGCGAGCAGCTCAAAATCGCGCCCGAGGCGCGTGTTCAGGATCTGACCGAGACCGAAGTCGTGCAGATTCGCGAAACCATCGATGGCCAGCATACCGTTGAGGGCGATCTGCGGCGCGACACGGCGATGAACATCAAGCGTTTAATGGATCTCGCCTGCTATCGCGGGCTGCGTCATCGCAAGGGCCTTCCGGTCCGCGGCCAGCGCACGCACACCAATGCGCGCACCCGCAAGGGCAAAGCCAAGCCGATCGCCGGCAAGAAGAAGTAAAAAACAGTCCGGGGGACTGTTTCGTCTTCTTGTTCTTCGCCGGAGGCTTGCCTCCGCACACCAAGTTTCGAATGTAGGGAAAACTAGTCATGGCACGCGAACCGCAACGGGTAAGGCGCCGTCAAAAGAAAAACATCACATCGGGTGTTGCCCATGTGAATGCGACGTTCAACAATACGCTGGTGACGATCACCGACGCGCAGGGCAATGCGATTAGCTGGTCCTCCGCCGGGATGATGGGCTTCAAGGGCAGCCGCAAATCGACGCCATACGCGGCGCAGGTAGCCGCCGAAGATGCCGGCAAAAAGGCGCAGGAACATGGCGTTCGTACGCTCGAGGTCGAGGTCAAGGGCCCGGGGTCGGGCCGTGAATCGGCACTCCGTGCGCTACAGGCGGCAGGCTTCACCATCACCTCGATCCGGGATGTGACGTCGATACCGCATAATGGTGTCCGTCCGTCCAAGCGCCGTCGCGTCTGACGCTATCCCGGGAGCGGCGGGCTCCGCTTCCGAAGACAAATTTCAATTTCCGGCAGAGGCCAGCCCCGCCTCCGCCACGATGCCAAGGGGAATACCGTGTCCGTGAATATGAAAAACTGGCAAGAACTTAAAAAGCCCAATGGTCTGGAAAAGAAGCCGGGTGGCGATGCCAGCCGCAAATGCGCTTTTGTTGCCGAACCACTGGAACGAGGGTTCGGTTTGACGATGGGTAATGCGATCCGCCGCGTATTGCTGTCCTCGCTGCAAGGCGCGGCCATCACCTCGATCAAGATCGAGAACGTGCTGCATGAATTCTCCTCGCTCGCCGGTGTGCGCGAGGATGTCACCGATATCGTCCTCAACATCAAGCAGGTTGCCCTGTCGATGGAAGCCGAAGGCTCCAGGCGCCTCCAGCTTTCCGCCACCGGTCCCGCCGAAGTGAAGGCCGGCGACATTACGACCTCGGGCGATACAGAGATCCGCAATCCCGATCTCGTCATCTGCCATCTCGACGAGGGTGCGACGCTGAATATGGAACTGACGGCCAGCACCGGCAAAGGCTATGTGCCTGCCGCGCAGAACCGGCCCGCAGACGCCCCGATCGGTCTTATCCCGATCGATAGCCTCTATTCGCCGGTTCGCCAGGTCGCCTACAAGGTCGAGAATACTCGCGTCGGCCAGGAGCTCGATTACGACAAGCTGACGCTGACCATCGAGACCGATGGCACGGTCACGCCGGAAGACGCGCTCGCCTATGCGGCGCGCATCCTGCAGGACCAGCTCCAGCTGTTCGTGCATTTCGACGAGGATATACCCGTACCGTCGCAGTCGATTGGCGAAGCGGCAACGACGGGTATTCTTGGCGGCGCGACGCCGGAGGGCGATACCAACCAGCTCAATCGCTACCTTCTCAAAAAGGTCGACGAGCTGGAGCTTTCGGTGCGTTCGGCCAACTGCCTCAAAAACGACAACATCATCTATATTGGCGATCTTGTTCAGAAGACCGAAGCCGAGATGCTGCGGACGCCGAATTTCGGCCGCAAGTCATTGAACGAGATCAAGGAGGTGCTGGCCTCTATGGGTCTGCGCCTCGGCATGGATATCCCCGGCTGGCCGCCCGAAAATATCGAGGATATGGCCAAGAAGCTCGAGCAGGAATTGCTGGGTTAAACCATCGATGAAGGGTGTTGGGCGGCGACCCTTTTTAACTGCCGCCCGATCCGGGGTACCTGATACGGCCCCTGAACGAACGGAGATCGGACCATGCGGCACAGAAAAGCCCATCGCAAACTCAATCGCACATCCAGCCATCGCATCGCGATGCTGCGCAATATGGCGGCGAACCTCGTCAAGCACGAGCAGATCCTGACGACCCTGCCCAAGGCGAAGGAGCTTCGGCCCTATGTCGAGAAGCTGATCACGCTGGCCAAGAAGGGTGGTCTTTCGAACCGTCGCCTCGCCATGTCCCGCCTGATGGACGAGACCCAGCTCGCCAAGCTGTTCGATACGCTGGGCGAGCGCTATGCGGATCGCGAGGGCGGTTACACGCGGATTATCAAGGCGGGTTATCGCGCGTCCGATGCCGCGCCGATGGCTGTCATCGAACTCGTCGATCGCGACGAGGACGCCAAGGGTCTGGATTCCGGCCCGGTCGAAGTCGATGAGGAAGAGTTCGAGGGAGCTGCGGCATAGACTTACGGTCGAACTGCACTATTCTGTCCCAAAACGGGATTTTCTAAAGGGATCGCAGGTGATAGGCTCGCGATCCCTTTTGCCATGAGGTGTGTTATGCGGTTCGCATCGCGATTATTGTTGCTTTCCCTTATGCCCATTTCGGCGGCCCCGCTGGCTGCGCAGACCCAAGAGGCCGCACCGATGGATACCGCGATACCCTATCCCGAAACCATGCGAGAAGATGTCGTCGAAGAGCAGTTCGGCACGTCTGTCGCCGATCCTTATCGCTGGCTCGAGAACGATGTGCGCAACGACGAGCGCGTCCGCGACTGGGTGACGGCGCAGAACGCCGTGACCGATGCCTATCTCGAAACACTTCCCGGTCGGGAGGCTATCGAAGCGCGGCTGACCGAGCTTTGGAATTACGAACGCGTTGGCGTTCCGCAAAAGCGCGGCGAGCGCTATTTCCATACGCGCAATGACGGGCTGCAGAACCAGTCCGTGCTGGTGATGCGCGAGGGGGTGGATGGCGAATCGCGCCTGTTGCTCGATCCGAACCAATGGTCCGACGACGATGCGACGGCGCTGGCGGAATGGGAGCCGTCTCCGGATGGCAGCCGTATCGTCTATGGCGTGCAGGATGGCGGCACCGACTGGCGTACTCTGCGCGTTTTCGATACCGCCAGCGGCGAAACGCTCGACGATACGGTCGAGTGGGCCAAATTCACCAATCTCTCCTGGGCCAAAAACGGATCGGGGTTCTTCTATTCGCGCTTTCCCGAACCGACCGAGGAGGGCGAGTTCCAGTCGCTTAATGCCAATCACGCGGTCTATTTCCACACCGTCGGCACCCCGCAATCCGCCGATCGGCAGGTGTATGCGACATCGGACCGCCCGAATCTCAACCATGTCGCCGAAGTCACCGATGACGGCAAATGGCTGGTCATCTATTCCTCCGAAGGTACCGACGATCGTTACGAGGTGAACATTGTCGACCTCGAATCGCCCCGTATGACGCGGCGGACAATCATTCGCGGGCTGGAGCATAACTGGCAGCTTGCCGGGTCGGACGGCGATATTTTCTATTTCGTCACCAACGACAATGCGCCGCGCGAGCGGATCGTGCGGATGGATGTTTCGACCGAAACCCGGGCGATGACCGAAATCGTGCCCGAGGACGAGGCGACGCTGGAAGGCGCATCGATTGTCGGCGACCGGCTGATCGCCAATTATCTCGTCGATGCGCGCAATGAGGCGTGGGTTTTCGATCTGAACGGCCATCGCACCGGTACCGTCGAGCTGCCCGGGATCGGCAGCGCGGGCGGGTTCGAGGGCGAGGCGGGTTCCAGCGAAACATTTTTCTATTTCACCAGCTTCGCGACACCGACGGCGATTTACGGCTATGACAGCGCTTCGGGCGAGGTCACGCCGTTCGCGGTCCCCGAAGTGGCCTTCAGCCCGGACGACTATAGCGTCGAACAGCGTTTCTATGTTTCGCACGACGGCACACGCATCCCGATGTTCCTGGTCCATCGCAGCGATCTCGATCTGGCAACGCCCCGTTCGACGCTGCTTTATGGCTATGGCGGGTTCAATATCTCGATCACGCCGTCCTTCAGCCCGGCCAATCTGCAATGGATGGAGATGGGCGGAGTGTTCGTCGTCGCCAATCTGCGCGGTGGCGGCGAGTATGGGGCGGAATGGCATGACGCAGGTCGTCTCGACAACAAGCAGAATGTGTTCGACGATTTCATCGCGGCGGGCGAATATCTGGTGTCCGAAGGCATCAGCTCGCCCGAACAGCTGGCGATCCGGGGCGGCTCCAATGGCGGTCTGCTGGTCGGCGCGGCGACCAACCAGCGCCCCGATCTGTTCGCCGTCGCGCTGCCCGCCGTCGGCGTCATGGACATGCTGCGCTTCGACCGCTTCACGGCGGGGCGCTACTGGGTCGACGATTATGGCCATCCGGACCGGGAAGACGATTTCCGGACGCTGCTTGCCTATTCGCCCTATCATAATATCCTGACCGGCAATGATTATCCGGCGATTCTGGTGACGACGGCGGATACCGACGACCGCGTTGTGCCGGGCCACAGCTTCAAATATACCGCCGCGCTCCAGCATGCGGAGCTCGGGAACCGCCCGCATTTGATCCGCATCGAAACCCGCGCAGGCCACGGTTCGGGTCGCCCGACCAACCAGATCATCGCCGAATATGCCGATCTCTGGGCGTTTGCCGCGCGCTGGACGGGGCTGGACGCGCCGACGGAATGAAGGCACTTGTTCATCGGGGCATAAGCCTGCTTGGCCTAGCACCCGGCACACGCTAAGGAGTGTTCATGCGTATAACAGCTTTTCCAATGGCCACACTGCTGGCCGCCGCTTCCGCGCTTGGTCTTGCCTCCTGTACCGGGCCGAGCGCCCAGACGCGCGCCGACACGCAATATGTCGCGCGGGATGTCGGAACACTCTATAATCTCGCCAAGGACCAGCTCGACAATAACCGTTACACGCTGGCCGCGCAGCTTTTTGCCGAGGTCGAGCGCCAGCACCCCTATTCGCCTTGGGCGCGGCGGGCGCAGATCATGGGCGCATTCAGCCATTATCTCGCGCGTGATTACACCGAATCGGTGCAGGCATCGCAGCGTTTTCTTTCGATCCATCCGGGCAACCGCGATGCGCCCTATGCCTATTATCTGATTGCACTGAGCTATTACGAGCAGATTTCGGACGTTACGCGCGACCAGGCGACGACGATTCAGGCACAAGCCGCGCTCGAAGAACTGGTCCGCCGCTATCCGCAGACCGATTATGCAGCGGATGCGCGGTTGAAACTCGATCTCGTCAACGATCATCTGGCCGGCAAGGAAATGGAAATCGGCCGCTTCTACCAGCGCCGCCGTCAATGGCTGGCCTCCACCGTCCGCTTCCGCAATGTCGTCGAGAATTTCGAGACGACCACCCACGCCCCCGAGGCGCTGATGCGGCTGACCGAAAGCTATCTGGCTATGGGCATTGTCGGGGAAGCGCGGCGCTCGGCTGCGGTGCTTGGCGCGAACTATCCGGCATCGCGCTGGTATAACCGCGCTTATGAGCTGATGCAGGAACATGGCGGTGTTTCGACGACCGGAGCGGATTGAGCGTTTCTGGTTTGTTCTGCGGCATGATTTGCGCTAATGGCGTGACATGCTGACCGGACTGTCCATTCGCGATGTCGTGCTGATCGAGGCGCTCGATCTCGATTTCGAGGGCGGCCTCGGCGCGCTGACCGGGGAAACCGGGGCGGGAAAATCGATCCTGCTCGACGCGCTGGGGCTGGCGCTGGGCGTACGGGCAGACAGCGGGCTGGTGCGGCAGGGGGCGGAACGCGCCGTCGTCAGCGCCACCTTCGATCTTCCGCCCAGCCATCCGGTCGCGGCGCTGATTACCGAAAGCGGACTCGATGCCGAACCGGGCGAGCCGCTGATTGTGCGGCGGATTGTCAAGGCCGATGGCGGCAGCCGGGCGAGTGTTAACGACCAGCCGGTTTCGGCGACATTGCTGCGCGAAATCGGCGATCTGTTGGTCGAGATTCACGGCCAGCATGACGATCGCGGCTTGCTTAATCCGCGCGGCCACAAGGCGCTGCTCGATAACTTCGGACGCTGCGATACCGGGAAGGTGGCGAAGGCGTGGCACGCATGGTGGGCGGCGGAAGATGCGCTGGCCGAAGAGCGCGACGCTATCGAAGAAGCGGCACGCGACAGGGAATTTCTGGAATATGCCGTGGCGGAACTGCAGGCGCTCGCGCCGCAACCCGGCGAGGAGGCGCAGCTCTCCGAAGCGCGCGCGACGATGCAGAAGGGGGATCGCATAGCCGACGATCTGTCGGGTGTTGCGGACCTGCTAACCGGCTCGAAAGGCGCGCTGGCGCAGCTGCGCGAAGCGGCGCGCGGGGCCAATCGTATTGCGGGCGAACATGACTTGCTGGCCGAAGCGCTGGCGGCGCTGGACCGCGCAATTATCGAGGGCGACGAGGCGGAGGAGAAACTGGCCGAGGCGGGCCATGTGCTGGCCTTCGATCCCGTGCATCTCGACGAGACCGAAACGCGGCTATTCGATATCCGCGCGATGGCGCGAAAGCATAGTGTGCAGCCGGAGGCGCTGCCCGCTTTGGCCGGGGAACTGGCGGAGAAGCTGGAGAGCATTGAGGCTGGCGGCGAGCGGGTGGCGGCTCTGGAAGCCGATGTAGCGGCGAAGCGCGAAGCCTATGAGGCGGCGGCGGGCGCACTTGGCAAGACGCGGCGCAAGGCGGCGGAGACGCTGGACAAGGCGGTCGCGGGGGAACTTGCACCGCTCAAGCTCGATGCCGCGCAATTCCGTACGAATGTCGAGACCCTCGACCAGGGGCAATGGGGCGAGACGGGGCAGGACCGCGTTGCCTTCGAAATTTCCACCAACCCCGGCGCGCCGTTCGGTCCGCTGGCGAAGATCGCCTCGGGCGGCGAGCTTTCCCGTTTCATTCTCGCGCTCAAGGTCGCGCTGGCCGAACAGGGCGGCGCGGGCACGATGATTTTCGACGAAATCGACCGCGGCGTCGGCGGCGCGGTGGCCAGCGCCATCGGCGAGCGGCTGGCGAGGCTCGCCGAAAATGCTCAACTGCTGGTCGTCACTCACAGCCCCCAAGTCGCCGCCCGCGCCAGCCATCAATGGCAGATCGCCAAGGCCTCGGACGGGCTGGTCACGCGGACGGGTGTGCAGCGGCTGGACGAAGGCGAACGGCGTGAGGAAATTGCGCGGATGTTGTCTGGTGCGGAGACGACAGATGAAGCACGGGCGCAGGCGGATCGGTTGTTGGAAGGGGTGTAACATGGATTTTGTTGCGATTGATGTCGAAACAGCGAACTCAAACATGGACAGTATTTGCCAAGTCGGAGTGGTTCGTTTCGAGAATGGAAACGAGGTCGCGGCGGAATCGGCCTTGATCGATCCGCAAACGTGGTTTGATCCGATGAATGTCTCGATTCACGGTATCGACGATTCGATTGTGGCTGGCGCTGACAATTTTGAGCTTAGACACTCTTGGCTAGATGACTGGGCTCGCGATAGCGTTCTTGTTTGTCACACCCATTTTGATCGTATCGCACTTTCACGGGCCTGTGCGCGCCATTCGAAACCCGAACTTGCATGCAATTGGTTAGATAGTGCCAGGGTAGCGCGGAGAACATGGGAGCAGTTTGCGAAACGCGGTTATGGCCTAGCGAACTTGGCCGCTCATTTTGGCATCGAATTTGAACATCACGATGCTTTGCATGACGCGCGGACGGCGGGACTAATTTTGGTTCGTGCGCTTAGTGACTCGCAGTTGAGCTTGGAAGAAATCATGCTCAAATCGTCACGGTCGGCTGGTAGCTCACAATCTATCAAACGAATCGGTGATGGCGACGGTGCTCTTGCCGGAGAAAACGTTGTATTTACTGGTGCGCTTCTAATTCCTCGTAAAGAAGCGGCGGATCGAGCTGCGGAAGCGGGAGCAGATGTTGGTCCATCAGTTACTAAAAAGACAAGCATTGTCGTCGTTGGTGATCAGGATATTGATCGCTTGGCGGGAAAGAAGAAAAGCTCGAAACACATCAAGGCGGAGAAGCTGATTGAGGCGGGGCAGCCGATAAAAATAATCGGTGAAACCGACTTTATGGCTCTGAGTGCAATTACAGATTAGCAAATACGCTATATGCTCAAATGACCCTTTACGAGACCAGTCAAAGGACCTATAAACAGGTCATGAATGCGCCTTTCGAATCCCCGCCCACCGATACGATCCTTGCCAATGCTTGTGTCGGGATTAGCCAACTCAAAAAGAATCCGTCCGCTGTTATCGCCGTCGCGCAGGAACAGCAGGTGGCGATCCTCAATCGCAACAAGCCGGTCGCCTATCTGATCTCGCCCGAGGTCTGGGAGTATCTCGACGATCTGGTCGACGAGATAAAACTTGGCGAATTGATCGAAGAACGGCTAGCGGAAAAAGACGATGCGGTTGAGGTGACGCTTGAAGACTTATCGGCTGGTTTTCCAGAAGAAGGCGACGAAGGAGTGGAATAAGCTCGGCGCGACACTTCGCCGCCAGTTCGAAAAGAAACTCGCCGAACGGCTGCACCATCCGCGTGTGCCAGCCGACAAATTGCGGAAATACAAAGATTGTTAAAAAATCAAACTCCGCAGTTCGGGCTATCGTCTGATCTATCAAGTCCAAGACGATGAAATCATCGTGTTCGTGATTGCTATCGACGAGCGCGCGGGCGGCAAGGCCTATGCCGAAATCGAAGATCGGCTATATTCCAAAGATGACTGAAGCCGAAGCCGCCAATGAATTGATGCGTCTGGCGAAGCAAATTGTGCGCCATAATGCGCTGTATCATGCCGAAGATGCGCCGGAGATTTCGGATGCGGAGTATGATGCGCTGGTGCGGCGCAATGCGGAGCTGGAGGCGGAATTTCCGCATCTGGTGCGCGAGGACAGCCCGTCGAAACAGGTCGGCGCGGCGGTGGCCGGTACGCCGCTTTCCAAGGTCACGCATGAGCAGCGGCTCTATTCGCTCGATAATGGTTTCGCCGATGAGGATATCGCGGAATTCGTTGCGCGCGTGCGGCGGTATCTGAATCTTGCCGACGATGAACCGGTCGCGCTGACAGCGGAGGACAAAATCGACGGGCTTTCGCTGTCGCTGCGCTATGAGGGCGGCCTGCTGGTACAGGCGGCGACACGCGGCGACGGGCAAGTGGGTGAGGATGTGACAGCCAATGCGCGGACGGTGGCGGATATTCCTGAGACACTGTCCCCCCTC
>JBGTHW010000214.1:0-6486 GCA_041746035.1 Parasphingopyxis sp.
TGAGGCCGTCAAGGTCAGTCTCGCAAATTTGCGCAGCTTCCCCTTCGTTGCGAATCCCGAAGCCGGGGGGCGGCTAAAACTGCATGGCGCCTGGTTCGCGATCGGCAGCGGGCTGCTGCACGTGCTCGATGAAGCAACCGGCTGTTTCAATCCGGCCTGATCTTCCTTTCACGCGGGACAGGCGAAACTTGGCCAGTGCATCCGTAATGCGCTATAGCGGCCACGAGCCACAAAAAAGTGGCCTGTAAGGATGTCACGATGAACTGGAAAATTATTCCCGATAGCTGGGCCGGGCCGTTGCTGAGCCTGTTACGGATCATGACGGCGCTGATGTTTCTTGCGCACGGCACGAGCAAATGGTTCAATCTGCCGCCATCGGATCGCGGCGCACCCGAACTGTTCAGCTTATCGGGAATAGCCGGCGTCTTCGAGATCGTTTTCGGTGTGCTAATTCTGATTGGCCTGATGACCCGCGTTTCGGCCTTTTTAATGTCGGGAATGATGGCGGTTGCCTATTGGATGGCGCATTTTCCGCAGGATTTTTATCCTTCGGTCAATGGCGGCGAACCGGCGGCTTTGTTCTGCTTTATCTTTCTCTATATCGCGGCGGCCGGATCGGGGCCATGGAGCATCGATGCAAGCCGGGCACCGACTATCTGATCGGTAACCTTCGTTCCACGGGCTAGCCAGCACGGCCAAGGCTGCTATTTCCCGTGCGATGGAAACCGGACAGTTCATTTCGCTTGCGCTCTATTTCGTCGCGATGCTCGGCATCGGGCTGTACGCCTATCGCGAATCCACCGACGATGTCTCGGGCTACATGCTGGGCGGTCGCAAGCTGGGGCCTGCGGTGACATCGCTCAGCGCCGGCGCGTCCGACATGTCGGGCTGGATGCTGCTCGGGCTGCCGGGTGCGATGTATGTCTCCGGGCTTTCGGCCGGCTGGATCGCGGTCGGGTTGTTGACCGGCGCGCTGGTCAACTGGATCGTCGTCGCGCCGCGATTGCGGGTGCATACCGAAATCGCGAACGACGCCATCACCATTCCGGATTTTTTCGAGAAGCGCTTCGAGGACAAAAGCCACGTGCTGCGCGTCATCTCCTCCATCGTCATCGTCATCTTCTTCACGCTCTATACGTCCAGCGGCGTGGTCGCAGGCGGCAAGCTTTTCGAGAGCGCCTTCGGTGCGGATTATGCGCTAGGCCTGTGGATTACTGCGGGTGTGGTGATAGCCTATACAATGATCGGCGGCTTCATGGCGGTGAGCATGACGGACTTCGTCCAGGGCTGCATCATGTTCGTCGCACTGATCCTCGTGCCGGTTGTCGCGCTGGGCGACGTCGGCGGGTTCGGAGGTCTGGAGACGACGCTGAACGGCATCGACAGCGGCCTGCTCAGCCTGTTTGGCGGCATGACAGCGATAGGAATCATATCGGCGCTTAGCTGGGGTCTGGGTTATTTCGGGCAGCCGCATATCATTGTCCGTTTCATGGCGATCCGCAACGTGAAAGACGTTCCGCGCGCACGGAACATAGGTATGACATGGATGGGTGTCACGATCATTGGTGCGCTAGCAACAGGTCTCATCGGCCTCGCCTACGCAACCGAAAACGGCCTCGCCATCGACGATCCGGAAACGATCTTCATCGTTCTGAGCCAGATTCTCTTCCATCCGCTGATCGCCGGGTTCCTGCTCGCCGCGATCCTCGCCGCGATCATGTCGACGATCTCTTCGCAGCTGCTGGTATCGTCCAGCTCGCTAACCGAGGATTTTTACGCGATTTTCGTGCGCCGCAATGCAAGTCAGAAAGAACTGGTAACGATCGGGCGCGCATCGGTCGTGCTGGTAAGCCTGGTCGCGATATGGCTGGCCTATGATCCGGCGAACAATGTGCTGGGGCTGGTCAGCAATGCCTGGGCCGGGTTCGGCGCGGCGTTCGGGCCGGTCGTTCTGCTTAGCCTCACCTGGCCGCGCATGACCCGCAATGGCGCGCTGGCCGGTATGATACTGGGCGCGATCACCGTGCTGTTCTGGATCTATGCGCCGGTGCTGCCGGACGGTGCGGCGCTTTCCAGCGTTCTTTACGAAATCGTTCCCGGTTTTCTTGTATGCGGGATAGCCATCATGCTTGTCAGCCTGATGGACGACCAACCCGCCAGGACCGTGACCGATGTCTTCGAACAGGCCCGTACCGCCCGCATCCAGCCAGCAGGATAATTCCATGCCCGAAAACCTTGCCCGCCAGAGCGCCAATATCGCGCTGCTCATCGATGCCGATAATGCCACCCATAATGGCATCGATCCGGTGCTGACCGCGCTGGCCGAGCTCGGCACCGTCAATATCCGGCGCGCCTATGGCAACTGGCGCAAACAGGCGCTGAAGGGTTGGGCCGACAAGGTCCATCGCTATGGGATCGAGCCGCAGCAGCAATTTGATATCACCAAGGGCAAGAACGCGACCGATATGAAGATGACGATCGACGCGCTGGACCTGCTGTTTCGCGGCAATGTTCACGGCTTCGGGATCATGTCGTCGGACAGCGATTTCATGCCGCTGGCGATGCGAATCCGGCAGGACGGCATTCCGGTCTACGGATTCGGGGCGAGTAAAACACCCGAGGCCTTCAAGCAGGCCTGTACGCGTTTTCTGGATGTCGATGCGCTGATCGCGGCGGAAAAGGTGGAAAATGGCGGCAAGGGTGGCAGCAAGGTCGATGGCGAGCTGATTACGCTGCTGGTGGATGCCTATGCCGCCAGCAAGCGCGACGAGCGCGGTTATGCGAGCCTCAACGCCGTCGGCCAGCGTGCCGGCAACCGTTCCAGCTTCGATGTGAGGAATTTCGGTTTTTCGAGCCTGTCGGAAATGTTCGAACAGGTGCCGAATTTCACTACCGAACGGCGGGATGACGGGCAGATTTTCGTGAAGCGGGTGAATTGAGGAACGCGCTAAACTGTTTTGCGCTTTCGCTCGAACGATGATAATTTGCCGTCATGAATGAGATGAGCAGCTTCGCGAATGTGCCCCTGCCCTATTCCTACAGGGTCGATGACTATTGCCTGCTCGGAAGCTCCGGAACATTCGACCGATACGCCAAGACGGAACTCATAGAAGGAGTCATCGTCGCCGTGAACGCGCAATTCACCCGTCATGCCAAAATGCAGAAGCATTTCTACGATGCGCTCAATGAAGCGTGCCGGGGCAGCGATCTCGCTGTCTATTTCGAGCTGTCGGTGCTCATCGATGACAGCAACATGCCGCAGCCCGATTTGGTTCTCGCGCGCAATGCGCCGGATGACGGCCCGCTCCCAGCAAAGAACCTCGCTGTAGTGATCGAGATATCGGGATCGACACTCGATACCGATATGGGCGTAAAGAAATCGCTCTATGCCCGCTCAGGCATCCCCGAATATTGGGTGGTCGATCTCGATGGCAGGAAAGTCCGCCAGTTCTGGTCACCGAAAGGAAGCGACTATGCGCAACAGAGCGAGGTGTTATCCGGCGACATGATATCGATAACATCGGGGGCGAATTTTGGAATTTCGGTTCCATTATAATAATCCACAAAAACAATCGTAAGTTAATTTTTTCGATAGATTCTTGCTAAATCTCAGCAATATTCTGTTATATCAATATATTAGGAAATATTATGGAAGCTCGCAGCAAATCGGTCGAAGACTGGTTCTCACTCATTGAGCAAGGAGAGGTTTTGCTGCCACGCTTTCAACGACACGAGGCGTGGCGAACATGGCAAATCGAGGGGGTTTTGGAAAATATTCTCCGCGCGCCCTCACTTCCTATCGGAGCATTGTTGACGCTAGAAGTTGGGTCGGAAGAGCTGTTCCATTCTCGCCCAATCGTAGGCGCTCCCAAACCAGTTGGCGGCCTACCTTCTATGCACTTGCTGGATGGACAACAGCGAATGACCTCGCTTTGGCGCTCGCTTACAGACGATTATGACGAACTGACTGTCTTTGTTTCGTTAGCCGAAAGCGACGAACCCGATATTGAGATAGTAAAGCGCTGGGATCGCAAAGGAATCAAACAACCCGTCTGGGCAGACGATTCAATTTCGACTTATGATCGCAACCTAGCGCCGGTGCGTCTGTTGAGACCGGGCTCAAAGGGTGAAACTTCGCTGATTGAATGGACAGAACAAGCAACGGATGACCGCAACGATCAGAGAAAAATCGAGAGGTATCTCGGTAAACTTCGACAGCGTATTGCTAGCTATTCCATACCATTTTTGTCTTTGCCGGTGACCACTGAGCAAGAGGTCGCTTTGGATGTATTCATCAAGATGAATACATCCGCGACGCCGCTCAAAGATTTTGATATCGTCGTGGCTCAAGTCGAGGGATCGTTGGGGCAGTCACTCCATGACATGGTGGAGGATCTATGTGTTGAAGTTTCCGGTGCGCGCGACTTCGGCAAAATTGAGGACATCGTCTTGGCAGTAGGCGCTTTGTTACAAGACAAGCCGCCGCTTAAGAAAACATATCTCGAACCGAATTATGGTGCCTCGCTGGCTTCGGTATGGGAAGATGTCAAACGCGGTCTTGAGTTGGGCTTGCCATTCCTACGATCCGAAGGAATTTTCGACGAAAAGCGACTTCCGACGGATGCCGCAGTGGTTTTGTCGTGCGCCCTCTGGGCCAAAGTACCTGAGAACGCAGCAGACATTGAGGGGCAGGCTCGAACGCTAATCCGGCGAGCACTTTGGTGCGCTTGCTTGACCGACCGTTATTTGAAAACCCAGTCAACCCGGACCTTTGCTGATTTCAAAGCATTGGCAGAAGCGGTCGCAACTGGTGGAGATGGATCGCAAGCCGAATTATTTAACAGCGAACTTTACCCGCTGCCCGCTGTTGAAGAGCTGCACAGGGCGGGATGGCCTTCGAAAAAAGATCGTTTGCCGAGAGCGATTTTGGCGGCTTCATTGCGTTCGGGCGCTCGTGATTTCGCCGACGATGCTAATGTGAATGAAAACAACGTGGTTGATCGCGAATATCACCACATTTTCCCAGTTCATGTTTTGGGAATGGACCGCGATGATGTCGAGGTGAGCAGGGCACTAAATTGCGCCCTAATAACATGGGTTACGAATCGTAAAATCGCGGCAAACACGCCTAAAGCCTATCTCGAAAAACGCGCTAATGCGGCGTCAATGGGTGAAGACGAAATTAGACGTAGGCTTGAGACTCACTTAATTCCTTACGATGCGCTCGCGAAAAACGATTATCAGAAATTCCTTAGCGATCGCGCTGAGATGATGCACAATTATATGTCACGACTGGCGCTGGGAGAGAATATCTAGCGCGTCAGTTTCTTGTAGCTCATCCGGTGCGGCCTGTCCGCCGCATCGCCCAAACGCCGCCGCTTGTCTTCCTCGTAACTCTCGAAATTGCCCTCGAACCATTCGACATGGCTGTCGCCTTCGAAGGCAAGGATGTGCGTGGCCAGACGATCCAGGAAGAAACGATCATGCGAGATCACCACGGCGCAGCCGGCGAAACTCTCCAGTGCTTCTTCCAGCGCACGCAGGGTTTCCACATCGAGGTCGTTGGTCGGCTCATCGAGCAGCAACACATTGCCGCCCTCTTTCAGCATCTTCGCCATATGCACTCGATTGCGCTCGCCGCCCGATAACTGGCCAACCTTTTTCTGCTGGTCCGTGCCCTTGAAGTTGAACGCGCCGACATAGGCGCGCGACTGGACCTCGTGCTTGCCGAAGGTGAAGATATCGAGGCCGTCGGATATTTCCTCCCAGACATTGTGGTTCGCATCGAGCGTGTCGCGGCTCTGATCGACATAGCCTAGCTTCACCGTCTCGCCGATCTCGACCTTGCCGCTATCCGGCTCTTCGGCCCCCGTAATCAGCTTGAACAATGTCGTCTTGCCCGCGCCATTCGGTCCGATCACGCCGACGATGCCGCCCGGCGGCAAAGAGAATGTCAGATCGTCGAACAGCAGCTTGTCACCATACCCTTTGGTCAATCCCTCGGCCTCGATCACCTTGCCACCAAGTCGTGGCGGTGTCTGGATCAGTATCTGGGACTTGCCTGGCGAACGGTTTTCCTGCGCCTCGACCAGCTCGTCGAAGGCCCTGATTCGCGCCTTGGACTTGGTCTGGCGCGCCTTGGGCGATTGACGGATCCATTCCAGTTCGTCCTGAATCGCCTTCTGCTTGCCAGCCTCGGTGCGTTCTTCCTGTTCGAGCCGCCTGGCTTTCTTCTCCAGATAGCCGGAATAGTTGGATTCATAGGTGTAGTAGCGCCCGCGATCGAGTTCGAGCACCCAGTTGACAACGTTATCGAGAAAATAGCGGTCATGGGTCACGAGAATTACATTGCCCGCATAATCGACAAGATGCTTCTCAAGCCACGCGACGCTTTCGGCATCCAGATGGTTCGTCGGCTCATCGAGTAGCAGGATATCCGGCTTCTCAAGCAGCAACCTGCACAGCGCGACACGGCGCTTCTCGCCG
>JBGTHW010000215.1:0-19572 GCA_041746035.1 Parasphingopyxis sp.
CACGGCTGAAACACGGGTTCGATTCCCGTAGGGGTCACCAGTATTTTCCGTCAGTCGGGTCCGTTCGATACTGTGGCACCGATTGGGAGAAACCCGTCGCGGGGCGGGCAAGACGATCCGAAAGGGAACGCGCAGTTTGCGGGTGTCTTACCTTAACCCGCCGAGAGCCGGTGGTTGCTTTCGCCCCAATATTGTCGTCCGGCCCACTCCTCCAGCGTCTCGAGTTCGCCTTCGAGTTCGGGCATCCGCATATAAACATGGTCCATATCGACCTCGAACCGCCTGGTCGGCGCGGTATTGTTATATTCGTAGAACGCGGCAATTCCGGCGGAAAATTCTTTCCGCTTTTCGACAGGCATGGAATCGCCAAGCGCACCGGCGAGCAAATCGCCAAACTCGGCCGGTGTACAGGGTTTGTATTTGATGACCCTGTCGAATGTTCTGGACAATATCTCCGCGACCTCCGGCGGCTTGATCCGCTGGGGGCCACCGATATTGAGCCAGCTCCCTTCGAAATCCGGTCGATCGAGCGATGCGATCATGAATTTGGCGACATCGTCGAGATTGATCCAGTTCGCCGCCAGCTCCGGCTTGTGCGGATACACATAGCGCCCCTCATTGACGATAAAGGGTCGCGCCCAGTCGGTGGGCAGATTATCCATGAACAGCACCGATCCGAACACCGTTGCCGGAACACCGGCACGGAAGAGGGCGTTGATGCCGGCGGTATTGCCGCCATAGGTGAAAGGATCGCCCGGAGGATGGCAGGACGCTCGGTCCGCGACGTCGGCGAGATCGCCACGCGCTCGGCCAAGAATATAAAGGCTACTGGAATATGCCGGACGCCACTGCCGTCACCATCGATACCGATGGCTGGCTGCGTACCGGCGATGCCGGCTATATCAACGAGGACGGCTATCTCTATATTCATGACCGCGTGAAGGACATGATCATTTCGGACGGCGAGAATATCTATCCGGCCGAGGTCGAGAACGCCGTCTATAGCCACCCCAAGGTCGCCGATGTCGCGGTGATCGGGGTGCCGGAAGAAAAATGGGGCGAGGCGGTAAACGCCTGCGTCGTCGTCAAAGAGGGCCAGAGCCTCGATGAAGCGCCATAGAGAGCGACAAACTTTTCGGCGAGGACGGGCTGGTGGGCGAGCACCGATCCGAAATGGGCGGGCGCGCCGGGAATTGCGGAAGCTGCTCGGGGTAGCGTCGACAGCGAAATTCTCCTGCCGGAAATTCAGGGTTTGGCGCGATCAGGCGCTTGCCTCTTTGCCCTGCTCCAGCGCCGCCATCGCCGCGCCGACCGACGCACCGATGTCCGCCGCCTGCGGATTGCCGCGCAGCGTGAGGCCGCCATTGGGCTGGATATTCTGCCCGGTAACGAACGCCTCGTCGCTGGCCAGCCAGAGCGCGGCCTGCGCAACATCGTCGACCGTGTTGAGCCGACCGAGCGGATATTTCGGCAGGAACGCATCGACCAGACCCGGCGTCGCGAAGCCTTCCGTCGTCATCGGCGATTCGGTGAAGGCGGGGGAAATCGTGTTGGCGCGAATGCCATGATGGCCGAAATCGTTGGCGGTGCACCGCATCAGCGCCTCGCCAGCAGTCTTGGTCGCGATATAGGCCGCGTGATCGTTGATTATCGCCTTGGTCGTCGCTGAGGATAAATTGATGATCGAGCCGCCGGAAGGCGTGTTGTCGATCATCGCTTGGACGAAGGCGCTGGCGAAATAATGCACGCCCTTGAATTGCAGATCGACGATCCGGTCGAGCTCGTCGTCGGTCACTTCGAGCGTATTTTTGAGCAACCCCCAGCCGGTCGCGTTCATCGCGACATCGACGCCGCCCATTTTCTCTTTCGCGGTCGCGGCCAGCGCATCGACGTGCGCGTGGTCGGTGATGTCGCAGAGCGCATAATGGCCGCCAATCTCGTTCGCCAGTTCCTTCAACGCGTCTTCATGGCGACCGGATACCAGCACCGTCGCGCCTTCCTTTGCGAACAGCCGCGCCGTCGTCTGCCCCATATTGTCCTTCGAGGCCGCCCCCAGAATTACCGCTCTTTTGCCGTCCAATCTTGCCATGTTCTGTCTCCCTATCGATCCGTCGCGCTTCTTCTAGCAGAACCGCCACAACGCCACCCCTCACAAAAACGGGCATTGAGCGACATGCTCCTTCTGGCCGATAGAGGAATGAAACAGGGAGAGATCGATGTTTACCGGAACGCTCGAAGATCGCATTGCCATACAGGAGCTGCATGGCCGCTATGCCGATGCCGTCTCCCGTAACGACCTCGATGACTGGGCCGCATGCTGGGCCGACGACGCGACATGGACGCTGATGGACACGACCGTCGAGGGCAAGGAAGCGATCGTCCAGCTCTGGAACGGCGCGATGGCGCAATTCGACGCCGTCGGCTTCATCATGCAGGCGGTCGCTACCGAATTGGATGGCGATACCGGAACTGGCACCTGCCTGACCCAGGAGATGCTGGTCGAGAATGGCGTAACGCGCGCCGTCGCCGGTCACTATGCCGATACCTTCGTGAAGCAGGCCGGAGAATGGCTCTATGCCAGCCGCGATTTCCGCGCCGTAGCCCAACTCGGCCCGGCAGGAGAGTAATCATGGCGAAAGTCGTTGTATCGGCCGACGTAAAACTCGATCCCGCCAAACGCGAGGAGACACTGAAAACCGCGCAAAAATGGATCGACGGCGCGCTCGCCCAGGATGGCTGCATCGCCTATAGCTGGAGCGCGGACATCAACAATCCGGCGCGGGTGTGTGTGTTCGAGGAATGGGAGAGCGAGCAGGCGCTGGCCAACCATCTCGCCGGACCGCGATATCGGGGCATGCTCGCCCATATGGGCAGCGGCGGCATCACCGAAGCCGTCAGCCGCAAATACCGCGTCGACAAAGAAGGCCCGGTTTACAACGCCGAAGGCGTGGCAACGGCGGAATTCGATTAAGCCGGATGGCAATTTGTGGCGCGATACTGGCAGGCGGAAAATCGCGCCGCTTCGGCAGCGACAAGGCGGAAGCCGAGCTGGACGGCAAGCGTCTGATCGACTGTGTAATCGAGGCACTCGGTGCGCAAGTCGATGAGCTGGTAATCTGCGGGCGCGAAGAACCCGGACAGCAGTGTTTGAAGGACCGCCCGGCCCCCGATTTGGGTCCATTGGGCGGATTGAATGCGGCGCTGCATTATGCTTACGAGCGCGGCCACCGGTACGTGTTGAGCGCAGGGTGCGATGTGCCCGACCTGCCCGCCGATCTGTATCGCCAGCTGTTGGGAGACGGCGCGGCGGTTGTCGAAAAACAGCCCGTCATCGGCGTTTGGCCATCCAACCTCGCAGTGCCGCTTCACGGGTTCGTGCTCGCGGGCGGACGATCGCTCTATGATTTCGCGGAATTCATCGAGGCGCGGATGGTGGTGCTGTATGAACCGGTTGCCAATATCAACCGGCCCGAGGATCTGGGGCGGCTACGTTAGCACCACGTTCCGTTCGCCCTGAGCCTGTCGAAGGGCCGTTCTTCTCTTCAAACCGCAGCAAAGAAAGGACAGGGCTTCGACAAGCTCAGCCCAAACGGATGTAGGGAAGCCGCTACAGCTTCAGCAGCTGTTTGCCCTTGTTCGCCCCGGTGAACAGCCGCTTGAGCGTCTCCGGCGCGTTCTCGAAACCTTCCTGAACATCTTCCTGATATTTCAGGCTGCCATCCTGGATAAACTTTTCGAGGCGTTTGCGGATGCCGGGGAACTCGTCTGCCCAGTCGAGCACGATAAATCCCGCCATCGTCGCGCGGCGGAAAACGAGGTTGAAATAATTTTCCGGCCCGGCGGGCATCGTGCCGGTCTCATAGCGGCTGATGCCGCCGCAGATCACGACGCGCGCATTGGTCGCAATATGGCCGAGCATGTCGTTCAGTATCGTGCCGCCGACATTGTCGAAGACGACATCGACGCCCTTGGGGCAGTGTTCCTTTATGTCGGCACGGACATCGCCATTCTTATAGTCGATAGCCGCATCATAGCCGGCTTCTTCGACCAGCCATGCGCATTTTTCCGGCCCGCCCGCGATCCCGACCACGCGGCATCCCGCGATTTTGGCGAGCTGACCTACAATCGAACCTGTTGCGCCCGCCGCCCCGGAAACCAGCACCGTGTCACCGGCAACCGGCTTGCCAATCTTGAAGAGGCCGCAATAGGCGGTGACGCCCGTTGTCCCAAGCACGGACAAGGCGGCAGTCGGAGAAATGTCGGTCTCGATCCTGGTGAGACCGTCGCCATCGGTTACCAGATATTCCGTCCAGCCGGTCGTGCCAAACACCAGATCGCCAACCGCGAACGTGCCATTCTTGCTTTCCACCACCTCGCAAACGCCCGAACCGCGCATCACCTCGCCGATGCTCATCGGTGCAACATAATCGGCGACATTCTCCATCCAGCCCTTTTGCGCCGGATCGAAGCCGAGCCATTTCGTTTTCAGCAGCATCTCGCCATCACCCGGAGCGCCGATTTCGGCGTCGGCAAGCTTGAAATCGCCATCCTCGATGCCGCGTCCGTGCGGATGATCGTTCAGCAGCCATTGGCGTGATGTCTTCGTCATAGCATTCTCCGTTTCTGTCCCGCTTAATCGTGGCTCTCTGCCCCCGCCGCCACGGCCAAAAGTGACAGTCGCGCGCGGGCTGGCGTTTGCTATTGTGTAAATCAGAGGAGATGTGCCGTGGGTATCGAGACACACAAGACGTTCTGCCGCTTTTGCCACGCCAATTGCGCGATGGAAGCGGATGTCGAAAACGGCAAGGTGGTCGAGGTACGCGGCGATCCCGACGATCCGGCCTATGGCGGTTACACCTGTATCAAGGGACGACAACTGCCTGAATCGCACAATAGCGAAGACCGGCTGCATCACAGTCTGGTGCGGGGCGAAAATGGCGAGTTCGTTGAGACGCCGATGGCCGAAGCGCTCGCCCATATCGGCCAAAAGCTGAAAGCGATTATCGCCGAACACGGCCCGCACAGCGTTGCCGTGTTTATGGGCTCGGGCGGGTTTCAGAACAGCGCCGCGATGGCCGCCTCGATGAGTTTCGCACAAGGCATCGGCAGCCGGAATTTCTACACCAGCGTTACGCTCGATCAGCCCGCGAAAGTGTTCACCACCGAACGCTATGGCAAATGGGAGGGCGGCGTAAACACGCTCGCTGAGTCCGATGTCGTCTTCCTGATCGGTAACAACCCGATGGTCTCGCATTATTCGCCCGTGGGCGGCATCCCCCCTTTCTCGCCCTCGCGCCGTATCCGCGACAAGCAGAAAGAAGGGCTGAAGCTGATTGTCGCCGATCCGCGCGAAAGCGATGTGGCCGCCATCGCGGATATCTATCTGCCCGTGAAGCCCGGTGAAGACCCGGCTTTGCTCGCGGGTATGCTGAATGTGATTTTCGAAGAAGAGCTTTACGACCGCAATTTCGTGTCGGCGCATGTCGATGGCGTGGAGGAACTGAAACAGGCGGTGGCCGAATTCACGCCCGAGGTCGCGGCAGAACGGGCTGGTGTCGATCCGGATCAACTCAAAGCCGCCGCGAGAACATTCGCCAAGGCATCCAAAGGCTGCGCCGTCACCGGTACCGGCCCCGAAATGGCCGGGAACGGCACACTGACCGAATATCTGGCGACGGCTATGAACACGCTGTGCGCGCGGTTCCGTCAGGAAGGCGAGAAAATTTCCGTGCCCGGCGTTTTTACCGCGCAGGTGCCAAAGCGCGCACAGGTCGCCCCGCCCATGCCGACGTTCGGCGTGGAAGGCATGGCGAAGTCACGCTTTCGCGGGCTGGGGCAATTGGGCTTCGAGATGCCGTGCAATGTGCTCGCGGACGAAATCCTCACGCCCGGCGACGGGCAAGTGCGGGCGCTGATCTCGGTCGGTGGCAATCCGGAAATCGCCTTTCCGAACCAGCGCAAGATGCGCAAAGCACTCGACGATCTGGAACTGTTCGTGCAGATCGACCCCTGGATGTCGGCAAGCGCCAAGCGCGCCGATGTCGTGCTCGCGCCGAGCCAGTGTCTCGAGCGTGAAGACATCACCCAGCTTTCCGAATGGTGGCATGAGACGCCCTATGCCCGCTATGTCGAGGCGCTGGCGGAACCGCCCGGCGATGTCATCGACGAATATGCAATGTTCTGGCACCTTGCCAAACGCCTCGACACCAAAATGACCCTCGCTGGCGGCGATCTTCCCATGGATGACGAATTGCCTAGCAAGCAGACATTTCTGGAGTTGATGACGGCAGGCTGCCTCGTCCCGCCGGGCAAGGTGCGCGAAGATGTGCAGGCCAATGGCGGCGCGGCTGTCGTTTACGAAGAGCTGCACCCCACCGTTCTGCCGCCCGATCCTGAGTCCGAGCATCGCTTCAATCTCGCGGCGGGCGATATGCCGACGCAGCTGTCCCGCTATGGCGAGAACGAGGCGAAAAAGGCGGGCTTCGATTTCAGGCTGATTTCGCGACGCACCAAAACGCGCTTCAATTCCATCGGCCATCCGATCAAGGCGCTACAGGCGAAGACCACCACGAACCCGGCGCATATCCATCCCGACGATCTGGCGGCGCTCGATATCGCGGACGGCGATATCATCCAGATCAGCTCTCCGCACGCCAGCATTCACGGCATCGTGAAGGCCAGCGACAAGGTCCGGCGCGGACTGATCTCCATGGCGCATGCCTATGGCGATAGCGAAGCGGGCAAGGACGATGTCGCCGAGAAAGGCGCATCGACCAATCGGCTGACCAGCGATGAAATCGATTTCGATCCGATTACCGGGCAGGCCGTGCAGAGCGCGATTCCCGTGCGTATCAAGGCGGCTTAGCAAACGTCACACCGTTCGCCCTGAGCTTGTCGAAGGGCTGTCCTTTCTTCCCGCCGCGCGAAAGAAAGTGCAGGGGTTGACCTGACGGTCGCCTTCGGCACGACAGGCTCAGCCCGAACGGTTCTCTTGGAGTAACCTAATGACCCAAAACCGCCGCTTCCTCCTCAAAAAGCGCCCGCAAGGCGAACCCACGCCCGACGATTTCGAACTCGTAACCGAGTCGCTTCCCGAACTCGCCGATGGCCAGTTCCTGATTCGCAACCAGTATGCTTCGCTCGATCCCGCGATGCGCGGGTGGATGGACGATGCGGAAAGCTATATGCCGCCGATCCCGCTCGGCGATGCGGTGCGCGCGACCACCATCGGCATCGTCGAGGAGAGCAAGGCGGACGGTTTCGAGAAAGGCCAGTGGATTATGGGCCTTAACGGGATTGAAGAATATTCGGTTGGAACAGTCGGCGACTTTACCCAGCCGATTGACGAAAACGCCGTTCCGCAAGTCACCAACTACCTCTCGCTGTTCGGCGCGGTCGGCATGACGGCCTATTTCGGTCTGCTCGATGTTTGCGAACCCGAAGAAGGCGACACGGTACTGGTTACGGGCGCGGCGGGCGCAGTCGGTTCCATTGTCGGCCAGATCGCCAAGATTAAAGGCTGCCGCGCCATCGGCATCGCCGGCGGGCCGGAGAAATGCGCGCGGCTAACCGAGCGTTATGGCTACGACGCCGCCATCGATTATCGCGGCAAGGATCTCGATGCGCTGACTGCGGCGATCAAGCAAGCCGCGCCGGAAGGCCTCGATGTGATTTTCGAGAATGTCGGTGGCGATATCCTGGACGCCGGCCTCAACAATCTCAATCAAGGCGCGCGGATTGGCCTGTGCGGACTGATCGGCGAATATAATGCGCCAGAACCGGTAGGTGCGCGTAACCTTTGGCAACTTATCGTCAATCGCGCCTCGATCCGCGGGCTTCTGGTGGTCGATTACGTCGCACGGTTCGGCGAAGGCGCGACCGCGTTGGCACCCTGGGCGGCGGAGGGCAGGATCGTCATCGACGAACATATCGATGAGGGCATCGAGAATGCGTACGACGCCTTTATGCGGCTGTTTACCGGCTCCAATCAGGGCAAGATGATCCTCAAGCTGGGCTAAATGGATCGATTCAGAACCTGACGGTACCCCGGATGAACAGCAGACGTCCGCGATTCTGGGTCAGGATCAGATCGTCGCCGCCGGGCGGCAGGAAGGGCCGACCGCCACTGGTGCTTGTAATCACCTCATCGGTGATGTTGCGACCGACAAGGGAAAGTTCCCACAGATCTGATCGCCGATGGACACTGACGCATCGAAGGTGACGAAGCCATTGTCTCGGAAATCGTTCGTCGAATCCTAATTGGTGAAATAGGAGGTGCTGAAAGCAGCATTGCCGCCAAGCCCGATCTGCAAAGTATCGCCGACGGATATATCCCAGTTGAAACCGACATGGCCCGCGAAATCCGGCGCGCGCGGGCGTTTCGCGTGACCGTCCGTCCGGCAAGCAGGGAACGGAACCCGATTTCTCCGCCCTAGCTGGTTTCCGACTGATAAATAAGCGCATCGGCGACCGCCTGGCGCACCGCCGGATCGAAAAAACCGAGCAGGCTGTTGGAAGGCAACGCGGAATTGTCGGGGTGCGGAAGTCTTGTTCGCGAAAAATGCTAGTTGCGGCACGGGCATCCATCGGTTTGAACCCGCTTGTTGGGAAAAAATATGAAAAACATCGCGCTTTTTGTACTGACGGCAGTGGGTGTCTTGTGCCTTGGCAGCTGCACGCAGAACCTCACGTCCGGCGTCGCGGCACCGGAACGGCCCAATATTATCGTGATACTGGCCGACGATCTGGCATTCTCCGATCTCGAACCCTATGGCAGCGAGATAGAGACGCCCAATATCGGCCAGCTTGCCGAAGACGGCATGACCTTTACCTATTTCCATACATCGGCCATGTGTTCGCCTTCGCGCGCCATGCTGCTGACCGGGGTCGAGCAACACCGGACCGGGTATGGCACGATGCAGGAATTTCTGTCCGACAACCAGCGCGGACAGCCCGGTTATGAGGGCTATCTCAACGATCGCGTTGTGACGCTCGCCGAACTGTTCGGATCGAACGGCTACCATACCTATATGACGGGCAAGTGGCATCTGGGCACGCAAAGCCCGCCCTCGGAGCGCGGTTTCCAGCGCAGTTTTACCCTCATGCAGGGTGCCGGCAGCCATTTTAACAATGAGGGCTATGCCGATTTCATGCCAACCGTCAGCTATCTTCGGGACGGCGAGCCGGTCGAACTGCCCGACGATTTCTATTCCAGCGATTTTTATACCGACGAGATAATTCGCTATATCGACGAAGGTCGCGAGAGCGGACAGCCATTTTTCGCCTATCTGGCCTTCACCGCCCCCCATTGGCCCTTGCATGCTCCTGCCGAGGATATCGCGAAATACGCAAACGCCTATCGGGAAGGCTGGGAGGTTTTGCGACAGCGAAGATTTGCGGCACTGGAGCGAGCGGGAATTGTAGCACCGGGAACACAGATTTCGCCCAGCCTGGAGACCGTACCCGACTGGGATACGCTGACGCCGGAAGAACAGCGGTATCAGGCGCGGCTAATGGCGGTCTATGCGGCAATGGTCGATCGGCTCGATCAGAATATCGGTCGGCTGCTGGCCTATCTGGAGCGCACCGGGCAACGCGACAATACGATCATCGTTTTCACATCGGACAACGGCCCGGAGGCCATCGATTTTACGACCGATCCGATTTTCCCGCCCGCCACCGACTGGGTTGCCGAAAATTACTACAACAGCATCGAGAGCCTGGGCAGTCCGCAATCCTACCCCTTCTACGGGCGTCCCTGGGCGCAGGCCGGCGCGGCGGGACAACGCTATTACAAAACCTTTATCGCACAGGGCGGCATTCACTCGCCGCTGATTATTTCATGGCCCGGTCATATCGAGAGTGGAGGGCGCACGCGGGCTTTTGCGACATTGCTGGAGATTGCGCCGACCTTGCTCGATGCAGCGGGCATCGAGCGGCCTGCAACGCGCTCTGCGGGCAGCTTCGTCGAGCCGATGGCGGGCCGGTCGATGCTCCCCTATCTTCGGGGCGAAGCCGACAGCATCTATGCCGAATGGGACGGACAGGGTTTCGAATTGTTCGGCAACCAGGCCTATATTGCAGGCGACTGGAAGATCATGCGGCTGCGTCGTCCTGCAGGCACCGGGGAATGGCGTCTCTATAATCTCGCGCTCGATCCCAACGAGCTGAACGATGTTTCTGCCGAGCATCCCGAAATATTCGCCCGGCTGCGCCGCAGCTACGATTCCTATGTCGAAGACAACGGTCTGATACTGCCGCCTGACACCTACGATATGTTCGAAGAACTTGTGGATGACGAACAGGGCTAACCGGCCTGCGTCTTCTATGCCGCGAGCACCTTCTGGAAATAACAAGAAAGGCGGTCGCACATTGGTCAACCGCCTCTCGTTGCGAGCTTTCGGCTTGGCTAGAAACGAAAGCCAAACTCGGCACCGAATTGCTGTGGCGGTCGCGCTCCGGCGAAGGTGAATAACCCGGCAACCGGCAGCGTTGAAGCGATGCCCCGGTCGTCCAGTATATTGCGCCCGAAAATGCTGAATCGCAGTTCGCCATTACCCGACAACTGGTGGGTATAGGACAGCGTGGCGCTCAGATTGGCGCGATCGTCCGACTGGCAGCGCGGATCGTTCGTTACGCGACCGAGGATCGCGGGCTGTGCTGCAACGATACAAGTCGTAAATTCATCCAGCAGGCGGAAGTTTGTCGTAAATCCGATTTCACCGCGCGAACCGACTTCGCGGAAATAATCCATGCCGAACGACACGGTGACCGGCGGCGCGCGCCTCAGATCGAGTGTCGATACATCGTCCGGGATAAGATCGCCATTCACGTCGCGCATGAATTCGGAATATTTCGCATCCAGCACCGAAAGAGAGCCGCGGAAGGTCAGATTGTTGGTCGGCGCGATAATCATCTCGAACTCCGCGCCGGTAATACTGGCCGAAGCCGCGTTCTCGACGACCGTCTCCTGTGGATTGAGACCGGCGAATTCTGGAGCGGTAGCCCTCACAACCTCTTCCTGCTTATCGTTATATTCGGTATGAAAAACAGCAATGTTCGTGCGCAACCGGTTGTCTAGCCAGTCCGCCTTAAGACCGAACTCGATTGCATCGACGGTTTCCGGCTGATACGGCCCTAGCGAACTGGGCGTTGCGGCGCGGCCATTGAACCCGCCGGATCTGAAACCGGTTGAATAGGAGGCATAGATCAGACGTTCGGGATCGATCTGATAATCGAGGCTGGCCCGCCAGGTGAACTCGTCGAACGACGCCTCACCGCTACAGTCCTCCTCCGCAATCACCGGAATAAATGTCGGGCAGGAACCATCGGTCGTAAACCCGAAATTGGTGCGCAGAGACTTGGTATCGTCCGTATACCGGGCACCGACTCCGAGTGTGAAATCTCCGACGGAAATCCGCGCATCGCCGAATACAGCGTAGGATTCCGAATTGCCTCGCGTGCGTTGCGTCAGCTGGGCCGGGACGAATCCGAGGTTGGTAGTCTGCGCAAGATTATATTCGCTGTCGAAATAATAGCCGCCAACAAGGGCATTGAGCCACGGCGTAACATCGCCCTGGATCCGGACTTCCTGGCTGAACTGCTCATAATCCTGAATACGCAGGGTATCGAAAAAATCGATGGATGATGAATCGAAATCCTGGCGGACGCTCTCGTCATTCTGCTGATAGCCGGTAACCGATACAAGTTCGAACTCGCCAAAGCCTACGGTGATTTCTCCGCTGACCGTTTCCGAATTATTGGTGATCGGACCACGGATATTCGAGAAGGTCGTATAGAGACTGTCGCCGCGCGCAGGGCGATCGCACTGTTCATCGGGAATGCCAAAGGCGCGAATCAGCCCGACACCCGGAACCGGGACCTGAAGACATATCAGATCCGGATTCCGCGCGCCCGGTGCCAGACCCGCAATCGGGGTCGTCGATAGCGGAGTCGTTGCCGTCTCGCTGTCCTGTTCGGAGTGGGTGTATGAGATCAGGGCCTGAATATTATCGGTCGGCTCGATCAGTGTCGAAACACCCACAGTCCAGATTTCGTCGGAGAACTCGTCTTCGTTCCGGGTCACATTGCGATAAAACCCGTCCGTATCGTCATAGCCGCCGAAGATCCGGAAAGACACAAAATCGCCGAGGCGCGGCGTGTTCACGGCCAGGCGGGCGCGCACCGTATCGAATTCGGCATAGCCGATCGAGCCTTCGACCCCGAAATCGCCAGTCGGTCTTTTCGTCCGAAGATTGAGGACGCCGGCAATGGTGTTGCGTCCGAACAACGTGCCTTGCGGTCCGCGTAGAACCTCAATCGATTCCAGGTTAAAGGCATCCAGAAGCTGCCCTGTGTTCGTGCCTATGAACACACCGTCGACGACGACGCCGACAGCGGGATCGAAGCTCTTCTCGATATCCTCGAAAGAAATACCGCGAATGGAAATCGCGGCGGCGTTGGCACCCGCACCGACGCGGTCGATCACCAGGCCGGGTACCTGACCTGCAAGATCCCTGATATCGTCGACCGCGGAATTGCTCAGCGCCTCTTCGTCGAAAGCGGTCACGGCCAGCGGAACGGACTGGATCGAATCCTCCCGTCGCTGGGCGGTCACGACGATTTCCCGAATGCCCCCTTGTTCGTTGCTGACGCCCGCCGCCGTCTGTGCCTGTAACGGCGCTCCTGCGGCCGCGATCGCCAGCATCGCCACCGAACCTGAAAAAACCGTTTTTACAAACATGCGATATCCTCCCCGAACAATCCCGATCACTAGAATGACACATCCGGGCCGGATTATCGTCCGGTCCTGGACCTGTCGCGAATATGTTGATTGTCTGGCTGACGCTGTGGAATCTGGGAACTATCACTTTTCAGATACAGCGACGGGCAGCAGTTCATCGTGACCATTGTGCAACTATGCCGGACGCCCGCATGCACAGGCTGCGGCCTAGCGAATTTGGCAGGGCTGGCGAGCTATGGCGATAGCCTAAGCTTTGGCGCATAACACGCTGTATTACGAAACAAGGGAGAAGCGCCCGATGAAACTCTATTCCAGCCTGGGTCCGAACCCCCGTCTTGTCAGGATGTTTCTTGTCGAGAAGGGCATCGAGATCGAGCGCGTCCATCTCGATATCATCTCCGGCGAGAACCGGTCGGAGGAGTTCGCCGGGAAGAACATCCTCCAGACGCTTCCCGTGCTTGAGCTGGATGACGGGACAAGGCTCACGGAGTCCACGGTGATTTGCGAATATCTCGAAGAAATGCACCCCGAGCCGAACCTGCTTGGAAGCACGCCGCTCGAACGCGCGGAGGTGCGACGCTGGGTGCGCTGGATCGATCAGGAAATCATCGTGCCGATGACGATGGGTTTTCGCGGCGGCGGCGGACGGTCGATGTTCGAACCGCGCATGAGCGTGGTGAGTCCGGAGGCCGCAGCCGAGCTCGGCGCACTGTCCGATGAAAAATGGGTGTGGCTGAACGGGCAGCTGGGCGACAAGGATCGGATCTGTCTCGGTCGTCTGACACAGGCCGATCTCGTCGCCTTCTGCTTCATCAAGTTCGGCTACACGGTGGGGTGGCAGCTTCCCGGGGGCACGGCCAATCTCGCGCGGTTCGTCGCCGAAATGGACAAGCGGGAGTCCGCTGAAATCTGGAACCAGGCCGAGTAGAACAAGCCTCCCCCGGTTCCCGATCTGCGCCGCTTAGCCGCGCCTCATCAAGCTGGAAGCCAGCGGAAGCAGGCATAACAGGCTGACGACGCCGGGAAGCCACGCGCGCCAGCGTACGTCGCGCCGCGTCAGCCAGTCGGTGACATAGCCGCCAAGAATGGAGCCCGGTATCCCGCCCAGCAAAAAGGCCAGGCCGAGATACACCGCAACATCTCCGGTCGAGACATCCAAATTACGCAGCATGACCGCCGCCATTCAGAATGCCAGCGTAACCGATCATGATCTGAACCGCCCAGCCGATGGCAAGGCCGATGAACACCCGGTTCCCCAGCAGCTCTTTCAGCGTGACGCGCAACGCTTGCTGGGTGCTCGATGATCCTTCCGGTGCATAGCGCGCGCGCTGCGGCTCGCGCACCGCTAGATAGAGAATCGCGCCGATCACGATGCCCGGGATCGCCATCAGGACAAAAGCCATCCGCCAGCCGAGAAAACCGATCGCACGGGCCAGCTCGTCGCGGCGAAAATAGTCCGCGATCAGCGATTGCGAAGCCGGTCCGCTGCATCCTTCGCCGATTCCGACCACTGTTCGCGTGAGGAAGAGAGTCCAGAAGCCGACCGCCGCACCGCATAGCGCCGTCATGATGCTCCAGAAGGAAATCGCGACGGCAACGATATTCTTGCGCACCGATCGGTCGGCGAGGCGCGCGGCGGGAAACCCGATAATGACATAAGTGGCCGTAAAGGCGAGGCCGCCCAGCAGGCCGAGCTGGAAATCCGAGAACGCAAACTCGGCCTTAATGTCTTCCAGCAGGATGGAAAAAACCAGCCGGCCCGCGACACTGAACAGCAGTGTCAGGATCAGCAGCGGCAGCACATAATAGCGATAAACGGGGCGTTCGGTCACATCTGCTCGCTCACTCCCGACCGCTCATTTCTCCGGGCGGACATTCAGACCGTTATCGATGGGTATCTCGACACCGGTCAGGAAGCGCGCCTCGTCCGATGCCAGATACAGCACCATATTGGCAACATCCTTTGGCGCACCCATGGCGTCGGGCGGCAAGATGCCCTCGGGCACCGGTTCCTCCGGGCGGTCGAGCACGCGCTGGATCATCGGCGTTTCGATGCTGCCGGGCATCAGGACGTTGCAGCGTATACCGTAGCCCTGCTCCTGGCAGTGCATGGCGATGGATTTGGTCATGGAGCGGATCGCACCCTTGGCGGCGCTATAGGCCGGGATAACCGGATAACCGATCAGGGCACCCATCGAGGCCATGTTGATAATCGAACCACCGCCCGATTTGGCCATGACCGGGATACCATATTTGCATCCGAAGAATGTCCCGTCGGCGTGGATGCTCATGGTCAGACGGAAACTCTCGATACCGCATTCCTCGATGGTTTCGAATACCGCATTGCCCGCATTATTGACGAGAATATCGATGCCATCGAATTGCTCTTCAATCCGCGCATAGACGGATTTCCAGGCCTCGTCGTCCGTCACATCCAGTTTCAGCCCGATGGCACCGCCTCGGATGGACGCAGCAACCGCCTTCGCACCATCCTCATCGATATCGGTGACAATCACCGTTGCCCCCTCTCCGGCCAGCCGTTCGCAATCGGCTTTGCCAAGCCCGGCTGCGCCGCCGGTAACAAGCGCGATCTTGCCTTCGACGCGTCCTTTCCCTTTGGCGCTCACGGGCGCACCAGCAGGCCGTTATCGACCGGGATTTCGACGCCGGTCAGAAAACGTGCCTCATCGGAGGCCAGATAGAGAACAAGATTGGCGACATCGCCCGGCGCGCCCAGCGCCTCGGGAGGCAGAACGCCGTCCGGGACCGGCTCCTCCTGCCCCATGCGGCCCGAAATCCCCTGCACCATCGGCGTTTCGATGCCGCCGGGCATCAGGACATTGCAGCGAATGCCATAGCCCTGTTCCTGGCAATGCATGGCGATCGATTTCGTCATGCTGCGGATCGCGCCCTTGGCGGCGGAATAGGAGAAGAAAATCGAATAGCCGAGCAGCGAGGCCATCGACGCCATATTGACGATCGACCCGCCGCCGGATTTGGCCATCAAAGGAATGCCATATTTGCAGCCGAAGAATGTCCCCTCGACATGAATCGCCAGCGTTGTTTTGAAATTTTCCGTGCTGCAATCCTCGACCGTTTCGGGGATGACGATGCCGGCGTTGTTCACAAGGATATGCAACGCGCCGATATCCTGCTCGACCTGCGCATAGACGGCCTTCCATTCGTTCTCATTGGCGACATCCAGCCTCAGACCGGTCGTGCTGCCGCCAATGGCCTCCGCAACTGCTCGTGCACCGTCCCCGTCAACGTCCGTGACAACAACCCGCGCGCCCTCGTCGGCCAGCCGCTCGCAATCGGCTTTGCCCAGCCCCATCGCACCGCCTGTTACCAGTGCTACCTTCCCCTCCACTCGTCCGGCCAATTTGCGTCTCCCGTATAAGATTGCCTGTCGCTAGCGGAGAGGGGTGCGGGCTTACACTGTCGAAAGGGTCAGGCGGACTCCATCTCGTCCAGCGTTGGGTAATCGAGATAGCCATCCTGTCCGCGCACATACCAGGTTTTCATATTGTCCTCGTTCCAGGCCGCATTCCGGCGGATGCGTTCGACGAGATCGGAATTGGCGATATAGGGGCGGCCAAAGCTGATCGCGTCCGCCACGCCATCGGCCATTGCCGCTTCGGCCTTTGCCCGATCGTAATCGCTATTGAGGATCAGGGTCCCGCTATAAACCTTGCGGATATCGAGCGAGACCGGCGGCACATCGGACGCACCGAAAGTGCCGTCAGGCGGCGGTTCGCGGAGTTCGAGCGAGGCGACACCGAGCCTTTCGAGCAACTCCGCCGCCGCCGTAAAGGTCGCCACGGGAGTGCTGTCATTCACACCCTGGGATTCGCCGTTCGGCGAAAAACGCACATGCGTCCGGTTCGCTCCCCAGATATCGACGAGGCGCTGTGTCACTTCGCCCATCAGGCGAATTCGGTTTTCAATCGGCCCGCCATAGTCGTCGTCCCTGAAGTTCACGCCGTCGCGAATAAACTGGTCGAGAAGATACCCGTTCGCCGAATGCAATTGAACGCCATCGAAGCCAGCCTTCTTCGCATTTTCTGCGGCGTGGCCGTAATCGTCGATGAGACGCGGTATCTCGTCGAGCGGCAGCGGGCGAGCCTCTTCATAGGGAACCCTGCTCATATCGGGGGCATAAGCCTTGCCCGGAGCAGTCGTTGCGGAAGAAGAAATTCCCGGCTTGCCGTCATTATAGGCGCTGAGCACAATCCGCCCCATATGCCATACCTGGCAGATAATCCGTCCGCCGGCCTCATGCACGGCCTCGGTTACCGGCTTCCACCCTTCGACATGCCGGTCCGTCCAGATGCCCGGCGCAAACGGCATGCCGAGTCCTTGCCGGCTGATCCCCGTCGCCTCGGTGATAGTCATGCCGGACGTAACGCGGCGTTTGTAATATTCGATCATCATCGGGACGGGTGTGAAATCGGCATCGCAACGCAGCCGCGTGCACGGTGCGACGATCACCCGGTTGGGGCATTCGAGCGCGCCGATGGCGATGGGATCCAGCAGGCCGGGCGTATCGGGCATTCGTAATTTCCTGTTTTGCATGAACGGGTATATGAAGACCCGCGTCTGAACGTTCGTCATACCGCGCGCACCGCCCATTATTGAGAGTTCGCCCCGATGACCAGTTTGCAATACACGAGATGCCAAAGCCGCAGTAAACAATGCGAGGCCGCCGCGCCATGGCGCAGGTGATTCAGGAGGATACGCAAGTGGACATGGCCGAACGATCCGGCATTGCGTTAATGGATCGCAAAGAAGCGGTGGCGGCAGAATAGCAACTGCTGTATTTCGCCGATGTGCCGTGATAGGCTGCCGACGACAGGACAGACGGCACCCGCCGACCCACCCATGAGGATATCTGCCAGAATGACGCTTTCGAGATGTCTCGTGCCTGGTCTGCTGGCTCTTTCCCTATCGGCTTGTTCGGGCACGGAGGGCGATGGCGGGTCTGATTCCGGCACGGAGACAGCCGGCATCGCTTCCGGTTCGGCGGCTGCCGGCGAAGCCGTGTTCCGGCAATGCGCGGCCTGTCATTCGGTCGAACCGGGCGAAAGTCGCGTCGGGCCAAGTCTCCACGCCGTCGTCGGGCGGGAAATTGGAGGTATTTCCGGATTTCGCTATTCATCCGCGAATGAAGCCATGACAGGTGGCTGGACTCGCGAGAATCTTGACGCCTATCTCGAAAGTCCGAGGATATTCATGCCAGGGACAACAATGGCCTTTGCCGGACTCTCGAACGCGCAGGACCGCGCCGACCTCATCGCCTATCTTGAAACGCTGAACTGAGCGCGGTCGCGCCAGGAACGAACGACCGATGCAACCCCGCCTTGTCCTGTTCACGCGCTATCCAACCGCTGGCAAAGCCAAAACACGCTTGATTTCGGCGCTCGGAGCCGACGGTGCCGCTGAATTGCACAAGCGACTTGCCGAGCGGACGGTCAGAACGCTTCGCCAAAGCGGATTGCCGCCAGAAGTTTTCACCACCGGAGCGTCCGCAAAACGGTTTGCGGGGTGGCTGGGCAACGATCTTACCCAAAAGACCCAAACCGGGGCCAGTCTTGGCGACAGGCTAGCCCACGCATCCGACCCGGCTCCTGTCATTATCGTCGGCTCCGATTGTCCCGGACTCTCGGCGCATCATATTACCGAAGCGCAGGCGGCGCTGCGGACTGCGCAGGTCGTGATCGGTCCGGCGGAAGATGGTGGCTACTGGTTAATCGGCATTGCGACGCGATGCGATTTCCTCTTCCGCGACATGGAATGGGGGACTGGAAACGTGCTGCCCGAGACTCTGCGCCGACTGGCGGACCGTGATATCGAACCTGCCATGCTGGAAACGCTGGCCGATTGCGACCGGCCCGAGGACCTTGCAAGATGGCCGGATCTGACCCGATGAGTGCGGTTGCTCTTGTCATCCCGATGCTGAACGAGGAAAAGGCACTGCCTGCCCTTATCGCCAATATCGCCGCGCTCGGCCCACCGCCTGCGGAAGTAATTGCTGTCGATGGCGGCAGTATCGATCGGTCGATCGAAATTGCGCGTGAGGCGGGTTTTTCCGTCATCCAGCACCAACCAAAAGGCCGCGGGGAGCAGATCAATCGCGGTGTTGCCGAAGCCGCCGCGCCCATGATCTGCATCCTGCACGCCGATACGACACTTCCGTCCGACGCGATGTTGGTGATATCCGACACACTTGACGATCCGAAGACTGCGCTGGCCGGGTTTACAACGCTCATTACGGGGACCAAAACCCGGTGGGGGACGAGCTTTCACAACTGGGCAAAGACCTATTACGGCCCGATCCTGCTCCGTCCGCACCTCTTCGCGCGCGGCTTGCGGCTTCTTTTTGGCGATCATGCGATGTTTTTCCGTCGCGAGGATTTCGTCCGCGTGGGCGGATGCGATCCGCGTATGACTATTATGGAAGATGTCGATCTGTGCTTGCGCCTTTGCCGCCTGGGTCGGGTCAGGCTGCTCCGCCGGATCGTCAGGACGTCGGATCGACGGATCGTCGAATGGGGCGCGCTCAAGGCCAACTGGATCTATCTGAAGTGCGGGATGAGCTGGGCGTTCGGGCGCAAGGCCGGGCTGGATCGATGGTATCCGGACGTCCGCTAGGAAACGCCGTACGGCCATTTTTCGATCGACCCGGTACGCATCGGCGCGGCAGTGCTTGACGATTCCGGTGACGCCGCCCATTCGGCTCATATGCGCTTCTTCTCCGACAATGCCGCCGCCGCCTGTCAGCCCGTACTCGATGCGATGGCCGCTGCGAACCATGTCGATACCGCCTATGA
>JBGTHW010000216.1:0-5378 GCA_041746035.1 Parasphingopyxis sp.
CGTGGGCCAGAACCTCTGGGAGATGGTCCACATCCTCCGCAACGGCGGCAACCACGGCTGGAGCCTGCGCGAGGCCTTCCACCCGTTCCGCCTCCGCCAGAAGGCCGACCCCGCCGGCAAGCTCCTCCCCCCCGTCGTCGAGTACCCCCACGCCCCGAACCGCGACCGCAAGGACAGCGGCCTGAGCATCACCGGCGGCTACGTCTACCGCGGCAAGGCGCTCAAGGACCTGGTCGGCGTCTACATCTACGCCGATTACGACACCGGCCGCATCTGGGGCCTTCGCGAGAAGGATGGCAAGGCGGTCGAGAACGCCGAGCTGGTCGACCTCACTCGCCAGAAGAAGCTGAACATCTCCTCATTCGGCGAGGACGCCGCGGGCGAGTTGTACATCCTCGCCTTCGACGGCCGCATTCACCGGCTCATACCAAGGCAGTGAAGAGGGGCGGTGACCAGGGCCCTCCCCGGCCCCCTGGTCACCGCGTCGCAACGGTCGACGCCGACGTGCAAGCGGAACTGGAGTGCTGGCCGGAGTGAGCACGCGTCTCGACCTGGACGCTGCTTCCGTCACCACACAAGTTCAGGACCGGATGGATTGCCGGGGAGCGGGCGCCCCTCGCAGGAGTCCCTCCGAGCTCAAATCCTCGTCGATGTCGGGCCAGTGAATGCCGTAGCCGCCGCCCGCGACCTCCCAGTTCATGCGTTCGGCGGTGCTGGCGTTGGCAAGGCGCGGATACCAGGCAATTGGCACTGAAATCGTGCGACCATCCATCAGATCGACGGTCAGGCTGTTGTCGTCGCAACGAACATCGGCGACACGTCCATCGTTGATTTTGGCCGAAATGTTCATGCCATGCCTCCAAAAAGCTGTCGCGATTCTCCGTAACCATTGCGAGTATGCCATTTATTCCGTGTGGGCGAAAGCCACGGTTGCGAGCATGGCTGACCGGCTCAAGCCACACCTTAAGCGAAGCACTTCCCTTGTCGATATGAACATGAGAAGGCTCGTTCGGCTCATAGCTATAAAAATAGAAACGATAGCCATTCTGGCGATGGATAGCTGGCATCGGTTTTTCTCCTTGATGCCGATTAACTATCCAGCAAACTCAAACATTGTTACCGCCGTCAAACATCCAGATTCGCGACATTCAGCGCATTTTCCTGAATGAACTCGCGGCGTGGCTCCACGACATCGCCCATCAGCTGCGTGAAGATTTCGTCGGCGACATCGGCCTGTTCGACTTCCACCCGCAACAGCGAGCGGTTGTCCGGATCGAGCGTCGTTTCCCAGAGCTGTTCGGCGTTCATTTCGCCCAGGCCCTTGTAGCGTTGCACCGAGAGGCCCTTGCGCCCTGCCACCAGAAGCGCCTCGAGCAATTCCGAGGGCCGCGTGATCGCGGTGCCTTGCGTGCTGGTTACCGTGTCTTCGCCGTTTTCCTCATCCTCGTCGCTGGCCGCCGCGCTCATCTTCACCAGCCGCGAAACCAGGGCATAATTTTCCGCCTGTTCGGCCGCCAGTGTTTGCAGCTTGCGCGCTTCGGCGGAGCGGATGAAGGCGTGATCGATGCGATGGACGTCGGTGACGCCGCGCCAGCGTCGGTGGAGTTCGAAATCCTCGTTCGCCGCGATCCGCCCGGTCCATTGCGCCTCGGGATCGTGGGTGCTCAGCCATTGCGCGACGAGATCGACGGCCTGCCCGCGCTGTTCGTCGGTCAATTCCTCGTCGAGCGCGCCCATCAGCGCGAAGGCCTCGACAATTGCCGCGTCATAGCGCTTCGGCACATAATTCATCAGCGCGCGCATCCGCCGCGCATGATCGATCAGGATGCGCAGATCCTCGCCACTGCGCGTGCCATCGTCGGTTTCGAGCATCATCAGATTGAGGCCCGCGTCGATCAGATAGGCATCGAGCGCCGGATCGTTCTTGACGTAAACCTCGCTCCGGCCCTTCGCGACCTTATAGAGCGGCGGCTGGGCGATATAGAGCTGCCCGCGCTCGATCACTTCGGGCATCTGGCGATAGAAAAACGTCAGCAGCAAAGTCCGGATATGCGCGCCATCGACATCGGCGTCGGTCATGATGACGATCTTGTGGTAGCGCAATTTTTCGATATTGAAATCGCTGCGACCGATGCTTGTGCCCATCGCCTGAATCAGCGTGCCAACCTCTTTGGACGACAGCATCCGGTCGAATCGCGCGCGCTCGACATTGAGGATTTTGCCCTTCAGCGGCAAGATCGCCTGATATTTGCGATCGCGGCCCTGCTTGGCCGAGCCGCCGGCGGAATCGCCCTCCACCAGAAACAGCTCGGATTTCGCGGGGTCTTTCTCCTGACAATCGGCGAGTTTGCCGGGCAGCGAAGCCACCGTCATCGCGCCCTTGCGGGTCATTTCGCGCGCCTTCCTCGCGGCCTCCCGCGCCGCAGCTGCATCGATCACCTTCTGGATCACCGACACCGCATATTGCGGATTTTCCTCCAGCCATTCGGCGAGCTTGTCCGCAATCAGGCTTTCGAGCGGCTGGCGCACCTCAGAGGAGACGAGTTTGTCCTTGGTCTGCGAAGAGAATTTCGGATCGGGCAGTTTGACCGAGACAATCGCGGTCAGGCCCTCGCGCATATCGTCGCCGGTCAGCTTCACCTTTTCCTTCTTCAGCGCGCCCGAGGCCTCCGCATAATTATTCAGCGTACGCGTCAGCGCCGAGCGGAAGGCGGCGAGATGCGTGCCGCCATCGCGCTGCGGGATATTGTTGGTGAAGGCGAGGACATTTTCGTGATAGCTGTCATTCCATTGCAGCGCGACATCGATGCCGATATCGTCGCGTTCGCCGGTGATCGCGATCGGATCGCCGATAATCGGGGCCTTGTGCCGATCCAGATACTGGACGAACGCCGCCGAACCGCCTTCATAATACAGCTCGACCTCTTTGCGGTCGGCATGGCGCGCATCGGCGATAAACAGCCGCACGCCGCTATTCAGGAACGCCAGTTCGCGATAGCGATGCTCCAGCTTGTCGAAATCATATTCGGTGATTTTGAAGGTTTCTGCCGAGGGCATGAAAGTGACCTGCGTGCCCTTCTTGCCTTCTGCCTCGCCGACGACTTCGAGCGGAGCGACCGTATCGCCGCGCTCGAAGCGCACGAAGTGCTCCTTGCCGTCGCGCCAGACGCGCAGTTCCAGCCAGTCGCTGAGCGCATTGACGACGGATACGCCGACGCCATGCAAACCGCCGGACACCTTATAGGCATTGTCCTCGCTGGCATTCTCGAACTTGCCGCCCGCGTGCAACTGGGTCATGATGACCTCGGCCGCCGAAACGCCCTCTTCCTTGTGAATATCGACCGGAATGCCGCGGCCATTATCCTCGACCGTCACCGATCCGTCGGCATTGAGCTGGATCAGAATGCGGTCGCAATGGCCGGCGAGGGACTCGTCGATGGCATTGTCCGAGACCTCGAACACCATATGATGCAGTCCGGAACCATCGTCAGTATCGCCGATATACATGCCGGGCCGCTTGCGCACCGCATCGAGGCCCTTGAGAACCTTGATCGAATCGGCACCATAATCGCCCATACGGACGTCTTTTTCGGGGGTAGCTTCGGGTTGTTCTGCCATCTGTCATATATAGGCTTTTTCGGGCCGAAACCCAAGCAAATCCGCGCCCTTTCGGGGGATTAGTCAGCTGGCGGAAATCTGTCCGTCCGCGACCGTAAAATGACTCGATTCCGTATCGATGTCGGTGAATAGCGCAGGCTCCGTTCCGGTCATCCAGACCTGCCCGCCACCAAGCGCCAACCGTTCGAAAAGGGCGGCGCGGCGGGCCGGATCGAGATGGGCGGCGACTTCGTCGAGCAGCAGGATCGGGCGGCGTCCCGAGCGCGCGGCCACGAGATCGGCATGGGCGAGCACGAGGGAGAGCAGCAGCGCCTTCTGCTCACCAGTGGAGCAGAGTGCGGCGGAACGGCCATGGCCGAGATGGGTGACGGAGAGGTCGCTGCGGTGCGGGCCGGTGAGCGAGCGTCCGGCGGCGCGTTCGCGGGAGCGGTTTCGGGCAAGTTCGGTGGCGAGATCGCCACTTGCCTTCCATCCTGCGATGGTGAGACCGGCGCGAGCGAAAGGACTGTCCGGTTGGGCCGTCATCTCCGCGTTCAGCGCGGCCAGCGTCCGGCCCCGCGCCTCGGCCACTGCCATGCCATGTTCGGCCATCCGGGCTTCGAGCGCGTTGCACCATTCCTCATCGAGCGGCGCTTCACCGGCGAGGAGTTTGTTCCGCGCCCGCATCGCCGCCTCATAGCGCGCGGCATGATGGCCATGGCCGGGTTCCAGCGCCAGCACTAGCCGGTCGAGAAACCGCCGCCGCGCACCGGGGGTATCGAAGAACAGCCGGTCCATCGCCGGGGTAAGCCAGAGGATGGAGAGCCATTCGGAGAGGGCCGTGGCGGAGGCGGACGCACCGTTGATGCGGACCTGGCGGCGGTCCGGGGCGGTGGAGATGGTTCCGGTGCCGATATCTACTCGTCCACCTTCAATTTCCAGAGTGGCCGCTACCGCGAACTCGCCATCGCCGCCCTGCCGCGCCATCTCGGACAATTTCGCCCGCCGCAATCCCCGCCCCGGCGAAAGCAGCGAAACCGCCTCCAGCATATTCGTCTTCCCCGCTCCATTATCGCCGGTCAGGATGACGAAACCCGGGCCGGGTTCGATGATGGCTTCACGATACGAGCGGAAATCGGTGAGGGAGAGGCGGGCGATCATGGCGTCTCCGCCAGTTTTTCTATTATGGAGGCGACGTTACACGCCATCCGCAGACCATTTCTCCTCAAGCCGCTTATGGACCGAAGCAAACGCCTCTGCGAGCGGGATTGGCGGAGAGGTTTCGGCGAGCGCCACAGCAACCCGCTGTGCCGTATGAGATTCGAGCACCATTTGCTCGAACTCCGACGGTGTTCTAGGAAGTTTGCCTGCCACTACATTCCAGGCGGTCACACCCGCATCGGCATCAGCACATAGAGCGCGGGCGATTTGTCGTTCTCGCGGATCAGGGTCGGGGCGGCGGCGTCGGCGAGATGCACCTCGATATGATCGCCGCCGACTTCGCCGAGAATATCGAGAAGATAGCGTGCATTGAAGCCGATCTCGAACCCATCCGAGCCATATTCGCCGGGCACTTCTTCCGCCGCCGTGCCATTCTCCGGCGAGGTGACGGACAGCGTGATCTTGTCCTGCGCCAGTGCCATTTTTACCGCGCGGGTTTTTTCGGTGGCGATGGTGGCGACGCGATCGACGCCTTCCTCGAAGCTGCGCGGATCGATCTTGAGGAGCTTGTCGTTGCCGGTCGGGATGACGCGGTTATAATCGGGGAAGGTGCCGTCGAT
>JBGTHW010000217.1:0-7983 GCA_041746035.1 Parasphingopyxis sp.
CGGCAATAACGGCATTCCCAGCACGGTGAACTGGCTGCCGTCGATACGTGTAAAGAGTTGCGCACCCCTCCCCTCGATCCGGTAGCCGCCCGCGCAAGTGCCAACTTCCGGCCATTCGGCATCGAGATATCTCTCCAGAAAATCATCGCTGAAATCGCGCATCGACAGTTTCGCCACATCGATATGCCGCCACACAGGCTTGCCGCCTTCGCATATCACAGCGGCACTGGTCTGGCTGTGGGTTTCGCCACGCAAGGCTCCGAGATGACTGGCGCATTCTTCCCGGCTTTCCGCCTTGTCGAAAATCCTGTCGCCGAGCGAGGCGACCTGGTCGCAGCCCAGAACGAGGTCTTCGGGATAACGCCGCGACAGCTTGGTCGCTTTCAGCTCGGCCAGCGCATCGGCGAGATTGCGCGGCGTCGTACCCTCCGCGATCAGCGCTTCCTTTACCGATTTCTCGTCGACGCCCGCCGCCATCGCCTCGAACGGCACGTCCGCCGCTTCGAGCATCGCCCGGCGCGAGCTGCTTTGCGAGGCGAGGATCAGGCGGATGGCGCGATCTCCCCGGCCTCGTTCTCCCGCGCCGATACGATATTGAGGATCGCCGCCGCGCTTTCCTCAATGGACCGTCGCGTGACATCGATCACAGGCCAGTCATTATCGGCGAATATCCGGCGCGCGAAAGCGACTTCGGCCTTGATCCGTCCTTCATCGACATAGTCGGTCTCGGGTGCCTGGTTTAGCGATAGCAGACGATTGCGCCGCACCTGCACCAGCCGGTTCGGACTGGTCGTCAGCCCGACAATGATCGGCTGGGTAAGCCGATACAGACTATCCGGCGGCGGCGATTCGGGGACGAGCGGGACATTGGCCACTTTATAGCCGCGATTGGCAAGATAAATGCTGGTCGGCGTTTTCGACGTCCGCGATACGCCGGCCAGAATGATATCGGCATGATTCCAGTTTTCCGGCGCGATCCCGTCATCATGCGCGATGGTATACTGGATCGCCTCGACGCGCTTGAAATAGGCGGCGTCGAGCGTGTGCTGCCCGCCCACACGCTCTTTCGCCTCCATGCCGAGCAGGCGCGACAGCGCGTCTATCACCGGGTCCAATGCCGACACCGCGGGCAGGCCCATCGCCCGCGTCCGCGATTCCAGTTTTTCGCGAACATGATGATCGACCAGCGTAAAAAGCACGAGGCCCGGCTGCTTGCCAATATCGTCCATCACGCGGTCCAGATGACCCTCGGTGCGCACCATCGGCCAGAAATGCTTGATCGTCTCGACATCGTCGAATTGCGCCAGCCCCGCCTTGGCGATATTTTCCAGCGTCTCGCCGGTGGAATCGGAAATCAGATGGAGATGGAGGCGGATCATGGCGGCACGTTTCTGTCGGCTGGCCTGTGGAGAAGGCACTGGAGAAGGGCTAGCGGAAAGGGCGGGACAGAAGCAAGCGGCCATTCGGCTACGCGCGAGTATGATTCCATCCCGCGAGCCACTCACATCGAATGGATTCATTCCACAGCCTGTGAATCCGGTGGATGACTGTATCGACTCCGGGTGCTTTTCGCGATTCAATTTGAGTCAAGCTGTTGGCTTTATCCGGCGAGACGCATAAGCCCCGCTGCCAAGCCTTCTACAACTTCAACAGACTCTTAATATTATATATAATAGATAGTGAAGGGAGTCATTGGCTCGCGCATGCCTGACGAAAACGACAAACCGCTGCTCGACGTACTGAAAGGCGAACGGTGCGATCCGCCGCCTGTCTGGCTGATGCGACAGGCCGGGCGGTATCTTCCCGAATATCGCGCCCTGCGTGCGGACAAGGGCGGCTTTCTCGATCTGGTCTATGACGCTGACGCGGCGGCGGAAGTGACGCTGCAGCCGATCCGGCGTTTCGGTTTCGATGGCGCGATCCTGTTTTCCGATATCCTCATCGTTCCCCATGCGCTGGGGCAGGATTTGCGCTTCGTAACGGGAGAGGGACCACAACTGTCACCGCCGCTTGTGGATGCGGAACTCGACATGTTTCAAGCCGCGCCAGAGCATCTCGAAGCGATTTATGCCACCGTGAGAGCCGTGGCGACTGCGTTGCCGCCCGGAACGACGTTTCTGGGCTTTGCAGGCAGCCCCTGGACCGTTGCGACGTACATGGTTGCCGGACAGGGCAGCCGCGATCAGGGCGAAGCACGGCGGCTGGCCTATGACGATCCCGAACGCTTCGGCGGAATCATCGATGCTATCGTCGCGACGACGGTCGAGTATCTCTCCGGCCAGATCGAGGCTGGCGTCGATGCGGTGCAGCTGTTCGATAGCTGGTCCGGTAGTCTGTCGCCTGCGCAATTCGAACGCTGGGCGATCGCGCCGACGGCGAAGATCGTGGAAGCCTTGCGCGCTGGTTACCCCGGTATCCCGATCATCGGATTCCCGAAAGGCGCGGGCGGGAAACTCGCCGCCTATGCGCGCGAGACCGGCATCGATGCGCTGGGTCTGGACGAGACGGTCGATCCGGTATGGGCCAACACGCAGCTGCCGGAGGGTCTGCCGGTACAGGGCAATCTCGATCCGCTGGCGCTGATTGCCGGCGGCTCTGACCTCGAAGACGGTGTCGCCCGTATAAAAAAGGCTTTCGCCGATCGCCCATATGTGTTCAATCTGGGCCATGGAATTTTGCCCGATACGCCCGTCGCCCATGTCGAACATTTGCTCGAACTTGTGCGCAAAGCCTGATCGCTAAATGGACTGGTTCACCCTTGCCTATCCCTGGCTCAAGGCCGCGCATCTGATTTTCGTGATTTTCTGGATGGCGGGGCTGTTCATGCTGCCCCGGTTTTTTGTCTATCATCAGGAAGCGGAAAAGGGATCCGCCGAGGCCAGCGCCTGGGTCATGCGCGAAGACAAACTTTCGACGATCATCATGAATCCCTCGATGCTGATCGTCTGGATACTGGGGCTGACGCTCGTCTGGCAGCTCAATGTCTGGGCGCAGCCCTGGTTTATCACCAAACTGCTCTGCGTGATCGGCCTGACCGGCTATCAGGGCTGGCTGATGGCCTATCGCAAGAAACTGGCGAGCGGCGAGACTCCTTGGTCGGGCCGGCGCTTGCGCCTGGTCAACGAGGTGCCGGGCATTGCGGTGGCTATCATCGTTATTCTGGTGATCATCCGCCCTTTTTCTTGACTTGAGCGGACACGCCACCTAACTCGATTTCCAGGCATCCGCTGCCAGTCCTAGCGCAGCGCTATTTTTCCGACGCAATCACAACCGAACCGCGCCGAACGCTTTTTCCCCAAACTCTGTTCCCGCCAGGAATCTCCCCAATGCTGCATCTTAAAGACCTGAAACAGAAAAAGCCGGCAGAACTCGTCAAGATCGCCGAGGATGTCGGTGTCGAGAGCGCGTCCACATTGCGCAAGCAGGATTTGTTGTTCGGTATCCTCAAGGCCGAAAGCGACGATGGCGAGCAGATCATGGGTATGGGCACGATCGAAGTGCTGCCCGACGGCTTCGGATTTTTGCGCAGCCATGAAGCGAGCTATCTCGCCGGACCCGACGATATTTATGTCTCGCCCAATCAGGTCCGAAAATTCGGTCTGCGTACCGGCGATACGGTCGAGGGGGAGATCCGCGGACCCAAGGATGGCGAACGCTATTTCGCGCTGACCAAAGTTACCGAGATCAATTTCGACGATCCCGAATATCTGCGCACCCGGGTCAATTTCGACAATCTGACGCCGCTTTATCCGGACCAGAAGCTGACGCTCGACAGCGACGATCCGACCGTCAAGGACAAATCCGCCCGCGTCATCGATATCATCTCGCCCCAGGGCAAGGGCCAGCGCGCGCTGATCGTTGCGCCGCCGCGTACCGGCAAGACCGTGCTACTGCAAAATATTGCGCGCGCGATCACCGACAATCACCCGGAAGTCTATCTGATCGTCCTGCTGATCGACGAGCGGCCAGAGGAAGTCACCGACATGCAACGTTCGGTGAATGGCGAGGTTATTTCCTCGACCTTCGACGAACCCGCCCAGCGCCACGTCCAGGTCGCCGAGATGGTAATCGAAAAGGCCAAGCGGCTTGTGGAGCACAAGAAAGACGTCGTGATCCTGCTCGATTCGATAACCCGCCTGGGCCGCGCCTATAACACCGTGGTGCCGTCATCGGGCAAGGTGCTGACCGGCGGCGTCGATGCCAATGCGCTCCAGCGCCCCAAGCGCTTCTTCGGTGCCGCGCGCAATATCGAGGAGGGCGGCAGCCTCTCGATTATCGCCACCGCGCTGATCGATACCGGCAGCCGTATGGACGAGGTTATCTTCGAGGAATTCAAGGGCACGGGCAATTCCGAGATCGTCCTCGACCGCAAGGTGTCCGACAAGCGCATTTTCCCCGCGCTCGATGTCGGCAAGTCCGGCACCCGCAAGGAAGAGCTGCTGGTCGACAAGGACAATCTTGCCAAAATGTGGGTGCTGCGCCGTATCCTGATGCAAATGGGCACTATCGACGCGATGGAATTCCTGCTCGACAAGATGAAGGATTCCAAGACTAACGAGGATTTCTTCGATTCGATGAACCAGTAGCGAAGCAAGGCGTTAGGTCGATATGCTAGATATATTTCCGATGATTGCCGCGCCCGAAGGATTGGGCAGTCTGTCCGAAATCTGGGCGTCCATCGTCACCGATTTCAGCAATCTGAACCAGCCATCGGCCTGGGCAGCTTTCTTGCAGGTGGTCATGATCGACCTCGTTTTTGCGGCGGACAATGCGATTGTCGTCGGCGCGCTGGCCGGCGGACTGCCCCCAGACCAGCGCCGCAAGGTCATCATGATTGGTATTGCGGCGGCACTGATCCTGCGCATTCTGTTTGCGCTGATCGTTGTGCAGCTATTGCAAATTGTCGGCCTGATATTCGCGGGCGGTTTGCTGCTGCTCTGGGTGGCGTGGCGATTCTGGAGGGAACTCCATCACGAAGGCGAATCGCCCGGATCGGACATGATCGAGGGCGACGAACATTCGGGCGTGAAATCCACGCGCAGCTTCTGGGCCGCCGTGTGGGCGGTAGCCGCTGCCGATGTCAGCATGAGCCTCGATAACGTCCTCGGTGTCGCCGGCGCGGCGCGCGATCATCCGGGCATATTGGTTATCGGCTTGCTGCTGTCCGTGGCGCTCATGGGTCTCGCGGCTAATGTCATCGCGCGCTATATCGAACGCTATAAATGGATCGCCTATATCGGGCTGATCGTCATCCTCTGGGTGGCGGGGCGGATGATCTATGAAGGCTATATCGATCCCGCTGTCGGGATAACGACGCTGTTCGGCTAGGGGCGCTGGCGCTCGATAAGCAGCCTGCTGCGCGGATAATCGAGCACGAAGCGACGGCCTTCGAGCGCATTGGCACCGAGGATCATCGCCGGCCGGTCGGCCACTCCCAGCGATTCGAAAATGGCGAGATCGGCGACCCCGATCCGGCTCGGCCCGAGCTCGACATCGCCGATCGCCAGACGGCTGAGATCGATCTGATTGACCGTCTGGACATGGCCCGACGCGCCCGTGACCGCTTCGCGCGATTCGCTATCGGGCACGAAGCGCAGTCCGAGCCGCCGCGACGCGGCCCGGTTCACGAAATTCTGCGAGGCTCCGGTGTCGACCAGTGCGGGCAAACGCAACGAGCCGATCGTCACGGTAACGATCAGGAATCCGTCGCGCCGCTGGCGGACAGGGATCGCCGACCAGTCTCCGGAACCGTCGAGGAGGAGAAAATCGGTTCGCGGGGGATGAAGGCGGATGCTGTTTCGCGGCAGATCGAATTCGACGACATGGCGGCGCAAGATATCGGCACCGATCAGCCCGTCCGCCCGAACCGGCGCGGAGAGCGGCGGGAAGCCATAGGCTCCGACATTGCGGAAAGTTCGCCCGCCGAGCGCAAGACTTTCGAGGCGATAATACCGGATCGGCGTACTGCCGGTCGATCCGTTGACGCGGGCTTCTGTCCCGCTTCCGGTCAGGCCCAGCCTTGCTAAAAGCGCATCGGTCAGCACCGTCTCGCTCGCCGCGCTATCGACGATGAAGCGACCCCCGGTGCGGCCATTGAGAAGCGCGGAAACCTGGGGCAGCCCGAACCATGGTCGTTCGACCGGCAGGGTCGTGACGGTTTGCGAGAATGTCGTGCTCCCGAGGCCGGCCAGGATCAGAAAAGCGAGAAAGCGGCGGGCCATCCGGGTCGATTGGCGCAGGCGCGGTGAATGGCCGTTTAACGGGAGTTAACGTGAGCGCCCTGGCCGGTCGGCTTCGGCAATTGCCGACCCGTTGTTTCCCACAGCACGGCAGGCGGGGATCGGCGGTTATCCGAGATGCTCCGCGAAAAATTCCATCGTCCGCCGGTCTGCCAATTGCGCGCCGCGTTCGTCCCGGCGCTCGCCCATTTCCGTCGCAAAACCGTGATCGAGGCCGTCATAATCGTGCAGCGTTACCTTCGGGTGCTCGTCCAGCCCCTCATGCATTGCGGCCTGGGCATCGCTATCGACGAAATGGTCGGCGGTCGGGACATGGAGCAGGACAGGATGGGCAATCGCCTTTTTCTCGCCCAATAGCCCGTCTATCCCCACGCCATAATAGCCGACGCTGGCATCGATATCCGTGCGCGATGCCGTCATGAAAGCAAGCCGCCCGCCCAGGCAATAGCCGACACAGCCGACTTTCGCCCGGCTGTCGCCGCCAATCTCCGTGCGCGCGGCATGGATTGCCGCCTCGATATCGCGAACGCCCTGATCCTGATCGAACTTGCCCATCAGATCGAGCGCGGTCTGAAACTGTTCGGGAATATCGGGATCGAGCTCTATACCGGGTTTCAGCCGCCAGAAGATATCGGGCGCGATGGCCAGATACCCTTGCTCGGCGAGCTTGTCGCACTTGCGGCGGATACCGGCATTGACCCCGAAAATCTCCTGGATTACGATGATGGCGGCTTTCGCTCCGCCTTCCGGTTCGGCTCTGTAGGCCCCGAACATTTCGCTGCCCTCGAGTGTCGGTATTTCGATCATGCCGTTCATGAATAATAGTCCTCTGCGGATTCGTGATGGATCAGATAGCGCTTTGTCGGAATCCCCTCGCCGCCCGAATAATAGCCGATCTTTCCGCCGGCCGCGATAACGCGGTGGCAGGGCACGACGATCGGCAGCGGGTTGCGCCGACAGGCCTGCCCGATAGCGCGCGGCCCGGAAGACGCCTTTCGTGCGATTTCGCCATAGCTCGCCACTTCGCCATAAGGGATGGCGACGATGGCATCGCGTAACACATTGCCGCGCTTGGTGGATTTCGGTTCGAGCGGCAGATCGAAGGCGTTCAGCGCCCCTTCGAAATAGGCGGAAATCTGCGCCGCGGCTTCATCGAGCAAGGGGCTGTGCACATCGTCGGGCACCGCATCGGGGCCGAGCATGTCGATAGCGACGATGGCCTCGTCGCTGGCCGAGATCGCTATCGCGCCAACCGGGCTCGCAATAATCCGACAAGTCATGGACGCCGTTTCGCGCATTCCCTAAAGAAAGGCCAGCATTTTGAGGAGCGCATCCATGAATATTAATTTCGATGTCGATTGTACGCCGGAGGAAGTGCGGCGACTGATGGGCCTTCCCGATATGGGTCCGGTGCACGATGTCTATCTCGACAAGGTCAGGAAAGCGATGAACGAGGGCGTCGGACCCGAAGCCGTCGAGCGGATGATCCGCACCTGGGCACCGATGGGCGATGCCGGCATGGATATGATGAAGGGCTTTCTCGATCAGCTCGGCGGCCAAGGCAGATCGAAGAAGAAGTGAAGCGCGTTCTATGGAGTTAGCGCCGACCGGCGATACGATCTTTGCGCTTTCGACGGGCGGACTGCCCAGCGGAATCGCGATCGTCCGCACAAGCGGACCGGCCAGCGGCGCGGCGCTGCGCCAGCTGGCGGGTCGGTTGCCGGAGCCGCGCATGGCGAGCGTC
>JBGTHW010000218.1:0-14890 GCA_041746035.1 Parasphingopyxis sp.
CGGATGGAGACCGGCACCTGCCCGGCCACCGCGCATCGCGGTGAACCAGCTTATCGGGTTATACCATTCGGAAGTGCCGTCGAGCGAGAAGGTGATGAATTCGGCACGTCCGCCAATACTCTCCACCGGCACCGGGCCGCCGAGTCCCCCGGCCCGCAGAGGTGCCCGGCTGTCGGCGGACTGGTCGCGATTGTCGCCCATCAGGAAGACATGCCCTTCCGGTACCGTGACCGGGCCATAATAGTCGGCGGAAGACGGGCCAAGATCGATTGTGTCGTAAAACCGCCCTTCGGGCGTGAATTCGCGATAGACGGGCATCCGGCAATAACGCTGTCCATCGGCACCTGTCGTCGCCAGCGCGGGAAAGTCGTTGCACGGAACGTTGGCGTCGATCGGGATCATCGCCGGTTCGCGCTGTTCGCGGCGCAGCGGTTCGCCATTGAGGATCACCAGCCCGCCGCGCACCTCCAGCCGGTCTCCGGGCAGGCCGACGACGCGCTTGATATAGTCCGCGCGCGCCTCGCGCGGCACGGTGATGACGATATCGGCGCGATCCGGCATCCGCCCGAACAGCCGACCCTCGATAAAAGGCAAAACATGGAAGGAGGGCGAGACATAGGACCAGCCATAGGGATATTTGGTCACGACCAGCCGGTCGCCCTTGATCAGCCCCGGCATCATCGATTCAGACGGGATATAGAAGGGCTTGGCGACAAGGCTGTGAAAGGCGAGCACGGCAAGGATCAGCCAGAAGATGCCCTTGATCTCGCCCCACCAGTCGGTCTTTTTCTCTTCGGTCGTCTCGGCGTCCGCCTTGGCCACGGAATCGCTGTCGGAAATGCTCAATTCATTCACTCGCTTTTACTTTCGATAGGCCGCGCATACAGGATAACGAACGCCTGCGCCCAGGGATGATCGTCGGTCATCGTCAAATGCACGTCGAGCCGGTGTCCCGGCGGCGTGAGCGCGTCCATCCGCGCCTTTGCGCCGCCTGTCAATGCCAGTGTCGGTGCGCCCGATCTGGCATTGACTACACCAATATCGCGCATGAACACACCCTGACGGAAGCCGGTGCCGACGGCCTTGGAAAACGCCTCCTTGGCGGCGAAGCGTTTGGCATAGGTTCCGGCGATGGTGAAGGGGCGGCGATTGGCCTTCGTGCGCTCGATCTCGGTGAAGACACGGTTCTCGAAACGCGCGCCGAAGCGGTCGAGCGACGCCTGGATGCGCTCGATATTGCAGAGGTCCGAGCCGATGCCGATTATCACAAATCCCTCTCCCCTTCAGGGGAGAGGGAAGAGCCGCGTAGCGGCGAAGGGAGAGGGGCTGTCCCGTCCCGATATGTGAAACATTTGGGAAAAACAGATTCCCCCTCTCCAACTCCGACTAGCGAACAAGTTCGCAAGTCTCCGTAATCCTCTCCCCTGAAGGGGAGAGGAAGATATGTGTTCGCTCCCATCATCGCGCCAGACCCATCGCTTCGCGCATGCGCTTCACACTCGCCTCCAGCCCGGTAAAAATTGCCTCGCCGACCAGGAAATGCCCGATATTGAGCTCCGCCAGCTGCGGGATCGCGGCGACCGGACCGACATTATCGAAGGTAAGCCCGTGGCCCGCATGCGGCTCGATCCCGTTCTTCGCGGCGAGCGCAGCGGCGTCGGCGATGCGGTGCAATTCCGCCGTCCGCGCTTCGTTGTTTTCTGGGCCCTCCAGATGCGCATACCGACCCGTGTGAAACTCGACCACCGGCACACCCAGCCGGATCGCCGCTTCCACCTGCTGCGGGTCGGGTTCGATAAACAGGCTGACGCGGATATTCGCGCCCTTGAGTTCCGTCACAAACGGCGCGAGGTGATTGTGCCCGCCCGCCGCATCCAGCCCGCCTTCGGTCGTCCGTTCCTCGCGCTTTTCGGGCACAATACAGGCGGCGTGCGGCGCATGGCGCAGCGCAATCGCCAGCATCTCGTCCGTCGCCGCCATTTCCAGATTGAGCGGGATCGTCAGCGCCCCGGTCAGCCGGTCGATATCTGCGTCCGTGATATGCCGCCGGTCCTCGCGCAAATGCGCGGTGATGCCGTCCGCGCCCGCCTTCGCCGCCTCGAACGCCGCGCGCACCGGATCGGGATGTTCGCCGCCCCGCGCGTTGCGGATCGTCGCGACATGATCGATATTGACACCGAGGCGGAGGGGATGGGTCATGACGAGGGAGGAACTCCCAGACTGGAAAATTCTTCGATGAGGGCCAGCCGATCCTGAAATGTCAGCCGTCGCCGGTCTTCGCTTTCAGCCTTCATCGCAGCGTCGAGCCAGTTCTCAAACTGTTCGAACGCCTTGATGTAGCGTACCGCCAGCGGGAGCCGACGTCCCTCGATGTTGGTCGAAAGAAAATCGCGAACCAGCCGGATCGCTGTTTTGGGAGCCCCATTGTGGGACTTCGGATCGGTTCCGGCAATGTCGGAGACAGCTTTTTGATGAGCGTAGGGAATTTCCTGCATCACAAGAAGGTAATGATCGCGGTGCTTTTTGGTGCCGAGAAGTTTTGCGCCCAGAGAAATTCCGAGTTCCAGCGGCATGTTGAATCTCGGCAAGCCGGTATTGGTATCGATCCCGGTACGCGAAAGATCATGGATGGCGAATTTGCTTTTGCCGATCAATGCGGCAATCTTCGTAAGACGCTGACCGCCTGCATCGTCCGCTTCCATTGCGCATCTAAGTTGGTAGCCTGCGGCGGTTACCGTAAAAATGATCGCGTCGAATATTTCCTGGTATTCTTCGTCGAAGGGGCAATTGAGGAAAACGGTATTGTCGCGCGCGGGGCTGGGCATGGATTAAAGGGGGGCAAACCAGCGGAGCCGACCGACCTGATTGGCCTAGCCGTTTTCACCGAAGGCCAGCATCCGCTGGACAATGCCGCGATGCCATTTGTTCGGTTTGATGCCAACGACGTTTCCGGCGCGGAACGGCACCCGCCTGCCATTCTCGTCAATCATTCGCCAGCGACGAAGGCCATTTTTGTCGGTTTGAACCTCGATCTGAGCTGCCATGGCTGTGTTACTTCCTTCCGATATGCTTCTATATACGGCAAATATGCGCTTTTCAAATTTCATGACACATAGTCGATTTCAATGGCGCAAGTAAGGCCCGTTCATGCCTCCCCACGGTGGCACGCCGCTTCGGCAAGTATGTCATGCGCAAAGCCTTCGCCGCTCCAGATATCGCCGAAATCGAACTCGGCTTCGGAGCGGTTGACGAAGGCGATAACCGCCATATCGAGATCGGGCAGGATAAAATTTCGTCCCTGCACGCCGCCGATCGCACCGCGCCGTTCGACCAGCCGCTGCGGTTCGGCACATCCGGTCAGCGGTGCGGGAAAAACCCATTGGCCGAGCGCGGCATAGCCAAGGGCAGGGTCGCCATCCCACATTTGCGCGCGCGCTTCGGAAGTAAGCAGGGCACCGGTCATCAGCGCGCGGTCGAAGTGCCACAGATCGAAGATCGTACCGTTCAGCCCACCGGCCGCACCATAGGCCTCGAAGCGTATCGGCGGTTCGCTCTGGCCATTGTGAAAGCCGGGAATGGCAGGTTCGCCAGACGGATAGAATTGCATGGAGCCGGGAATTCGTTCGGCAACCAGATCGCCGAGCGGCTCCCCCGTCACACGCTCCAGGATCGCCCCGAGTACGATAAAATTGCAATTGCTATAGGCATATGTCGCACCCGGTTCCGTCCGCAATGGCCCGGCGCAATAGCCATCCGCCCGTGCAATTTCCGCGCCATCGCCGGTATAGAAGGCGGGCAGGCCGATGCGGGTCAGCGGCGTATCGTCGGGATTGGGCAGGCCGGAGAGGTGTTGCATCAGATGGCGGATGGTGATCGCCTCGCGGCTCTCGTTCGGAAAATCGGGCCAGTAGCGTGCAATCGGCGCATCCAGTTCCATCCGCCGCGCCTGAACTTCCTGCATCGCGATGGTCGCCACCAGCTGCTTGGTGATAGAGGCCCAGCGCCAGCGTGCATCGAGCCGGTGGAGTTCGCCGCCACCGGGCCGGACTTCGCCGAACGCGCGCGCATAGATAACGGTGTCGCCGCGCGAAACGAGCAGGACACCGGCGAAATTCGTCGCCTCGACCATGCGCCCGAGCCGCGCCGGATCGAAGGCATGGGCAGAGCTCGCCAGCAGGGCGCTCATCGCCGCGAAAAAAGCGAGCCAGCGGATCATTTTTTCCGGCTACCGGGTTTTTCGGGCGGAATTGCGGCGAGTTCCCCGGGCAGATCGTCGGGATCGTAAACCGGGAAATCGAGCGAGAGCAGCGGAAAAAACGGCACGCCGAGATCGGCCTCGCCATGCGAACGGTCGACCAGAGCGGCCTCCGCGATGACCTCGCCGCCCGCCCTTTCGACCGCCTCGATTGCCTCGCGCGAAGACAGCCCGGTGGTCACAACATCCTCGACCATCAGCACTTTCTGCCCCTGTTCCAGCGCAAAGCCGCGCCGCAATTCGAATACACCCTCCGGCCTTTCCAGAAACAACGCCTCGACGCCCAGCGCCCGGCCCATTTCGTGGCCGATAATCACCCCGCCCATTGCCGGCGAGACGACGACAGCGATCTCGCTGCGGATCTCGCGCGGCAATGTCGCGGCGAGGGACGAAGCCAGGCGCGCGGCCCGCATCGGATCCTGCAACACTCGCGCGCATTGCAGATAACGCGCGCTGCGTTTGCCGGAAGAGAGGATGAAATGGCCTTCGAGAAGGGCATCGGCGGCGCGAAATTCGGCTAGGGCTTTTTCGTCTGTCATACAGTCTCGCTCTCTAATGGTTGCGCACCAGATAGTCGGGCAGGAATCGTGCCGCAACCGCTTGAGAGATTGCGCCGACCGGTTTATAGGCAGGTGCGAATTTCTACAGAGCCTTGGATATTTGCCGCTTTGGTGCGGCTTGAACGGGAATCGGATGCGAATTTTAACAAACCTGATGGTTGCGGCGGGACTGGCCGTTGCCTCGCTCGCCGTAACCTCACCCGCCGCCGCTGTCGCTCCGCAGACGGAGCTGGCAGCCGCACCGCAAACCGAACTTGCGCCCGCGCCCGGCGAAGAATCGACGCCTGACGAAGTCGCGCTCTCCGGAACCGCAGACATGGCCGGTATCGACTATGCCGGGCCGGTCGAAAGCGTGGGGCAGCCGGATGGCCGGCTGGGCTTGCAGGAACAATATACGGAGGTGGGCAAGGATTTGGCATGGTTTCACAATTGGTTACTCATGCCCATCATCACTGTTATCTCTCTGTTCGTGCTGGCTTTGCTGATCTGGGTTGCGATCCGGTATAACAGACGCTCCAATCCGGTCCCCTCCAAAACCACCCATAACACCGTCCTGGAAGTTGTCTGGACGCTGGTTCCGGTGCTGATCCTTGTCGTGATCGCCGTTCCCTCCATTCAGTTGCTCGCGCGTCAATATGACCTGCCCGAGGGCGAGGTTGTGACCGTCAAGGTGACCGGCAACCAGTGGAACTGGACCTATGAATATCCCGATCATGGCGGGATTTTGCTGGTATCGAACCTGCTTGAGGAAGAGGGCGATCAGGCCGAAGGGGCCCGTTTCCGCACCGCCGCAGACGGCCCCCGCCTGCTCGCGGTCGATGAACGGATGGTGATCCCGGCAGGTACGACCGTACGCTTTCTGGTCACAGCGAGCGACGTTCTGCACAGTTTCGCGCTCCCTGCCTTCTGGACCAAGATCGACGCCGTGCCGGGCCGCCTGAATGAGGGATGGGTCCGGGTCGACGAGCCGGGGGTCTATTATGGTCAATGTTCCGAATTGTGCGGTGCGCGTCATGCCTTCATGCCCATCGCCATCGAGGTCGTTCCGCCCGCGCAATTTGCGCGCTGGGTACGGTCGCAGGGCGGATCGATGCCGGGCGATGCTGCCCCGAATGCGGGTGCTGATACCGATACGCCGATTACCGAAGATAGCGAAACTCCAGTCAATACCAATACCGTCGACGTTACGACAGAGGGCGAGATCGTCGAGCAAGCCGCGACAACGGTAAATTAAGGGTACGAAAAATGACCGATACGACCGCCACCCCCGCGCTGTTCGAGGCGTCGCATGACGAGGCGCATCACGATGCCGACCATAGGCCGGGCTTTTTCGTCCGCTGGTTCATGTCGACGAACCACAAGGATATCGGCACGCTCTATCTGCTTTTCGCGATCGTCGCCGGCATCATTGGCGGCGCGATTTCGGGGATGATGCGGGTCGAGCTGGCGGAACCCGGTATCCAGTATCTGGAGGCCTGGTCGGGCGAAACGGGTAATGCCGCGCTCCATATGTGGAATATGCTGATCACGGCGCATGGCCTGATCATGGTCTTCTTCATGGTCATGCCGGCGATGATCGGCGGCTTCGGCAACTGGTTCGTGCCGCTGATGATCGGCGCGCCGGACATGGCCTTTCCGCGGATGAACAATATCAGCTTCTGGCTGCTGGTTCCGGCGTTTATGCTGCTGATGGGGTCTACCCAGGTAATGGGCACGGCAGGGCTGGGGTCTGGCACAGGCTGGACGGTCTATGCGCCCTTATCGACGCAGCCTTCCGGCCCGGCGACCGATATGGCGATCCTCTCGCTCCATCTGGCAGGCGCTTCGTCGATTCTCGGTGCGATCAACTTCATCACGACGATTTTCAATATGCGCGCGCCGGGCATGACGCTCCATAAAATGCCGCTGTTCGTCTGGTCGATCTTGGTAACGGCGTTCCTGCTGCTGCTCGCGCTGCCGGTGCTCGCCGCGGCAATCACCATGCTGTTGACCGACCGCAATTTCGGAACGACCTTCTACAACGCGCAGGGCGGCGGCGATCCGCTGCTTTACCAGCATCTGTTCTGGTTTTTCGGCCATCCTGAGGTGTATATCATGATCCTGCCGGGCTTCGGCATGGTCAGCCAGGTCGTCGCGACATTCAGCCGCAAGCCGGTCTTCGGCTATCTCGGCATGGCCTATGCCATGGTCGCGATCGGCGTCGTCGGTTTCGTCGTCTGGGCGCACCATATGTTCACGGTCGGGCTGTCGCTGAATGTAAAGCTCTATTTCACCGCCGCGACGATGGTCATCGCGGTGCCGACCGGCATCAAGATTTTCTCCTGGATCGCCACCATGTGGGGCGGCTCGATCAGCTTCAAGACGCCGATGATGTGGGCGATCGGCTTCATTTTCATGTTTACCGTCGGCGGCGTCACCGGTGTCGTGCTCGCCAATGGCGGTGTCGATAACTATATGCACGACACCTATTATGTTGTCGCGCATTTCCACTATGTGCTGTCGCTGGGCGCGGTTTTCGGGATTTTCGCGGGCTTTTATTACTGGTTCGGAAAAATGTCGGGGCGGATGTATAACGAGTTTCTCGGCCAGGTTCATTTCTGGGTGTTCTTCGTTGGCGTGAACGTATTGTTTTTCCCGATGCATTTTCTCGGTCTCGACGGTATGCCGCGCCGTTATCCCGATTATCCGGATGCCTTCCAGCCCTATAACGATCTGGCAACAATCGGGTATATGATCATGGCCGCGTCGATGGTTGTATTCTTTGTCAACATCCTGTGGTCGATGTTCGCGGGTAAAAAGGCGGCGGATAATTATTGGGGCGAGGGCGCGACGACGCTCGAATGGACGCTGTCGAGCCCGCCGCCCTACCATCAGTTTAACAAGCTGCCGAAGATCGATTAGCGGCAAAGCGGACCGAATATTTGAGCCGTTCGGGCTGAGCCTGTCGAAGCCCTGTTCTTTCTTTCGCCGGTTGAAAAGGAAGAACGGCCTTTCGACAGGCTCAGGGCGAACAGAGAATTGAAACTGTCATGAACACCACCATCGTCTCATCCCCGGCCCAGCCGCTCGTCGCCGACTGGCGCGATTTTTATGCGCTCACCAAGCCGGGCGTGATGAAGCTGGTCGTGTTCACCGGCGGGGCGGGGCTGCTCGCCGCACCGGTTATGCCGCATCCGGTGCTCGCTTTTGCGGCGATCCTCTGCATCGCGCTGGGCCATGGCGCGGCGGCGGCGCTCAACCAGTGGTATGAGGCGGATATCGATGCGGTGATGAAACGCACCGCCAATCGCCCGCTTCCGGCGGGCCGGATGGATCGCGAGACCGCGCTGCATTTCGGCGTCGGTCTCGGTTGCTTCTCGGTGATCCTGATGGGTATCGCGACCAACTGGCTGGCGGCGGCCACCCTCGCAGCGGCGATCCTGTTTTATGTCGCCATTTATACGGTCTGGCTGAAACGCCGGACGCCGCAGAATATCGTCATCGGCGGCGCGGCCGGGGCGTTTCCGCCGCTGATCGGCTGGGTGGCTGCGACGGGGCAGGTCACGCTGCTGCCGATCCTGCTATTCGCGCTGATCTTCCTCTGGACGCCGCCGCATTTCTGGGCGCTCTCGCTCTGGATCAATTCCGATTATGCCCGCGCCGGGGTGCCGATGATGACGGTGACGGCGGGTCCGCGTTCGACGCGCCGCCAGATCCTGCTTTACACGCTGCCGATGGCGGCGGTGGCGATTGCGCCCTGGGGGCTGGGCCTGACCGGCGCGCTCTATGGCATCGCGGCGTCGGCGATGAGCGCGATCTTCCTGATGCTGTCCTTTGCGGTCTTCCGCAATACCGCGACCGATCCCGCGGCGATGCGCCCTGAAAAGACGCTGTTCGCCTTTTCGATTCTTTATCTGTTCGCGCTGTTCGGCGCGCTCGTGCTCGATGCCTGGATGATCGCATGACGCCCGAGGAAGAAAATACCATCCGCGAGCGGCAGAGAAGCCGGGCGCTCATGACAGCGGCCATCTTGGTCGGCATCGTCGTCCTGCTTTATCTGATAACCATCGTGCGCATCGGAACGGCATCATGAGCGATGCTCTCTACCGCAAGAACAAACGCAGTGCTTTTATGGCGGCCTTGCTGGTTGCCGGGATGGTGGCGCTCGGGTTCGCTTCGGTGCCGCTTTATCGCATTTTCTGTCAGGTTACCGGCTTCGGTGGCACCACCCAGCGCGCCGAGGCGATGACGCTGAATGTCGCTCCGAGCGGGCGGATCATCACCGTCCGCTTCGATTCGAATGTCTCGCGCGAATTGCCCTGGAACTTCCGGCCCGAGGTCAATACCGACCGGGTCGCCATCGGCGCGCGCAAACTGGCTTTCTATGAGGCGGAAAACCTCTCTTCCCGCGCGATTACCGGCACGGCCAGCTTTAATGTCGTGCCGCTCGAGGCCGGACAGTATTTCACCAAGATCCAGTGTTTCTGTTTCACCCAGCAGACCCTCCAGGCCGGACAAGCCGTGCGGATGCCGGTGACCTATTATGTCGATCCGGCGATCATGGACGATCCCGATATCGGCGATGTCGAAGAGATTACATTATCCTACACCTTCTACCCCGTGGACGAGGACGCCTGACGCGGTTAGATACCCGATAACGCAAGCAACAGGAATTACGTGCAATGGCCGGAGCCGCTCCCGAACACGATTATCATCTCGTCAATCCCAGCATCTGGCCGCTGATCGGTGCATTCAGCGCGCTCGCGATGGCCGCTGGTGGCATCATGTGGCTGCATGAGCAAGCCTATGGCGGCTGGATATTCTTCGCCGGACTGATCGGTGTTCTCTTTGTGATGTATAGCTGGTGGGTCGATGTGATCCGCGAAGCCAACGGAGACGATCATACGCCGGTCGTGCAGCTTCACCTGCGCTACGGCATGATCCTGTTCATCGCGTCCGAAGTCATGTTTTTTGTCGGCTGGTTCTGGGCGTTTTTCGGTGCTTCGCTGTTTCCCGCCGAAATCGCCGGCGTTGCGACATGGCCGCCCGAAGGTATTCATGTTTTCGATCCGTTTTCCTTTCCGCTGCTCAATACAATGATCCTGCTTTGCTCCGGCACCACCGTAACCTGGGCGCATCATTCGCTGCTGAATGGCGACCGTCAGAGCCTCAAATTGGGTCTTTGGCTGACTATCGGCCTCGGCATCCTGTTCAGCTGTATTCAGGGCTATGAATATGCCCATGCCGCGTTCGATTTCAGCGGCAATATTTATGGCGCGACCTTCTTCATGGCAACCGGTTTCCACGGCTTCCACGTCATTATCGGCACGATCTTCCTCGCCGTATGTCTATGGCGCACCTATCGCGGCGATTTCACGCCCAAGCAGCATTTCGGCTTCGAGGCGGCGGCCTGGTACTGGCATTTTGTCGATGTCGTCTGGCTGTTCCTGTTCGTCTCGATCTATGTCTGGGGCGGTGCCGGGGCGGAGATTCACTAGAAGGTCGGACGGTGTGAGCGCCACGGATTTCAGCGGCGCGAAACTGATGCTGCTCTGCGGTTGCAATCTGCTGGTCTATTTGCGCGACAATCGCGACGATATTCCGTTTCCCGGCAAATGGGACTTGCCGGGTGGCGGTCGCGAGGGCGACGAGACTCCGGAGCAATGTGCGGCGCGGGAACTCAAGGAAGAGTTCAATCTCGATCTCGACAGTGCGGCCATTATCTGGTCGCGCCGCTATCCCAGCTGGCGGGCCGGTGATGCGGATTCCTGGTTCTTCGCCGCGAACATGGACGCTCGCGATCTTGAGCGGGTCCGGTTCGGCAATGAAGGCCAGTATTGGCGGCTGATGCAGATTGCGGAATTTCTGGCCTCGCCGGACGCGATATCCCATCATTGCGAGCGCGTGCGGGACTTTATGAAAGCGCAGTATGACGTATAGGGAGCGATATGCCCGACCCCACTCTTCTGCAAACCGGCCTGACCGGCGCTTGCCCCAAATGCGGCGAGCGCACGCTTTATGCCAATGCCGTGAAGTTTGCCCCGCATTGCCCGAACTGCGGGCTGGATTATTCGAGCTTCAATGTCGGCGATGGCCCGGCGGTGTTTCTGACGCTGATTATCGGTGCTCTGGTGGTGGCGCTGGCGCTGACAGTTGAATTGACATTCAACCCGCCTTTCTGGCTGCACATCATGCTCTGGATACCGTTCACCGCCGCGGCAGTTATTTACGGCCTGCGTGTCGCCAAGGGCATGCTGCTCGCCAGCGAATATCGCCATGCGGCGCGCGAGGGGCGGATCGAGGCCAGAGACGAATGAACCGCCTGCCCCTTATCCCCACCATCATTGTCGGCCTGGCCGTCGCGACCATGATCGGTCTCGGCATCTGGCAGTTGCAGCGCAAGGCCGACAAAGAGGCTTTGCTGGATCGCTATACTGCCGCGTCGGAGCAATCGCCCATCGCCTATCCCGACATTCCGGATCCCGAACTGCACTATCGTCGGGCCACCGCATTCTGCCTCGAACCGGTTAGCTGGCGAGCCGTCGCCGGGCGCAACCGCGAGGACGAGACGGGATGGCAGCATATCGCCGCCTGCCGCACGGGTGGCGGCGAGGGGCCGGGCATGCAGCTTGTGGCAGGCTGGTCGGAAAGCCCCGACCCACCCGAAGGCTGGCAGGGCGGGGAAGTCACCGGCGTGATTACGCTCGATCCCGAATATGGCACGAAGCTCGTCGCCGAAGGAGCTATTGCGGGCCTCCAGCCCGTGGCGCGGCCTTCGCCGCAAAGCATACCGAACAACCATCTGCTATATGCAATCCAGTGGTTTTTCTTCGCGGGCATTGCGGCGATCATCTATTTCCTCGCCGTCCGGCGGCGTCGGCGCGATGCCATTGCGCCCGCCGACCCGGCCCGCTAGGCCGCGCGTCATGCACTATATCAGCACCAGAGGGGGCGCTCCGGCGCTCGATTTCGAAGGCGCAACGCTGGCCGGGCTGGCGTCGGATGGCGGGCTGTATCTGCCCGAAAGCTGGCCGCAATTCTCGGCCAGCGAGATCGCGGCGCTGGCGGGGCTATCCTATGCCGAAACGGCGGTGCGCGTGCTGCTTCCCTTTGTCGGCGACAGCCTGACCGAGGACGAGCTGCGTGGTCTGTGCGAAACCGCCTATGGCGGTTTCTCGCACGCTGCTGTGACACCGCTCGTGCAGCTCGATCATCGCCACTGGCTGCTCGAACTGTTTCACGGGCCGACGCTCGCCTTCAAGGATGTCGCGTTGCAACTGCTCGGCCTGCTGTTCGAGCGGTTCCTCTCAACCCGCGATACGCATCTCACCGTTATCGGCGCGACCTCGGGCGATACCGGATCGGCGGCTATCGATGCACTGGCCGGACGGGAGAAGGTCGATATCTTCATGCTCCATCCGCATGGCCGCGTCTCCGATGTCCAGCGCTGCCAAATGACGACGGTGCTCGCGCCGAATGTCCATAATATCGCCATCGAAGGCGATTTCGATGCGGCGCAGGCAATGGTCAAGGCGATGTTCGGCGATGCGGAATTCGCGGGCCGCCATACGCTGTCTGCGGTCAATTCGATCAACTGGGCGCGGCTGGCGGCGCAAATCGTTTATTACTTCTACGCCGCCGTCCGCCTCGGTGCGCCGGAACGCAAGATCGCCTTCTCGGTGCCGACCGGCAATTTCGGCGATGTTTTTGCCGGTTATGCGGCGCACAAGATGGGATTGCCCATCGCGCGGCTGATCGTCGCGACGAACGTCAACGATATCCTCCATCGCGCGCTGACCGATGGCGATTATTCGGTCGGCACGCTGACGCCGACGGCTGCGCCGAGCATGGATATTCAGGTCAGCTCCAATTTCGAACGACTGCTGTTCGATATGTCGAGCCGTGACGGGGCGATTGTCGCGTCGACGATGGCCGAATTCGAGAAAACGCGCCGGTTGCAGCTTGGCGATAATGTCCGTGACGGGATTGGCGCGCTGTTTTCCTCCGCCCGTATCGATCCCGATGCTATGGCGATGGCAATGCGCACGACCGCCGAAAAAACCGGCGAAATCATCGACCCCCACACCGCTATCGGCCTCGCCGCAGCCCATGCCAGCGATCTGGACGAAAGCATGTCCATCGTCACGCTCGCCACCGCCCACCCGGCCAAATTCCGCGATGCCGTCGAACGCGCGACCGGCACACGGCCCGTGCTGCCCGCGCGCCTTGCCGGTCTGTTCGAGCGCGAGGAGCGGTACGATGTCCTGCCGTCCGATATTGAGCGCGTGAAGGCCTATATTAGCGAACGGGCCAGGGCGGCGTGATTCGATTCCGTTCGCCCTGAGCTTGTCGAAGGGCTGCACTTTTTCAGCGCAACGATTAAAAAAGAACAGGGCTTCGACAAGCTCAGCCCGAACGGAGTTTTATGACTGTCCTCCACACATTAACCGCCGAACCCTGGTCCGATTACGGGCTGGTGGATAGCGGCCACGGTCGCAAGCTCGAACGCTATGGGCGATTTCGATTTATCCGCCCCGAACCGCAGGCGATGTGGGCACCGCACAGCGATGACTGGCAACCCGATGGCGAGTTCGTGCCCGCGTCCGATGCCGACGGCGGCGGGCGCTGGGAACTGTCTCCGCAAGTTCCGGACGAGGGCTGGCCGCTGGGCTGGGAAGATGTACGGTTTCAGGCGCAATGCACGCCCTTCCGCCATCTCGCCTTCTTTCCCGATATGGCCAGCCACTGGAACTGGATGCGCGAGCGTGTGGGTGCGGGCAGCGAAGCCCTCAACCTGTTCGGCTATACCGGGGTCGGCAGCCTCACGCTGGCGGCGAAAGGCGCGAATGTCACGCACGTCGATGCGTCGAAGAAATCGGTCGAGGCGGGCAAGGCCAATGCCGTGCTGTCAGGCATGAGCGACAGGCCGATCCGCTGGCTGGTCGATGACGCCGCGAAATTTGCCGCCCGCGAAGTGCGTCGGGAGCGGCGCTATGACGGCATCATGCTCGATCCGCCGAAATTCGGGCGCGGCCCGAAAAAGGAATTATGGCAATTGGAGGAGGGGCTTCCCGGGCTGATTGCCGATTGTGCGAAATTGCTGGATACGCAGAGTCGTTTCCTCGTGCTGACCGTCTATGCGGTGCGGATGTCCGCGCTGGCGATTGGCGAACTGGTGCGGCAGGCGACCGCGCCTCTTGGCGGAGACATCGTCTGCGGCGAAATGGCGGTGCGCGAGGAGGCGAGGGGCCTGCAACTCCCGACCGCGATTTTCGCGCGCTGGGAAAAATAATTCCCCTCCCCTTAAGAGGAGGGGTTAGGGGTGGGGAAGTTCCTATCGGCAGAGCAATGCTTTCGAAGCCTGAAGCCCCCAAAAGGCAAGAACTATAAATCGTCCGATTGCGGGACGTTCCGAGTCGCCGACTCCACATCCGGTGCACTGCGACTATGGTTAACGCATGGTTATCCGAGTCGTTTTTGCCGTTGCCCTCGCCACACTGGCGCTGCCCGTTGCCGCGCAAAACGCGCCTCCCTTGCCCTATGATATCGCCAATTTCTATGAGCTGCCGGGCAGCCAAACATCGGTTAAACCCGAAGAAGGACCGCAAATCGCCTATGCCGGTCTTGAGGCGCTGCTCTATAATCGCGTGCCCGATCATATCGCCCTCGGCTACCGGCTCGAAGGGCTGACCGGCTATGTCGAACCCTATCGCAATGGCCGCGATATCGATCCGCTGATCTATGATTTCAGGAATCTGGTCTTGCAAAATCGAATGGAGCTGTTGAACGAGACCCTGAGCGCAGCGGGTTCTCCTTAACTAAATCCGTTCGCCCTGAGCTTGTCGAAGGGCTGTTCTTTTCCGGTGCTGACGGATGAAGTGCAGGGCTTCGACAAGCTCAGCCCGAACGGAAAAATTATCCTCGCTCCGCCCGTATCGCCGCACCTGCGGCAAACGGCGCAACTGCGGTAAGCAACAAAGACGCTGCCCCAAGCAGATACAGCCCGCCGCGCTCCGGCCCGCTTAGCGCGCCCGCGCCGAAAATCAGCATCGGTATCGCCAGCGGCAGCATCAGCAGTCCGGCCAGCGCGCCGCCG
>JBGTHW010000219.1:0-8358 GCA_041746035.1 Parasphingopyxis sp.
GCCGGTCAGGGATCCCGAGCAATATGCCGATCTCGGCGCAGTGCCAGGTCGCAGCCAATAATTTCGCGATTTCCTAAGCCAGGAAGTGCAGCCTTGGGTGGAGGCGCGGTATCGCACCGGGCGCGAAATACTAATCGGGGAATCGCTCGCGGGCCTGTTCACGGTAGAAACGTTTTTGCGACAGCCGGATATGTTCGATGATTATGTGGCCGTCACGCCCAGCTTATGGTGGGAGGCGATGGAATACGGCAACCGCGCTGCCGAATTTATGGCCGACCACAAAGCCTCGGACCGCAGCCTGAGAATCTATATTGCCGATGAAGGATACTGGCAGGAAGAGGGCGTACTTCGCGTCGTCCGCGCGCTTGAGGCCGATGCGCCGGAAGGCCTGCAATGGGGCTTCTTCGATCTCGGCGATGAGGAAACGCATGCGTCGATTTTTCACCGCGCCGCCTTTGATGCGACCCGTGCGCTGTTGCCTATCGCAACCCGCACCTATCGCCCGCATCCCAATATGTCCGGGATACCGATCACGCCGCGCACTCCAGAAATGGAGGCGCGAGCAGCGGTCGAGTGCGACCTCACCAATTCGCGCCATACTGTTCCCGCCGACACCCGGGCAAGGCCGGATGAGACCGTATATGAGTGCGTACTATATAATTACGGGATGCTGCCCTCGCGGGGGAATTTGGTGCAATAGATCCGACTCACGTGGCAGAATTACTGCGCCACCAGCCCATCAATCGCCCCCTGCAAAATATACGCCGCCGCCGCCGCATCGACGCGCGCGGCCCGCTTGCTGCGCGATACATCGGCGGCGATCATCGAGCGTTCGACCGCCTGGGTCGACCAGCGTTCGTCCCAGAGAAGAATAGGCAGCCCGACAGCCGCGCAGTTCTGGGCAAAGGCTCGGGTCGACTGGGTCTGCGGGCTGTCCCGCCCGTCGAGGCTCTTCGGCAGGCCGATCACGAGGCCGGCGATCTGCTGTTCCTCGATAATCGCGGTCAGGCGGGCGAGGTCTTTGCTGAATTTGCTCCGTTTGATGGTCTCGGCGGCGGTAGCAAACGTCCATTGCGCATCGCACAGCGCCACGCCGATAGTCTTGCTGCCGACATCCAGCCCCGCAAGACGCCCGCCCGAGGGAAGGGCCGCGCGGAATTCGGGAACGGATTCGGTGATCATAAAATCCTCCCCTTATTTTCCGTCATTGCGAGCGCAGCGAAGCAATCCAGAGTGGCGCGCGAGCTCTGGATTGCTTCGCTGCGCTCGCAATGACGTTTGTCGATAGTGTTCGGACAATTCGCAAAAGAGGTCGTTCCGAAGGCACCCTCACCCCCGTGTCTCGAACCACGTCGCCACCCGCCGCCCGACATCGGCCCGCAAATTTGCCCAGAACAGCATATAATCGAACACATGATAATTATTGCCGGGCAGCACATAGCGTTCATAGCCCTCCGGCGGTGCACCGATCAGCAGCAGCCCGCGCTCGGCGCAGCGCGCCGGAATCAGCCCCGGCTCCAGCACCGCATCGTCGATGGCCTCGTTCGGCATCAGCGCGCCGATATTGTCTTCCGCCGTCGCTTTGCCGCCCAGTGTGCCGGTCAGCGGGTTGACGCACAGCATGTCGGTATCGCGCCGCGGATCGCCGCTGAGGCCCGTGCTGTCTTCGTAAATCCGCTGCACCTGACGCGGATCGGCGGGTTCGGCGAAGCTGACGAAGCTGAAGATGCAGGCGGTCTGTTCGGGCGTCTCGCAGGCGGCGAGGGGGAGAGCAGGGATGTCCGCCTCCACCGAAACCGGCCAGCCGATCAGATAGGCTGCGACAACCCGCTCGGCGAGCGGCGTATCGGCGATCTCCTCATGCAACAGCGTCATCAGATGCAGCGATCCCTGGCTGTGGCCGACCAGAAGAAACGGCTGATCCTCGCCGATCTGTTCGAGGAAATAGTGAAAGGCCGTCCGCACGTCGCGATAGGCGAAGCGCAGCGCAACCTCCGAGTTGTTCTCGGTCGTCAGGAAGGCTCCGAGGACGGCCTGCCTGTAGTAAGGTGCCCAGATATCACCGACGCCGGTAAAGGCGCTGGCCTGGCTGGAGGCGAAGCGGAGCTGCCGAAAGCGCGCCTCGGGATCGTAGATCGGCGCGTTCCAGCGGTCGCGCTTCAGATAGGTGGTCGGCAGGACGTAGAACACCGGCAGGCGGGGATGGTCTGCCGTTTCCTCTTCCTCGACCGGTTCGACCGGCTCGCTGACGATATTTTCGGCGAGGTCTGTCGCCGAAAACTCTCCATCCTCACCATACCCTTGCGGGAGCCAATCCGTCGGCGATTCGTCCTTGTCGGGGCGCGCCAGCCACATCCGCCGATTGGCATAGGCCGATTGCTCCACGGCATCGAGAACTTCGACCGGCTGATCGGGTACCAGCGCCATTTCCAGCAGCTCGTCCTGAAAGACATTCCAGACAATCGCCGCGCCGATAGCGAGGACGATGAAAAATGCAACGATATAGAGAAAAATGCGCGCGGCCATGACAGTCTCTGGGGAATACTCTCGAACAGGTTCGGGCGGGACATAGGGAATCGGGCGCGAAAGTCCAATGTGCGCTTGCAGCATCCGGGTGCAAGTGTTAGCCGCGCGGCCATGTCTGTCGATACCAAAGCCGTTCTGAAAATCGCGAATCTTGCCCGGATCGCCATGAGCGAGGAAGAGGCCGAGCGCCTCAAGCCCGAGCTCAACAATATCCTCGGCTGGGTGGAGCAGCTCGGCGAAGTCGATACCGAGGGCGTCGAGCCGATGGCGGTGGTGATCCACAACAAGACGCGGTTCCGCGAGGATATCGTGACCGATGGCGACAAGCGGGACGCTATCCTCGCGAACGCGCCGGTGGCCGAGCACGGGTTTTTCGCGGTGCCAAAGGTGATCGAATGATGGTAGTACAGCACGTCATTGCGAGCGCAGCGAAGCAATCCACGGGCGCCTGTCTGGATTGCTTGGCTGCGCTCGCAATGACGGGGACTGGTTCATGACCAACCTCACAGACCTCGGCGTAGCGGATATCCGCGATGGTTTCCGCGCCGGCGAATTCTCCGCCCGCGAAGTGGCGGATGCGTTCAACGACGCGGTGGCGGGCGCGGATGCGCTTAATTGCTTTATCGTGAAGACACCGGAAAAAGCCATCGAGGCAGCCGAAGCAGCGGATCGTGCACTGTCTTCCGGCGATGTCGCGCCACTGGCCGGCGTCCCGCTCGGCATCAAGGATCTGTTCTGCACGGAAGGAGTCCAGACAACGGCGGGCAGCCATATCCTCGAAGGCTTCGTGCCGCCCTATGAATCCACCATTTCCGCAAACCTTAAAGGCGCGGGCGCGGGGATGCTCGGCAAGCTCAATATGGACCAGTTCGCGATGGGTTCGTCGAACGAGACCAGCGCATTCGGCAATGTCGTTTCGCCCTGGCGGCGCAAGGATGGCGGCAATGCGCCGCTATCTCCGGGCGGCTCCTCCGGCGGCACATCGGCGGCGGTGGCCGCGCATATCGTGCCCGGCGCGACGGGCACCGATACCGGCGGCTCGATCCGCCAGCCCGCGGCCTTTACAGGGATTGTCGGGATGAAGCCGACCTATGGGCGGTGTTCGCGCTGGGGCACGGTTGCGTTTGCGTCGTCTCTCGACCAGGCCGGACCGATGGCGCGCAGCGTCAAGGATTGCGCGGTGCTGCTCGAAGCGATGGCGGGCTACGATCCCAAGGATTCGACCTCGCTCGATGAGCCGGTGCCCAATTGGGAAGCAGACCTCTCCGGCGATCTCACCGGCAAGACAATCGGTATCCCCAGGGAATATCGCGTCGACGATATGCCCGAGGAAATCGATGCGCTGTGGAAACAGTCGGCGGACTGGCTCAGGGACGCGGGCGCGGAGATCGTCGATGCCTCGCTGCCGCACACCAAATATGCGCTACCGGCCTATTACATCATCGCCCCGGCGGAGGCCTCGGCGAACCTCGCCCGCTATGATGGCGTGCGCTTCGGCCAGCGCGAAACGCCGGACAACGGCAATCTCGATGCGATGTATGCGGCGACCCGCGCGACGGGCTTCGGCGAGGAAGTCAAACGCCGCATCATGATCGGCACCTATGTGCTGAGCGCGGGCTTCTACGACGCCTATTATACGCAGGCACAGAAGGTGAGGACGCTGATCGCGCGGGATTTCGGTGGTGCTTGGAAGCAGTGCGATTACCTGTTGACCCCGACCGCGCCGAGCGCCGCTTTTGCTCTGGGCGATCTCAACGACGATCCGATTGCGATGTATTTGAACGACGTCTTCACCGTGCCAAGCTCGCTGGCGGGCCTGCCCGCGATTGCCGTGCCAGGCGGGCTGGACAAGCAGGGGCTGCCGCTGGGTTTGCAGGTCATTGGCAAGGCGCTCGACGAGCAGGGTGTGATGAATACCGGACTGGCGATCGAAGAGCGCGCCGGATTTACGGCGCGGGCGGAGAAATGGTGGTGATGAAAACCGCGATTATCAGAATTGCATGTATTTTGTGGGTTGGCTGGCTTGTTTGGTGGACTATCGATGTTCGTCCTTGGGAATGGGGCTGGCGTAAATGGCTGATTATGATTGGCGCTGCAATCGGAATTCTTGTGATAGCCCTCCTCTTCGAAGCGCTTGATAGATTCGAAAAACGAAAGGGTATCGGCGAAGCGCGTTTCGACAGTGAGACCGGAAAGCAGATAAAGGAATGAGCGATTATCGCATTCATGGTGCTACGGGCGAATGGGAGGTAGTGATCGGCCTCGAGGTCCATGCGCAGGTGACGTCGAACGCCAAGCTGTTTTCAGGTGCCTCGACCGAATTCGGCAAGGAGCCGAACTGCAATGTCAGCCTCGTCGATGCTGCGATGCCGGGAATGTTACCGGTGGTGAATGGCGAGTGCATCCGGCAGGCGGTACGTACCGGCCTCGCGCTGGGGGCGAGAATCAATAAATGGTCGCGCTTCGACCGGAAGAATTATTTCTACGCCGATCTGCCGCAGGGTTACCAGATTTCGCAGCTTTATCATCCGATTGTCGGCGAAGGCGAACTGATGATCAGCCTCGACGAGAAAGACCCCGATGGCGAGACCAAGATGATTGGCATCGAGCGCATCCATGTTGAGCAGGATGCCGGCAAGCTGATGCATGATCAGCTTCCGACGATGTCCTTTGTCGATCTCAATCGCTGCGGCGTGGCGCTGATGGAGATTGTGTCGAAGGCCGATATGCGGTCTCCCGCCGAAGCAGGAGCTTATGTGCGGAAATTGAGATCGATTCTCCGCTATGTCGGATCGTGCGACGGCAATATGGAACAGGGATCGATGCGCGCCGATGTGAATGTTTCCGTGCGTAAGCCCGGGCCAATAACAATAGAAAATCCATTGGGGACAAGAACCGAGACCAAGAACGTCAATTCGATCCGCTTCGTCCAGCAGGTTGTCGCGCTGGAAGCGCGCCGCCAGGTCGATCTCATTGAAGACGGCGGGACGGTTGTTCAGGAAACGCGGCTTTTCGATGTCGACAAGGGCGAAACCCGGTCGATGCGCTCCAAGGAAGACGCGCATGATTACCGCTATTTCCCCGATCCGGATTTGCTTCCGGTCGAACTCAGCGATCAATTCATCGAGGAAGCGCGCCAGAGCCTGCCCGAACTGCCCGACGCCAAGCGCGCGCGGTATGAGAAGGATTTGGGCCTGTCCGCCTATGACGCGGCCGTCCTGACGGCGGAAGCCGATACGGCGCGCTATTATGAGGCCAATATCGCGCTGACCGTCGAAAAGTCGAAGAAACCCGATACCGAGGTGGCCAAGCCGCTGGCGAACTGGATTATCTCAACAGTGATGGGCGCAGCCAATGCGACAGGCAAAGGCATGAATTCCGACAATTTTGCGCCGTCCGCCAATGCCGAAATCCTGGCGATGACCTTCGATGGGACGCTTTCCGGAAAGCTCGCCAAGGAAGTCTTCGAATTGCATATCGAAAGCGGCGCCGATCCGGCGAAAATCGTCGAAGAGAAGGGACTCAGGCAAACCTCGGACACAGGCGCTATCGAAGCGGTAATTGCCGATGTCCTCGCGAACAATCAGGACAAGGTTGAGGAATATAGGGGCGGCAAGGACAAGCTGTTCGGCTTTTTCGTCGGCCAGACGATGAAAGCGATGCAGGGCAAGGCCAATCCCCAGGTCGTCAATGATCTTCTGAAAAAGGCGCTGGGTTAGGGCGTTGTGCTACCAGTCTTCGCGTGCGGCTTCGCGGGCTTCGAGCAAGTCCCACAGGCCGCGATGCTGGAGCAGCATCTGTTCCGCGCCGAAGCGGATGGCGCGACCGACGGCGGGGCTGTCCGAAAGGACATCTACAGCGGCAAGGCTTATCTCCCGGTTCGGGAGAGCGGAAAGCGGTGCTTCTACCGACATTCTTTCTGCAGCGGTGTCGAGCACCGCGCGAATCGCGGGCCAGTCGAGAATGAGCGCGATAGCGGCCCCGAATGCGCATCCGCGGCGTTCCGACCGGGCGAGGGTTTCGATGGCATGACGCTGACCCAGGACTGCATTTTCGCTTTCCGTGTGCCCCGATGTACTCGGTTGCGGCCCCGCCGCAGTGACGAGATGCGAGAGCAACAGGCGCTCGCGTCCGAAACCGTCGGTCGCCCGACGCAACCAGTCGCGCACGACGGGTTCGGCGGTTTTTTCCGCTGCCAGATCGATCACACCCGGATGACCGCCATGCAAAACGCAAAGATAATGCACGACATCGGCGAGATTACGTCCGGCAAAACTGTTCGTGGCGAGCTGCTCGCTGCCCGGATAACGATGGCCCGCCGAACCGTCCTGCGCGGCCATCGTGGCGATTGTTTCACCGATACCGCTATGCTCGAGATTTTCGACGGCGCGTTGCGTCATGAAGACCACTCCCTGTTCACTGCTCAGGGAATGGTCTTACACGGCTTGGGTAAAGAGCGGGTTTATATCGCGTTAGGATGCGGTTGAGAGAGGTTAAGGCGTCCTATTGATCGAGGAAGCTGCGCATCTTGCGGCTGCGGCTCGGATGTTTGAGCTTGCGCAAGGCCTTGGCCTCGATCTGGCGGATGCGTTCGCGGGTCACGCTAAATTGCTGGCCGACCTCTTCGAGCGTATGATCGGTGTTCATGCCGATACCGAAACGCATGCGCAGCACGCGTTCCTCGCGCGGAGTAAGACTGGCAAGGACACGCGTGACCGTTTCCTTCAGGTTCGCCTGGATCGCGGCATCGACAGGGATGACCGCGTTCTTGTCCTCGATGAAATCGCCGAGATGCGAATCCTCCTCGTCGCCGATCGGCGTTTCGAGGGAAATCGGCTCCTTGGCGATCTTCATCACCTTGCGCACTTTTTCCAGCGGCATGGAGAGGCGCTCGGCCATTTCCTCCGGCGTCGCCTCGCGGCCCTGCTCGTGAAGGAACTGGCGCGAGGTGCGAACCAGCTTGTTGATCGTCTCGATCATATGGACCGGAATGCGGATCGTACGCGCCTGATCGGCAATCGACCGAGTAATCGCCTGCCTGATCCACCAGGTCGCATAGGTGCTGAATTTATAGCCACGGCGATATTCGAATTTGTCGACCGCCTTCATCAGGCCGATATTGCCCTCCTGAATCAGGTCGAGGAATTGCAGGCCGCGGTTGGTGTATTTCTTGGCGATGGAGATGACGAGGCGCAGATTGGCCTCGACCATTTCCTTCTTGGCGAAACGGGCCTCGCGTTCGGCCTTCTGCACCATGTTCACGATGCGGCGGAATTCGGTCAGCGCCATGCCGGTTGCCTGACTGATCTCGGCGATTTCGACCCGGATACGGTCGACGGCTTCGGCTTCGCTATTGGCGAATTTCTCCCATTTTTTGTCGATCTTCGCCACCTCTTCGAGCCAGCCTTCTTCAAGCTCGCGGCCCATATAATGGTCGATGAACGACTTGCGCGGTACCTTGTGCCGTTCGGCCAAACGCAGCATCTGGCCCCCAAGGGCCGTCAGGCGACGGTTATAACTGTAGAGCTGGTCGACTAGATATTCGATTTTCGTCTGGTGAAACTGGACGCTTTCGATTTCGGCCGTCAGCTCCGCGCTCAGATTCCGATAGCGTGTTTCCTGGCCCTTCGGCAGTTCCTGACCGACGCCAAGCGCGGCTAGTCGCTTTTGCTGGAGCGTCGAGAAGGTTCGGTAGAGCGATGTGATTTTCGCAAATCGCTCAAGCGCATCGGGCTTCAGCGCCTCTTCCATCTGGGCGAGCGATAGCTGGTTATCGTCGTCATCGTCTTCTTCGCGGCGGCGCTTGTCGGCAGGACTTTCTTCGCCGTCCTT
>JBGTHW010000220.1:0-8679 GCA_041746035.1 Parasphingopyxis sp.
GGCGTGTCAAACGCCAGATGGAGAAAACCCAGCGCGAATATTATCTCAACGAGCAGATGAAAGCGATCCAGCGCGAACTTGGCGATGACGAGGGAGAAAGCGGCGACGAGCTTCAGGAACTCGCCAGGAAAATCAAGGAAATCAAACTGTCGAAGGAAGCGCGGACGAAGGCGCAGGGCGAATTGAAAAAACTGAAGGCCATGGCACCCATGTCCGCCGAGGCGACGGTGGTTCGCAACTATCTCGATACGCTACTGGCGCTTCCCTGGGGCAAGACATCGAAACTGAAAACGGATATCGGCGAAGCGCAGAAGGTCCTCGACGAAGACCATTATGCGCTGGAAAAGGTCAAGGACCGGATCGTCGAATATCTTGCCGTGCAGGCGCGGACGAACAAACTGAAAGGCCCGATCCTGTGCCTGGTCGGCCCGCCCGGCGTTGGCAAAACATCGCTCGGCAAATCGATTGCCCGCGCGACCGGGCGTGAATTCGTCCGCCAGTCGCTGGGCGGAGTGCGTGACGAGGCAGAAATTCGCGGCCATCGCCGAACCTATATCGGCTCGCTGCCCGGTAAGATCGCTACCAACCTGAAGAAAGCCGGGACATCGAATCCGCTATTCCTGCTCGACGAGATCGACAAGCTTGGGCAGGATTTTCGCGGTGACCCGTCATCGGCGCTGCTGGAGGTGCTCGATCCGGAACAGAATGATAAATTCCAGGATCACTATCTGGAAATCGATCTCGACCTGTCCGACATAATGTTCGTGACGACGGCGAACTCGCTAAAGCTGCCGCAGCCACTGCTTGACCGGATGGAGATAATCCGCCTGGCCGGCTATACCGAAGACGAGAAAGTCGAAATCGCCAAACGCCATTTGCTGGCCAAACAGATCGATGCGCATGGTCTCAAGGAAGACGAATTTTCCCTGACCGACGAAGGCCTGAGGGAGATGATCCGGCGCTACACGCGCGAAGCGGGTGTCCGGACGCTGGAGCGGGAGATTGCCAAGCTCGCCCGCAAGGTTTTGCGCCAAATTCTCGAAGGCAAGACCGACTCCGTCATTATCACGGCAGACAATCTCGACGATTATCTCGGTGTTCCCAAATTCCGTTTTGGCGTCGGCGAGGAAGAGGATCAGGTCGGCGCGGTAACCGGGCTTGCCTGGACCGAAGTCGGCGGCGAATTGCTGACGATCGAGGCTGTCACGGTTCCGGGCAAGGGCCAGATCAAGACAACCGGCAAGCTCGGCGATGTCATGCAGGAATCGATCCAGGCGGCGATGAGCTTCGTCAAGGCGCGCGCGCCGCATTATGGCATCAAACCGAGTATCTTCCAGCGCAAGGATATCCATGTCCATCTTCCTGAAGGCGCGGTTCCGAAAGACGGGCCGTCGGCCGGTATCGGCATGGTCACCGCGATGATTTCGACGCTGACCGGTATTCCGGTCAATCGCGCTGTTGCGATGACCGGCGAGGTCACGCTGCGTGGCCGGGTTCTGCCGATTGGCGGATTGAAAGAAAAACTGCTGGCGGCGCTGCGCGGCGGCATCAGGACTGTGCTGATTCCGGAAGAAAATGAAAAAGACCTGGTCGAAATCCCGGAGAATATTCGCGAAGGCCTGACAATCATTCCGGTGGCGCATATCGACGAGGTGCTGGCGATAGCGCTCCAGCAGAAAATTTCCGCTATAGAGTGGACGGAAGCGGACGAGATTGCGACTCAGCCGGCATCGCAAATTCAACCGCAAATTACCGGCGACGGGGAACCGCCGGTGCGGCACTGACAAGGGAAATTCCGGCTCAGGCGGAAAAACAGCGGATTCCTCGGTTTTTCCGGGATTTTGGGCTTTACAGCGATACCGAAAGTAGCGTTAGATGGGTTATCGGCGATGCCGTGAGTCTAAATGTAAACAGTAACCAGAAAAAAGGGGTGCGGAGAGCATGAACAAACAAGAACTAATTTCGTCGGTCGCGGATGCTTCGGGTCTGAGCAAGGCAGATGCGGGTAAGGCCTGTGAAGCTGTCTTCGACACGATCACGTCGGCCCTGAGCGGTGGCGGCGAAGTCCGGCTCGTCGGCTTTGGAACCTTTTCGACGGCGCATCGCAAGGCATCGACAGGCCGTAACCCGCGCACCGGCGAGCCGATGCAGATCAAAGCCTCCACCCAGCCGAAATTCAAGGCGGGCAAGGGCCTCAAGGACGCCGTCAACTAGAAGGCGTTTTCTCGCCCGCACTCCGGGCGAGCGCGTGGCCGCGCGATAAAGGCTTTGAAAGAGGTGGCAGCCATCGCGGTTTCCGCCTCTTTCTATCGGGCGCGTAGCTCAGCGGGAGAGCACTGCCTTCACACGGCAGGGGTCGCTGGTTCAATCCCAGTCGCGCCCACCAGCCTTCGCCGCTGTGCGGCTTCGGCTGGCACGCCATCCCCGCGTAATAATCTTTCACAACCATTGACGGTTTGGTCCCCGTGGCATTATGTGCGCGGCTGGCTTTAAGCCTCCCATGGCGATCGTAGTTCAATTGGTTAGAGCGTCGGCTTGTGATGCCGGAAGTTGCGGGTTCAAGTCCCGTCGGTCGCCCCATTTTCCGGCGTACAGGACCGCCGAACAAACAGGATCGACGCATGTCCGCCACCTGGGATCTTCCCGATTTCGACGATCATGAGGGCGTGCATTTCTTTCGCGATCCCGGTTCCGGCCTGAGCGCGATCATCGCCGTCCATTCGACGCATCTTGGCCCGGCGGCGGGCGGTGTGCGGTTTTGGCATTATGAAGACAGCACGCGCGCGATCACCGATGCGCTGCGTCTGTCTCGCGGCATGAGCTTCAAGAATGCGATGGCGAACCTGCCGATGGGCGGCGGTAAGGCTGTGATTCTTGCCGACGATGCGCGGACCAAAACGCCGGAGATGCTGCGCGCATTCGGTCGCGCCATCGAAAGCCTCGGCGGCAAATATGTTACGGCCGAGGATGTCGGCATGACCGATGACGACATGGTCGTGATCGGCGGCGAGACGCGCCATGTTTCGGGCCTGCCGGTCGAAAGCGGCGCGGCAGGCGGCGCTCCGGGGCCTTACACGGCGCTTGGCGTGTTTCTTGGCGTCAAGGCGGCAGTAATGCGCGTGCTCGGTAAAGGCAGCGTCGAAGGCGTACATGTCGCTATCCAGGGCGTCGGCAGTGTCGGCGGCGGACTGGCGAAATTACTGGCCGAAGAAGGCGCGCGGCTGACTCTGGCCGATGTGAGTCAGGAGCGCGCGGCGGCGCTTGCGGCGGAACTGGGCGGGAATACCGTAGCACCGGACACGATCCTTTCGCATGAGGCGGATGTCGTCAGCCCCTGCGCGCTGGGCGCGGTGTTCGACGCGGAGAGCATCGCGGCGCTGCGCTGCAAAATCGTCGCAGGCGGGGCAAATAACCAGCTTGCCAAGCGCGAAGACGGCCAGCGCATTCACGATCGCGGCATCCTGTTCGCGCCGGATTATGTGATTAACGCGGGCGGTATCATCAATGTCGGTCTCGAATATCTCGGGCAGGGGGACCGGGCCGAAGTCGAAACGCGAATCGGGCGGATACCGGAACGACTCGAACAGGTGTGGCAGGAAAGCGAGAAGACTGGCGATCCGGCCGCCGATGTCGCGGATCGTATCGCGCGGTGCCTGATCGGGCGCGGTTAGGCGATAACCGGACGCGCCTCGCGCGCCAGCTTGCGCTCCCGGAACAGCGTATAGAGTCCGCTGGCGATAACGGTGGCCGCGCCGATCCATGTCGCGGCGGGCGGGATATCGCTCCAGATCAGCCAGCCCAGAAGCACGGCCCATAAAAGCTGCGTGTAATCAAAAGGCGCGATCACCGCGACAGGGGCGATACGCAGCGAGGCTGTCAAAAGAAACTGCGCGACGCCGCCGAGCAACCCGATACCGGCCATTATCCCCCATGCTTCAATCGGGTGTGGCGCATGGAAAAAGGGCACGACAAAACTCAGCGCCAGCGCGGAGATGGCCGTAAACCAGAACACCATCGCCAATGTCGTTTCGGTCTTGCTGATCTGACGGATCGTGATGACCACGCACGACACCCCGAATGCCGAGATCAGCGCGACGATCAATCCTTGCGTCGGCAGGGCGGAATTCTGTGGCTGCATAACGATCAGCACACCGATAAATCCGATGATAACCGCACCCCAGCGATGCCAGCCCACAACCTCGGTCAGGACAAGCGCCGACAGGAGGGTGGCAAAGAGCGGCGCGGCAAAACTTAGCGCGGTTGCCTCCGCCAGCGGCAGCAGAGTCAGCGACCAATAGCCAAAGCCCATCGCTACAAAACCGATCACTGCCCGCCAGAGATGGGCGAGGGGACGTTTGGTTTTGATCGCGTCGATACCGGGACCGAGCATCACCCAACCGAGCATTAGCGGCAAGGCAAAGGCGAACCGCCAGAAGATCATCTCGATCGGGTGAATGCCGTAATTGTCGCCGATCTTCACCATCGCCGCCATAAAGGCAAAGCTGGTCGCCGCCGCGATACGCAGGCCGATCCCGGCAAGCGGGCGCTGTTCGGTGGCGTTGGAGGAATTGGCGACGCTCACCGGCAACGCCTTATGCTTTTCCTGCGCGCGTTGCTACGCTAAGCCTTCGCGCCATGCATATATTCGCAAACCCCACGCGATTCCTGTCTATCGCGCGCCCGCTCGTGCCGGTTTTTCTGGGGTCGGGCGCGCTGCTGATCGCCATCGCGCTGGGGGCGGGCCTCTTCTTCACGCCGCCCGATTATCTGCAGGGGGAAAGCGTGCGGATCATGTATGTCCATGTTCCCGCCAACTGGCTGGCGATGGCGGGGTGGGCCGGTATCGCGGTGGCGAGCCTGATGGAACTGGTCTGGCGGCATCCGCTGGCGGGGATAGCGGGGCGGGCGATTGCCTTGCCGGGGGCACTATTCACGGCGCTCGGCCTGATTTCAGGTTCGATCTGGGGCAAGCCGACCTGGGGCACCTGGTGGGTTTGGGACGGGCGGCTGACATCGACGCTGGTGTTGTTTTTCCTGTATCTCGGCTATATCGCGCTGGCGGCGGCGAGCGCGGAACGCGCCGAGACCGGACGGGTCGCGGCGATCTTCGGCATTGTCGGCGCGATCAACCTGCCGATCATCCATTATTCGGTGACTTGGTGGAATTCGCTCCATCAGCCGCAAAGCATCACTACCGGGGGCTCAACCATCGACGGATCGATCCTGTGGCCCCTGCCGGTATCGGCACTCGGCTTCACCCTGCTGTTCGGGGCTATCGTGCTAATGCGCATGCGCGCGACGATCGCCGATATCCGGATCGAGGCCCGGTTGCGGCGGATGGCGCAGGGCTGAGGACATGAACCACTGGCCTTATATAATCGCCGCCTATGGCTTCGTGATCGGCGGCACGATACTCGTCACCGTCTGGAGCTATGCGACGATGCGCGCACGGGAAAACAAGGAGGCTGCGCTGCGCAGGGAGAGGCCGGAATGAAGGCGAAACATCAACGCCTGACGCTTGCGGTCATTGCCGTAATCGCCGTCATCGGGGCGGGGTTTCTGGCGCTTGTCGGGCTGCGCGACAATGCGGCGCTCTTCCGCACGCCGTCCGAGATAGCGGCCGAGCCGATCCCGCCGGGCCAGGCCATCCGCCTTGGCGGCATGGTGGCCGACGGTTCCATCGCCCAGCAGCCCGATGGTGTCACTATCGAGTTTATTGTCGAAGAGGGCGATGCACAGATACCAGTGCGCTATGCAGGAATCACGCCCGATCTGTTTCAGGAAAATTCCGGTGTCGTCGCCGAGGGCGCGTTCGATGCGCGGGGCGTGTTCATCGCGAACAACATTCTCGCCAAGCATGACGAAAATTATATGCCGCCGCCGATGGAAGACATGGCTACCCGGGAAACGGCCAGCCGATGATCGCGGAAGCAGGACTGGCGGCTCTCTGGCTGGCGACTGCGCTGTGCGGATTGCAGCTGTTCTTCGGCATCATGGCCGCGCGCAACGACCGTAGCGATCTCGGCAGCGCGGTCCGCCCGATTGCCATCGTGCAGGGCATCCTCGCCGCCATCGCTTTCCTGATGCTGATCTGGCTGTTTCTGCGCACCGATCTTTCGGTCGAGCTGGTCGCGCGCAACAGTCATGCCGCCAAACCCTGGCTTTACAAATTCGCCGGGACATGGGGGAACCATGAAGGCTCGATGCTGCTTTGGGTCGCAATTCTCGCGCTTTCCGGGGGGCTGGTGGCGATATTCGAGCGGCGGCTGAAAGAATCGACACTGATCGCGACGCTTGCGGCGCAGGCGGCCATTGGCCTCGGCTTCTATGCGTTTCTGCTGATCGCCTCCAATCCGTTCGCCCGGATGAACCCAGTTCCTCTCGAAGGACTAGGCCTGAACCCGTTACTGCAAGACCCCGGCCTCGCCTTCCACCCACCCACACTGTATTTCGGATATGTCGGTCTCTCGGTGGCGTTTTCGTTCGCAGTCGGTGCGCTGATCACCCGCGATGTCGGAACGGTTTTCGCGCGGGCGATGCGGCCCTGGGTGCTGGGATCCTGGGTTTTCCTGACGCTGGGCATCACGGCGGGGAGCTACTGGGCCTATTATGAGCTGGGCTGGGGCGGCTGGTGGTTCTGGGATCCGGTGGAGAATGCCTCGCTGATGCCGTGGCTGGCGGCGACGGCTCTGCTTCATTCCGTCACCGTCCTCGCCGCCCGCGATTCGCTGCGCGCCTGGACGATCATGCTGGCCGTCGTCGCCTTCTCGATGTCGATGGTCGGAACTTTCTTGGTGCGGTCTGGCGTGCTGACCAGCGTCCATGCATTCGCCGTCGATCCCCAGCGCGGCACGTTCATATTGGGCCTGCTGGTGCTCTATATTGGCGGCGCGCTGGCGCTTTACGGGCTGCGCGTCGGCACCGTGCGCGAGGGACAGCAATTCAACACGGTGAGCCGCGAAGGGGCGCTGGTCGTCAACAACCTGCTGCTCGCCGCCATTCTGGGTATCGTGCTGATCGGCACGCTCTATCCGCTTGGTGTCGAGGCCGTGACCGGCGAACAGCTTTCGGTCGGCCCGCCTTATTTCAATGCCACCGCCGGGCCGCTGGCGCTACTGCTGGTGATCGCGATGGCGATAGGCCCGGTGTTGCGCTGGCGGAGGGACGACTGGCGCAAGGCGGTCGGCAGGATATCGATACCGGTGCTGATCGCCTCGCTGGCCCTGATGGCGCTTGTTTTCGCCGTATCGCCCATCGGCATCCTGCCAATGCTCGGCCTGATCCTTGCCGCAGGTGTCGCCGCAGCCAGTCTTGCGCCGCTCTGGAAGCGCAATCTCCGGCGCACACCGCTTTACATCTGGGGCATGGTATTGGCGCATTTCGGCATCGCCGTCGCGCTCTCCGGAATGGCGTTCGAAAGCGCTTTTACCGAGGAAGTATTGGTCGCCGCGCAGCCCGGCGAATCGCAGCAGGTCGGCCCCTACACCGTCCGCTTCGAAAACGTCGAGCCGATTGCCGGGCCGAACTGGACGGCGATAGAGGGTCGCTTGACGATTAGCCGCGATGGCATGACGCCTTTCACTCTGACCCCGCAATCGCGGATGTTCTCCTCGCCCGAAACCGAAACCAGCGAGGCGGCGATCCACACCGCCTGGAATGGCCAGCTCTATACGGTGCTCGGCAATGGCGACGGCTCCGGGCGCTGGCAGTTGCGGCTCTGGTGGAAGCCGTTCGTGACCTTCATCTGGCTGGGCGGTGTCTTGATCGGCCTGGGCGGGCTGCTGGCGCTGGTCGGACGCGTCCGCCGCGAACGCCGGACGATGGAGCGGGAGCTTTACGCATGAAGCACTGGGTTATCTGGACACCGCTGGTGCTGTTCGCGCTGTTTTTCGGCGTGGCGATATCGGGGCTGTTGACGCCGCGCGATAATGTCATCGAGTCGCGCCTGATCGGGCAGCAAGTTCCGCAATTCGCGCTCGACGCCGCCCTGCCGGACCGCCCCGGCGTGACCTCCGCCGATCTGGCAACCGGCGAGCCGCGCCTGCTCAATGTTTTTGCCAGCTGGTGTGTGCCCTGCATCGCCGAAGCGCCGCAGCTGATGCAGCTCCAGCGCGCCGGCGTAACCATCGATGCCATTGCCGTCCGCGACCGGCCCGAGGATATCGCCGATTTCCTGTCGCGCTGGGGCGATCCCTATGCGCGCATTGGCGCGGATAGGGAAAGCCGGGCGCAACTCGCGCTGGGGTCTTCGGGTGTGCCCGAAACCTTCGTGATCGACGGCAATGGGATTATCCGACACCAGCATATCGGCGATATCCGCCCTGAAAATGTGCCGGAGATACTGGATGCGCTGGAGGAAGCGCGATGAGATTTCTCGCCGCTCTGATGCTGTTGTCGATTTGTGTGCTGCCGGTCTTCGCCCAATCGCGATTGCCGGAGGCGGAATGGGCCAATCGCCAGCTTCCCGATCCGGCGCAGGAAGCCGAAGCGCGCGAGCTGATGGAATCGCTGCGCTGCCTCGTTTGCCAGGGCCAGTCTATAGCCGACAGCGATGCGGAAATGGCGTCCGACATGCGCGCGCTCGTCCGCAGCCGCATCGCCGAGGGCGAAGAACCCGCAGCAATCCGTAGCTGGCTTGTCGAGCGCTATGGGCGCTGGATAACCTATGATCCGCCGCTC
>JBGTHW010000221.1:0-3785 GCA_041746035.1 Parasphingopyxis sp.
CAACCGACGCCTTGCCAAGGACTTCGAACACTCCATTGCCTCGGCAACCGCATGGCTCTTCATGGCATCCGTCCAACTCCTCGCCAGACGCATCGCAAAATCATGATATCAAACAGGATAATTTCGAGTCAGACTCTTAGATATGTTAGCAATCCGGTTCAATTAGCCCGTCATTCCCGCGAAAGCGGGAATGACGAACTGTTGGCATACACTATCACTTATGCTGCACCCGCGAAAGCCATTGCGCGAGCGGCTCCCATAAAGCCTCCCGCCCGCCCCCGCCGACAACCATCCCGACATGGCCATGAGCGAGCGTCTTCGCCTCGCCCGCCCGCGCCGCGCTGGCCTCCGGCACAATCCGGTCGGTCGAGGACACGATATCGAGGACCGGACAATCCAGCGCCGCCGGATCGACCGTCTTCCCGGAAACGCGCCACTCGACCTTGCCGGTGCAATTGCCGAGAAACATCTCCTCGATCAGCTCGCGCCCCGCGCCGAATGTCAGCGGCGCACCGTCATTCGCCCAGTCTTCGAGCGTGACAAAGGCGTGCGCCTTGGGGCTTTGCGGATCGAGCCTCCCGAACATTTCGAATTTGCCGACGGTGCGCGCCGGATCGAGCTTCCAGAAGGCGGTCTGCAACACCTCCATCGGCAAGGCACCAAGCTGTTCGGCGGCGGGCCTGGCGTTTTCCCATAATTCGGCAAGACCGTCCCGCGCTTCTTGCGGAAAGCCGTCGAAGTTCCATGGCGCTGCTATCATGGTCAGCGACAAGGGCGTCCGCACCGAAGCCGCTCCCGCCGCCATTGTCCCGCCCAGACAATAGCCGATCAGGTGCGCCGGTTCACCCAGTGCTTCGATCAGCGGCAGCAGCATCGTTTCGATATGCCCCGCAACGGTCAGGTATTTCGGGGACAGTATACTTAATTCGGGATCGCTCGGTTCGGTTTCGTAGCCCTGCTCCGAGTTAAGTATACTGTCTCCGAAATATGGCGCACCCCAGTCCAGCAGCAACGGCCTCACGCCCTGTGCGCTCAGCCATCGCAGCAGCGAATTATCCTCCGCCATATCGAGTATCCAGGGCGGGTTGATCAGCGAGGGCACGAATATCGCCGCCGGCCCGCTCCCGCCATAATCGAGCAGCCGCGCCCGCCCCGCCCGTGCCGCCGCCGGCATGTCCGGCGGGCGCGGGATTCGCTCGGCTTCCTGATAGGCCTTCACCCCGGTCAGCACCGCCGCCATCCGTTCTGGATTGTGCGCGGCTTCGCTGCGCAGCAAATCGAGGAACAACGGGAGCGGACGCGGCCTATGTTGCGCTGCACTATCGGCTGGTGCTATCAGGGTTTTTATATCTGGAGAACCATTCATGGCAAAATCCGCCTCTCGTTCCGATTCCGCGTCCGGCACCGAACCCGATACCGTTGTCATCAAGAAATACGCCAACCGGCGCCTTTATAACACCGAAAGCTCGAGCTACATCACGCTCGATTTTCTCGCCGGGATGATCAAGGAAAAGCGCGACTTCAAGGTGATCGACGCGAAGAGCGGAGACGATATCACCCGCTCTGTTCTCACCCAGATCATCATGGACGAGGAAAGCCACGGCCAGAATATGCTGCCGGTCAGCTTTCTGCGCGATATTATCGGCATGTATGGCAATTCGATGTCGGCGATGATGCCGCAATATCTGGAAGCCTCGATGGCGGCCTTCCAGCGTAACCAGGCGAAGTTCCGCGACGCGATGCAGGGTGCGATCAGCGCCGGGCCGTTCGCGGAAATTGCGCGGCGCAATATGGAAATGTTCGAGGCCGCAACGAGCGCGTTCAAGCCGTCTAGCAAAGGCGGTCACGCCGACACGCCGTCCGCCGAACCCGAAACAAACCAACGCGAAAACGAGGTCGTCGCCCTGAAGGCCCAGCTCGCCAGCTTGCAGGACCAGATCGACAAGCTGAGCAACTAGGCGTCCAGCCTTGACCGAAGTCTTCATCGGCGCAGGCATCGTGCTGTTTCTGTTCGCGATCTATGCCGCTTGGGCGGACCACCGGCGCGGCAAGCGCGCGGACATCGACAAGGTGGGCTGGATAAACTGGCCGCTGGTGCTGATGCTCTCGCTGGTCGGCGCGATGATGATGGCGATACTGGCGGTCAAGAGTTAGCGGCGACCCAGATACCAGGCGATGGTCGCCTCCAGCCCTTCGGCAAACGCAACCTCCGGGGCATAACCGATACTTCTGCGTGCCTTGCTATCGTCTATGGCATAGCGGCGGTCATGGCCCGGACGGTCGGCAACATATTCGATCAGGAACGAGGTGTCGCCGCCGTGTGCCGCCGGGCAGTCGGGGAAGCGGGCGGCCAGACCCTCGTCCGCCGCGAGGGCGCTGTCGATCTCCGCGCATAGCGCGTTTACCAGATCGATATTCGTCCTCTCCGCGCCGCCGCCGATATTGTAGGTTTCGCCCGCCTCACCCTGCTCCAGTGCCGCGACGATGCCCCGGCAATGATCCTCGACATAAAGCCAGTCGCGTATCTGATTGCCGTCGCCATAGATCGGCAGCGGCTTGCCGGTCAGCGCATTGCCGATACAGAGCGGGATCAGCTTTTCGGGAAACTGGTAGGGGCCGTAATTGTTCGAGCAATTGGTGGTGACGACATCCAGCCCATAGGTGCGGTGCCATGCGCGCACGAGATGATCGGAGGCAGCCTTGCTGGCGGCATAGGGAGAATTGGGCGTATAGGGCGTCGTTTCGCTGAACGCCGGATCGTCGGGGCTGAGCGTGCCATAGACTTCGTCGGTCGAGACATGGTGGAAGCGATGCGGGCGGCCCGAGCCGTCATCGAGCCAGACGGTTTTCGCCGCGTCGAGCAGGCTCTGCGTGCCGACAATATTGGTCTGCACGAAGGCACCGGGGCCGGAGATCGAGCGGTCGACATGGCTTTCGGCGGCGAAATGGATCAGGCGGTTTATCGCGCGATCGCGCAAGAGTTTTTCGATCAGCGCGGTATCGCAGATATCGCCAACGACCAGATCCACACCGTCCAGCCCTTCGATATTTTCGCGGATGCCCGCATAGGTCAGCGCGTCAAGCACGACGATGTCTTCATCGGGCCGTTCGCTGCGCCAGTGGCGGACGAAATTGGTGCCAATAAACCCGGCCCCGCCGGTAACGAGGAGGGTCATGCCCGCGCCCCTGCGCCTATATCGCAGTCGTCATTGCGAGCGTAGCGAAGCAATCCAGAGCGGCAGGCGATGTCGTGTGCGGCCCTGGATTGCTTCGTCGCTTCGCTTCTCGCAATGACGATTAAAAAAATAGCTGCACTCACTTCGCAATCTCCCCCAGCATCGCGCGTAACTCCACCCGCCAGTGTGCCGGAACCCCGGTCACCGCCCAGGCCGCGCGGCAATCGAGCAGCGACATATGCGGGCGTTTGGCGGGCGTCGGATAGTCCTCGGTCGTTATCGGCGCGATGGCGATGTTCCGGTCGAGCAAGCCGAGTTCCCGCGCCTCCCCGGCAATCGCCACCGCGAAATCGTACCAGCTCGCCACCCCGGCATCGGTATAATGATACACGCCCGCCACGCGCGCCGCCACCAGCTTCCAGATCGCCCGCGCCAAGCTCGCCGCATGGGTCGGCGTGCCGATCTGGTCAGCGACGATGCGCAGGTCTTGCCCCTCCTGCATCCGCGCCAGCACTGCGGTGACGAAATTGCGGCCTTCCGCAGCATAGACCCACGCCGTCCGCACCACGAGCGCGCCCGCTGCCAGCGCCGCCTTCTCCCCGGCCAGTT
>JBGTHW010000222.1:0-6523 GCA_041746035.1 Parasphingopyxis sp.
CGTCGAGATCGATGCCAAGCCAGCCAGCCAAAGCCCCGGTCGCGACGCACCAGCCCTCGGGCGTATCGAAGATGACGTCATGGGGCAGGTTTCCCGACTGTTCGCCCGCCCTGTAATGCCCCGATTGCCGGTCGATCAGGAGGCGGTTCTCCTCTTGGAAGGCCCAGCCGGTCGCCCGGCCCGCATCCTCGTCGATCTCGACCGGAATATCGAGCGCGTGGATGGTGTCTTCGAGATTGAGACAGACGCTGGCCGGCGTCTGATAGCCGCGCACACCATCGCCCAGCCGATATTGGCCGAGCCGGACATCGAATAGCAGCGAATCGTCGGGATGCGCTTCCCATGCAGGCTGCGCTTGCCCGACCGCCGCGCCGAACAGCGCAGCAAGCCCCGCAAGGAGCGTCGCGAAGGTCTTTTTCCAGCGAAGCATGGCAGCCCCGCCCCGTCCTCGCGCGCCCTAGCGCAGCTCGGCCCGGGTTTCGGCAATCACTCGCCCGCCTTCGCGGTCGGATTCGCGATACTGGATCGTCACCGGACCCGCAAGCGGGCCTTCGAAAGCCTCGTTCACCGGCAGGGTCACGGATCGCTGGCCGATTTCCGGATATACCGCGATGCCGCGAAGACGACTAACCGGAACATCCGATCCCGGTCTGGTGACCAGAATCTCGCCATAGGTAGACCGACCGCCACTGCGGCTGAGATCGATGCTCAGCGCCTGACGGCCATCCTGCTGGACGATTCGCGGGTTCGAAATCGCCGCAGTCGCGGTCAATTCACCGTGGCGGACGATAATCGGGATTGTGACACCATAGATCGGGATCAGCCGGATCGAAAAACCCTCGCCCGCAGGTGTCGGCTCTTCGGTGACCGGGCGGGGGCGCGGAATCGCGCGAAACAGCATATGAACGCGATATTCGCCATCCGGGAGGCTCGCATCGGGCCGGGCGGCAATGCGAATAGCCTGTGGCTGGTTCGGCGGCAGCACCACACGGCGCGGGGCGTAGCGGATCATGCCAAGCGCGGCTTCCTCTGTTTCATTCGGTGTTTCAATCACTTCAAGCGTTCCGTCGGGCAGCATCCGGCGCAGTTCCAGCGATATCCGGTAGGTCGCTTCCTCGGTACCGATATTGTTGAGGATCACCTCGGTACCGCGCGCACCATCGAGCACGACCCGCGTCGGCGCGACCAGCAGATCGTTGGCCAGCGCCGGAACCGACGCCATCCCCGACAGGGCCAGCGCCGCACCCGCTAGAATTGCCCGCGTACGAAAAGAAATACCAGCTATCATCTTGCTACTCCATCGGATGGGGTCGGTGACAGAGAAACACCGCCCGGAAATATTACTGCGATATGGCAAAAACTGGTTACTTTTCCGTCAAGAACCGCAGACCAGCGCAAAGAAAAACCCGGCGGCGCACACAGGCGCCGCCGGGCTGTCCCAATATCCTCTCAAGGGCCGGAAAGCCCTGAATCGCGAGGCTTAGTAATCGACGGTAAGGTCGATATTGCCCTCATAGTCGCCAGCGGCCTGGTTGGCACCGACAGTCAGCGTGCCGCCGACATACAGCGTGTCGCTGCCGCCCGACAGATCGACCGAACCGAGGCTCAGCGCGATAGCCATCGTGTCGCCGCCCGTGGTCGAAAGCTGGGTCAGCGCAACGTCTTCAGCGACGGTAACGGCCAGATTGGCACCGCTTACCGTCCACGAAGCCGGGCCGGACGTGCCGTTGCAGGTCAGCGTGCCGCAATCGACCGTCGCACCCGAAGCCGCGGCCACCGAAACATCGACATCGCTGGTATCGTCGGGAACGATCGAACCGAATTCGAGATTCGATACGAACGCAACAGAAACCTGCTCGAGAATTTCGGCGCTGGCCGTCGCGGTTGCGTCGGCAGCATGCGCGGCACCGGCACCGAGGCCAAGGGTAACAAACGCCGTACCGGCGGCAATAACTTTGGAAAATTTGTTCATTGACTGTTCCTTTTTCGATCCATTTGTTTGTTGAGAACAGAGCGTCCCCCGCACTATTCGAAGCCGCTTATGGCGATCATGTTTTCATGTTTTGCGAACGGAAATGGTTAACGGCGCTTAAATTTTCGCCGGATCATTCATAGCGCGCCGATACCCGTATCCGACCATGAAAACGCCCTGCATCGCGCCTGTCCGCGGTGATCCGTCCGCCGACCGAAAAGCGCAGGAATCCGTCCGAGCCGAGGCGGGGCTGGGCCGGAAGATCGGTTTGAAGCCTGGTCAGTTCGAGCTTGTCGCCGCCCGGCGCATGGAGCGTTATGTGATCGGGGAAATCGACCAGCACCGCGCGGCCCGGCTCGCCTTCCAGTGTAACCCGCGCGGTTACGGCGATACCGCCCAGTTCGCCAAGCCCCCCGGATGTCCGCCTCTCGCCGGTCACCGGATCGAGCTCGGCATACCCCTCGTCGTCATTCAGATGGACATAGCGCGCAAAATCGATCCCGGTATCGATATCGATCCTGAGGGCGCGCCCGTTCCCGCCGCGTTGCGCGATGACCGGTCCGGCGTCTTCGCACAACCGGCATTGCGCCCCGGCGGGCGTCGACAACACCAGGCAAAAGGCCGCGACTGCACCCGGAAGGGCTCGCACAGAGGGATACGCGATCCGCATGGCGGCATTTTTGCAGTATCTGCCTCAATAAATCGTTAAGGAACCCAGGAAACGCCCACATCCAATCGCTAGAGACATTCGGCGATCGAGCTTGTAACAGTCACGCCTACGCCTTCCCGAAAAGAGTATGTTCGTGCCTTCCCCCACCCCGCATATCAATGCCATCGGCACGGCCAATCCCGGCCATGACATTCATCGGGCCTTTATCGACTGGGCCGAGCAGCAGCTTGCCGACCCGCGCGAACGCGGCCTGTTCGGGCGGATGGTGAAGCGGTCGGGGATCGATCACCGCTGGTCGGTGCTGCCGAAAGGCAGCGAGGGCGGCTCTCCGGTCATGCCGGGCGGGTTCTATGCCAATGGCATGCCGCCGACATCGGACCGGATGGGTCTCTATGGCCAAGCCGCGCCCGATCTCGCGATCCGGGCTATCGAAAACCTCGCCGATACGGACAGTCTGCAGGACATAACGCATATCATCGTTGCGAGCTGCACGGGCTTCGCCGCACCGGGAGTCGATCAGATCATCGTCCGGAAACTGGGTTTGCGGCACGATATCGAGCGCACCGCGATCGGTTTCATGGGCTGCTATGGCGCGGCGACCGCCTTGCGCAACGCGTGGCATATTGTCCGTTCGCAACCCGGTGCGAAAGTGCTCGTCGTGACGGTCGAGCTTTCGACGCTGCATTTGCAGCCCGATAGGACGCTGGAACCGCTGCTCGCGATGCTGCTTTTCGGCGATGGCGCTGCGGCGGCCCTGGTGAGTGCGGAAGAGAGCGGACTGGCGATGGCGCGCCAGTTCGCCGCGACGCTGCCCGACTCGCAGGAACTGATCCGGTGGCATGTCGGCGATACCGGCTTTGCGATGCATCTTTCAGGCGAAGTGCCCGGTCGCATTGGCGAGGCGCTGGCCGAGGACGGGTTCCGCACTGCAATTCTGGGAGGCGCTTCGGCGGACGCAATCGATGGCTGGGCCATCCATGCGGGCGGGCGGTCGATTCTCGATTCGGTGGAACACGCGCTGGATCTAGACGATGCGGCACTCGACCCGTCCCGCAGGATATTGCGGGACAAGGGCAATATGTCTTCGGCAACGCTGATGTTCGTGCTCGCCGATATCCTTGCCGGAAAGCCTGTCGAACGAGGAGTCGCGATGGCCTTCGGGCCGGGCCTCGCTGCGGAAGGCTTTAATTTCCGGAGCGCAAAGTGATCGATCTCGCCGAGCGCGCCATCGCCGAAGAAATGATGGACGCCGCCGATCTTCCTGCGGAAGAGTATAACGCCGTCCTCGCCGATCTCGGCAAGGTCAACGCATGGACGATGGCGAGACGACCCACACTGGCCTTTCTTGAGCGTGTCATCGGCAGTCGCAAATATTTCAGCCTGCTCGATGTCGGCTACGGCGACGGCGACATGCTGCGCACCATAGCAGTCTGGGCGAAAAAGCGAGGGATCGCAGCGAAACTGAAAGGCATCGATCTCAACGCAAATAGCCTGTCGGCAGCGCGTTCGCGGACCCCGGGCTCGATGGACATCGCCTATGCGACCGGAGACTATGCCGATTGCGAACCGAGCGATTTCATCGTTTCGAGTCTGGTCGCGCACCATATGACCCATCGACAGCTCGTTTCCTTTCTCCGCCATATGGAGGCTGATGCCCGTCGCGGCTGGTTTATCAACGATCTCCACCGCCACCGCTTCGCCCATGCCGGTTTTCCCTGGCTGGCACGGCTGATGCGCTGGCATCCAATCGTTCGCCATGACGGGCAGCTTTCGATCGCCCGGTCTTATCGGCCAAAAGAATGGCCCCCCTTATTGCAGGAAGCGGAAATTCCGGAAAACGCGGTTCGTGTTTTCCGGGCGTTTCCGTTCAGACTGTGCGTCGAACGGGTCCGCTAATTGTCGGCGGCGGACCGGCGGGAGCCGCTGCGGCGATCGTGCTGGCGCGTGGCGGGGCCGCACCAGTGCTGCTGGAGCGTCACGCGCAACAACACGATGCGTTGTGCGGCGGCTTTACGAGCTGGCGGACGCTGGAAACGCTGCAAACCCTGGGTCTGGAGACCGGCAAGCTGGGCGGTCACCCGATATCGCGGGTCCGTCTTTTCGCCGGACACAAGCGCCTCGAAGCGGCGCTGCCGGATACGGGTGTCGGTCTGTCCCGGGCAAGGCTGGACAGCGCCTTGCTGCGCCACGCCGAACAGGCCGGTGCGGCAATCGAACGCGGTGTCGCGGTGGCCGCAGCGGAAACGCGGACGAGGGTCCGCCTCGCCGATGGCAGCACGATCGACACAGATGCGCTGTTTCTGGCGACCGGGAAATACGAGTTGCGCGGTCTCAAACGTTCCGGCAGCAATGATGGCGATCCGTGGGTTGGTCTGCGCTGCCGTTTCCGGCCTTCGGCCAAATTGCATGACGCAATCGATGGCTTCATCGAGCTGCATTTCTTTTCGGGCGGATATGCCGGTCTGCTTTTGCAGGAAGATGCGAGCGCCAATCTCTGCATGGCGCTGCGCCAGTCGCAGCTCGATGCGGCGGGGGGAAAGCCCAAGCATTTCCTGCGCGATCTGGTGCGCGATGTTCCCAGTCTGGAAGATCGCCTGAGTGGCGAAAATATGGGCGAGAACAACGATGCCATTGCCCGCGTGCCCTATGGCTGGCGCGCAACGACCGGCCAGCCGGGGTTATTCAGGCTTGGCGACCAGGCCGCCGTCATTCCATCGCTTGCCGGCGAAGGCATCGGCATCGCCGTCGCAAGCGGCGGGGCGGCGGCCGAAGCTTATCTGCAATCGGGGCCGCAGGGCGCTATCGCTTTCCAGCGGCGGTTCGCACAGCGGGCCAGCCGCCCCGTCGGCACAGCTTCGATCGTCAAAACACTCCTTGAAAACGCGGCGATTGCCCCGTCGGCCCTGCAATTGGCGAGAATACCGGGGCTTCTCACTGGCCTTTCACGGCTGACGCGGATCGGCGGCGCTTGATCGCGACGTCCGCACCGCCCATATCTTGCCTATGGATAAAATCGACCTCAGCGAAGCGGAATGGCGGGACCGGCTGACACCCGAACAATATCACGTGCTGCGCGAGGCGGGCACCGAACCGGCCTTTTCGGGAAATTATAACAGCAGCCACGAAAGCGGCATCTATCGCTGCGCTGGCTGCCAACTGCCGCTGTTCGACAGCGCCGCGAAATATGACAGCGGTTCGGGATGGCCCAGCTTCACCAGGCCGGTCGAGGAAGACGCCGTCTCCGAACACCAGGACGATACCCATGGCATGGTGCGCGTCGAAGCCCGGTGCGCACGCTGCGACGGGCATCTCGGCCATGTATTCCCGGACGGCCCGGCCCCGACCGGGCAGCGCTATTGCATGAACAGCCTCTCGCTGGATTTCGGCGCGAAATAGGGCGCGTCCGGGGATGCTGTCCCGCATCGCGCCTTCTCCGATTCAGCCCCCATTCAGCCGTCGGCGACGCTTGTCGCGCAGAGGGTTCGTGCGTAAATCCGGGAATCAATGGCTGCTTCAAAAGCCTCGTCGCGCGGGCCTGCCCTGCGCATTATTTTCGGGCTGATCAAATTCGGCCTGTATCTGGCACTCCTCGCCCTCGTGGCGCTGGTGGTTGCCGTCGGCATCGCCATGTCCTCGCTGCCGGTCTATGAGGCCCTGCAATCCTCGCCCAACGGCCAGACCGTGCGGGTGCGCGCCGCCGATGGCTCGGTGATTTTCGCATTGGGTCCCAGCTATGGCCAGTGGCTCGAATATGACGAAATTCCGGCGGTCATGCGCGATGCGATGATTGCGGTGGAAGACCGGCGCTTCGACGGCCATCTCGGCGTCGATCCGATCGGCGTCGCCCGCTCCGCGCGGGTGCGCTGGCAAACCGGCTCATG
>JBGTHW010000223.1:0-14254 GCA_041746035.1 Parasphingopyxis sp.
GCGCGCGGCACCCGGGCGCGGCCGAGACCGGCCCGCACCGCCTCCATCGCCAGTCCCGCATCGGCAAGAATCAGTCGCGTCTCCCCGGCCTTGCCGCCTTCCCAGCAGATCAGTTCGCCCTCGCCGATCCACACTGCTTGCGGCGTCGCCAGCCTCTTGCCTTCCAGATCGCCGGGTCCGTCGACGAAACGGATCGCGAGATCGAGATTGGCCTCGGTAAAATCCAGCGGCTCGTCGGTCGCGATCAGCTGGAAGCGCAGGTCCGGCGCGGCCTTCGCATATTCGGCAAGCCGCGGCATTAACCAGTAGCGCTGGAAATCGCGCGGCGCGGCGATGGTCAGGCGGTTGGAGGATTGCCCCTGCCGCATCGCCTGCACGCTGTCTTCGAATTGCAGGAACCCGGCGCGCAGCCCGTCCAGTCCGCGCTCTCCCTCCGGCGTCAGCTCGAGCCCCTTCGGCGTGCGGCGGAACAGCACGACGCCGAGCGTATCCTCCAGCGCCCGTATCTGCTGGCCGACGGCGGCCGGGGTAACGGCGAGCTCATCGGCGGCGCGGGTGAAAGAGAGGTGCCGCGCGGCGGCGTCGAACACGCGCAGGCCATTCAGCGGAAGCAGCGTGCGTTTCACCCGGTCACCGCCGGGCCGATCAGTTCGAAGCGCGGAATCATCGCATCGAAGCCCAGACCGTTCTCGCGCATCATCCGGTAGCTGCCCTCCATCGCCCCGGTCGGCGTGGCGAGCGGGCAGCCCGAGACATAGTCATAGGATTCGCCCGAGGCGATCATCGGCTGTTCGCCGATCACGCCTTCGCCTTTCACGTCCTGCCGGTATCCCCGTCCGTCGGTGATGATCCAGTGCCGCGCCAGCAACTGCACCGGCGCATTGCCGCAATTCTCGATCCGGACGTGATAGGACCAGAACCAGCGGCCCCTGGCGGTTTCGGACTGTTCGGACAAAAAACTGACGGAGACGCGGACCACGACATCCTCGGTGCGTTCAGCATGGGGGAAAAGCGCGTTCATGTCATTTTTCTCACAGCCCCACCGCCTTCAGCGCCCCATCGAGATCAGCGATCGCATCCGCCGGATCTTCCAGCCCGACATTGATGCGCAGCATCCCTTCCTCGATCCCCATCTCCGTGCGGACATCCTCGTCCAGTCCGCTATGCGTCGTCGAGGCCGGATGCGTCATCAGGCTGCGCGAATCGCCGATATTGTTGGAAATATCGATCAGCTCCAGCGCATCGAGCAGCCCGTGCGCCTGTTTGCGCCCGCCATCGACAAAGAACGAAAAAATCGGCCCGCAGGCATCCATCTGGCTCATCGCCAGATTGTGCTGCGGATGGCTGGAAAGGCCGGGATGCAGAATACGCGGCACGCGCGCCTCCAGAAATCGCCCGACTGCAAGCGCATTCTCGCTCTGGCGGCGAATGCGCAGATCGAGCGTTTCAAGACCTTTCAGCACCACCCAGGCATTGAATGGCGACAGCGTCGGCCCGGTATTGCGGGTGAAGGACAGCAGCGTTTCCTCGATAAATTCCTCGCGCCCGCAGACCGCTCCGGCCAGCACCCTGCCCTGCCCGTCCATCATCTTGGTCGCGCTATAGGCGACGACATCCGCGCCGAATTCCATCGGCCGTTGCAGCGCGGGCGTCGCGAAGGCGTTATCGACGACCGAGACGATGCCGTTCTCGCGCGCCAGATCGCACACGGCTTGCAGATCGACGACATCCATCGTCGGGTTCGCAGGCGTTTCGAAGAAAAAGACCTTGGTGTCGGGGCGGATCGCAGCCTTCCACAGATCGGGATCGCGGGCGTCGACCACCGTCGTCTCGATCCCGAATTTGGGCAGCAATGTATCGGTCAGCCAGCGACAGGAGCCGAACGCCGCGCGGCCCGCGACCATATGATCGCCCTGTTCCAGCTGGCACAGCAAGGCCGCTGTCATCGCCGCCATCCCGCTCGCCATGCAGCGGCAGGCGTCCGCGCCTTCCATCAGCGCAATCCGCTGCTCCAGCATCTCCACTGTCGGGTTTTGTAACCGCGAATAGGTCATCCCTGCCTGCTCGCCCGCGAACCGCGCCGCCGCATCCGCCGCGCAATCATAGGCATAGCCCGAAGTCAGGAAAATCGCCTCGCTGGTCTCGCCATATTCGGAGCGCGCCGTGCCGCCCCGGATCGCCTGGGTAGCAGGTCGCCAGTTACGCGTTATCTCGCGGTCTTGTCCTGCTTTGCGCTTCATCGGCCTGGTCTTGCCAAGGCTTTGGCCTGTGCGTCAATGCAATCCGCAACGAAAGCACAATCAATATTGTGATCCGTCATTGCGAGGAGCGAAGCGACGAAGCAATCCAGAGCGGCTAGCGATCGTGGCTGAGGCTCTGGATTGCTTCGCTGCGCTCGCAATGACGGGCTGATTTTCTCTCAGGTGCCATAAACTAAAGCGCTGCAATTACTGCATCGCCCATCGCCGATGTCGTCATCGCGCCGCCCAGATCGGGCGACCGCGCACCGCCCGCCAGCGCCTTGCCGACCGCCGCTTCGATACGATCCGCCGCCTCCGCGTTGCCGAGCGAATAGCGCAGCATCATCGCGGCGGAGAGGATCGTCGCCAGCGGGTTCGCTTTGCCCTGCCCGGCAATATCCGGCGCGGAACCGTGGATCGGCTCATACAGGCCCTTGTCATTCGCATCGAGCGAGGCCGAGGGCAGCATCCCGATGGAACCCGCGCACATGCTGGCGAGATCGGAGAGAATATCGCCAAATAGATTGCCGGTGACGATGGTATCGAACTGCCCCGGATCGCGGACCAGCTGCATCGCCGCATTATCGACATAGAGGTGACTGAGGGCTATTTCGGGATAGTCGGCGGCAATCTCGATCACGACATCGCGCCAGAGCTGCGACGTTTCCAGCACATTCGCCTTATCGACCGAGCAGAGTTTGCCGCGCCGCGCTTTTGCCGTTTCGAACCCGACGCGGGCGATACGGGCGATTTCCTCCTCATTGTAAGACATCATGTCATGCCCTTCGCGCAGGCCATCCGCAGTCGTTCGCTGCCCTTTTTCGCCGAAATAGACATCGCCGGTCAGCTCGCGGACGATCAGCACATCGATATCGCGGGCAATTTCCGGGCGTAGTGCCGAGGCATCAGCAAGTTCAGGAAAGAGATTGGCGGGACGGAGGTTGGCGAACAGCGCCAGTTCCTTGCGCAAGCCAAGGATCGCCTGTTCGGGCCGCAAATGCCGGTCCAGCGCATCGCACGAAGGATCGCCGACCGCGCCGAACAGGATCGCATCGGCGCGTTTTGCGAGGTCGAGAGTGGCCTCAGGCAGCGGATGACCCTCAGCATGATACGCCGCGCCGCCGACAGGCGCTTCCTGATACTCTAGCCCGTCCAGGCCGAGCACCTCCAGCACCCGCACGGCTTCCGCCACGACTTCCGGCCCGATTCCGTCTCCGGGCAGCAACGCCACCAGCATATTTCGATCCTTTCCGCTCAGGCCGCGCGCTTCAGCCGCTCGACCAGTCTTTCGCGGGCCGCCATGACATCGTTTCGCCGCTCCGCCAACAGGTCGCGTTCGAGCGCATGGCCGGTGAGCCGGAGCCCGGCAAATATCGCCTCCCAATCCTCGAACGCCTCCGGCACCGAAACCTTCTCCGGATCGAACCCGAAACCGAGCTCGCGCAACAGCACTATCTCGTATCGCACCAGCGCCGATGCCCAGCCCCGCGCGCTCGGTGCCGCCTCGATGGCATTGAGCACCCCATCGAGCGTGTCATACAGACGCGGATAGGCATGTTCTTCGGCAAGCGTCGCGGCGGTCAGCGAGCACGCCCATTCGATCGCCGCCGCCGCCAGCGGTTCTTCGAACAGTCCGCCGCGGCTTTTGTTGAGTTCGACGGTCAGGCTCGCCAGCTGCCCCTGTGTCCTGGCCCGAAATTCGGCTTCGACGATATTGCCTGCAAGCAGGACCGGGCGGTGGCGAGTCGAGCGCCCACCCCGGACATAGCCGGCCATCAGACCGTTATCGGGCGTCATCAGACGGGCGATAACGCCGTGCTCGCCATGCTGGAGCAGCGAGCAGACGATGGCGGGGGTGCGCAGGTGCATTGGCGCGTCCTACACGAAGCAGTGTCAGCCGCCAGCGTGAAAGAAATCGTAAACAGAGCGCGCCATGGTCTTCGAAACCCCGGAAACGCGCTCCAGATCGTCCAGCCCGGCGGATTTCACCGCTTTTGCGGTGCCGAAATGCATCAGCAGCGCCTTCTTGCGCGCCGGGCCGATGCCGGGAATTTCGTCGAGCGGACTGGTGCCCATCGCCTTGGCACGTTTTTGCCGGTGCGCGCCGATGGCGAAGCGGTGCGCCTCGTCACGCAGGCGCTGAAGATAAAACATCAGCGCGCTGTTCGGCGGGAGAAGCTGTTCGCGGCCATCGGGGAAATGGAAATGCTCGCGGCCCGCATTGCGATCCGGCCCCTTCGACACACCGATCAGCGGCACATCGCTAATGCCGATTTCCTCCAGCGTATTAGCGGCGGCGCTGACCTGCCCCTTGCCGCCATCGATCAGCACCAGATCCGGCCACTCGCCCTTGCGGCGTTCGGGGTCTTCCTTTTCGGCGCGGGAGAAGCGGCGCTCGAACACCTCGCGCATCATCGCGAAATCGTCGCCGGGCGCAGTCTCGGGGCGCTTGATGTTGAATTTGCGATAGTTCGATTTGCGGAAGCCCTCCGGCCCCGCCACCACCATTGCACCCACGGCATTGGTGCCCGAAACATGGCTGTTATCGTAAATCTCGATCCGGTCGGGAATATCGTCGAGCTCGAACAGCTCGGCCATCTCGCGCATGATTTTGGCCTGCGACGAGCTTTCCGCCATCCGCCGGTCCAGCGCCTCGGTCGCGTTGCGCGATGCCTGGTCCAGCAATTTTCGCTGGTCGCCACGCTGCGGGATTTTGATCGTCACCTTGCGGTCGGCGCGTTCACACAGCGCCTCTGCAAGCAATTCGGTTTCCGGCAACTCGCGGTCCACCAGCACCAGCTCCGGCGGCGGCACTTCCTCGTAGAATTGCATCAGAAAGGCCTGCAATGCTTCATCCTCCGGCACGTCTTTCGTATGCGCCGGAAAGAAGCTGCGATGCCCCCAATTCTGCCCGCCGCGAATGAAAAACGCCTGGATGCCGACCGTCCCGGCCTTGCTCGCCAGCGCGAAAACATCGGCATCGGTCACACCCTGCGCGGTAATCGCCTGGCTTCCCTGAACAAAAGTCAGCGCCTTCAACCGATCCCGGTAAATCGCTGCGGTTTCGAAATCGAGGTTTTCCGCCGCCTTCTCCATCTCCGCGCCAAGTTTCTTCTGCACATCGGTCGATTTTCCCGTCAGAAAGTTTTTTGCATCCTCGACCAGCTCGCCATACTCCGCGTCGCTAATCCGCCCGACACAGGGTGCCGAGCACCGCCTGATCTGGTGGAGCAAGCAGGGCCGGTCGCGGTTATTGTAAAAACTGTCGGTGCAGCTGCGCAACAGAAACATTTTCTGCAACGCATTGATCGTGCGGTTGACCGAACCAGCGCTGGCGAACGGCCCGAAATACTGTCCCTTCGCCCGCCGCGCACCGCGATGCTTCATAATCCGCGGAAAATCATGATCTTCGCGCAACAGGATAAACGGAAAGCTCTTATCGTCGCGCAGCAGGACATTGTAAGGCGGGCGATAGCGCTTGATAAGCTGCGCTTCGAGCAGCAGCGCCTCGGCCTCGGTCCCGGTCGTGACAATCGTCATCGCGCGGGTTTGCGAGACCATCCGCTGGAGCCGCCGCGGCAGCTGCGCGATATTGGTATAGTTCGGCACGCGCGATATCAGGCTTGCCGCCTTGCCGACATACAGCACATCCGTCCGCTCATCGAGCATCCGGTATACGCCGGGCCGCTGCGGCAGCGTCTTCACGACATCGCGTATCGCCGCAACCCCCGCATCCAGATCGGGCGTCCCCGCCCCTTTAACGGTATAGGTCGCCTTCTCCTCGTTAAAACGACTGGCGGCGTTGGGATGATCGGGGCGGTCGGCTTTCACGGGAATGATTTAGGATGGGAAGCGCGGCGGGGCAAACCCTGCCAAAAGCGGGTCGACGTCGCGATCCGCGTCTCAATTCGGCGATGGGCAAGCAAACACGCGTGTCAACTCATCGGCTGTGGCATTGCGCGGTCTTCGGGCAGGGGCGTGAATTCCTCGTTGTCGGCATCGGGGAGTTTCATCCGGCCCTGTTTCCAGTCGTCCCCGGCCTGTTCCAGACGCTCTCTGGAAGACGACACGAAATTCCAGAACAGATAGCGTTCGCCCAGCGGCTCGCCGCCCAGCGCCATGACGGTCGACGTTTCGGTAGCGGCGATTTTCGCATCGCGCCCGTTTTCGAGCACCGCCATCTGGCCAGGTGCGACCGCCCGCCCGTTTATCTCGACCGCGCCTGAAGCGGCGTAAATCGCGCGTTCCCGATGCTCGCTGCCCAGCATCCGGCTCGCCCCCGCATCCATATCCCAATGCATATAGAAGAGCGGCGAATGGGTGACGACACCGGCGCGCATGCCGTCCGACGTTCCGGCGATCAGCCGCCCGCGCACCCCCGCCTCCTCCCATTCGGGCAAATCGTCGCCTTCATGGTGATGGAAGGCCGGATCGGTCTCCTCGTCGGCTTCGGGCAGCGCGACCCAGGACTGGATGCCGTCCATATGCGCGCCATGCGCACGGGCCTCCTCGAAACGTTCGCTATGGGTGATGCCCTTGCCCGCAACCATCCAGTTGACCTCGCCGGGGCGGATCTCCTGCTCGAAACCCAGACTGTCGCGATGCGTCATCGCGCCATCGTAAAGGTAAGTGACGGTCGAAAGGCCGATATGCGGATGCGGGCGGACATCGAGGGTGCGCGGGATGCCCGGCGCGAGATCGACCGGCCCCATATGATCGAAAAAGATAAACGGCCCGACCATCCGGCGGGCGGGCGAAGGCAACACACGCCCCACCTCGAACCCGCCGCCCAGATCATGTGTTCGTTTGTCGATAAGGCGTTCGATCATGGTGTGCTCCTGTGGTTTATCGGCGGCGTTTGCCGTTTACAAATGCCGTTCGACATCCCTGCTGTGATGCAGGATGCGAACGATCAATATTTCGCCGTTTCCGGGCTTGTAGAATATTACATGCGCCTGCTGTCGAATACGGCGAAGGCCGGGTTCGATCTCTTCGGCGCTGCGCCCGAGCCGGGGATTGTCGAGCAATGAATCGAAGCAAGCCTGGAACTGGTCCCGGTATCGACGCGCCTGCATTATCCCGAATTCGGCTATCGTATAGTCGGCGATGGCATCGAGATCGGATTGCGCGCGGCGGCTGAGCCTTAGCTCAGCCATTCGCGGCGCGATGACGTGCTTCGGCGGCATTCCATATATCGCCCAGCTTCTTGTCCGAAACGCCGCTCTCCAGCCCTTCGGCGATGGCGGCCTTCAAATTGACCAGCTTGTCCTGCTGCGCCCGATCGCGGCGGACGAGATCGCGGATATATTCGCTGTCATTGGTAAAGCCCCCGCCCGCGATCTGCGCCTTGATCCAGTCATTCTGATCGCCGCTCAGGGTAATGGTTTTGCGAACCGTGGCCATGCGATGCTCCTATTGCTTCCGAGTATCATACTATTGGTGCAAGCAGGTTTTGTAAAGCGGTGGCAGTGTCCCGGTTCGAAAGCCCGGCGGATGGAGGGCGAAAAGACGGCTTTCGCGCGACCGATCATGTAGAGTGCATTGAGCCCATGGCGAAATGCACAGGTGCGTTATAGTCTCGCCATGATGTGACGCGTGCATTTCGGCAAGCCTCAATGCACTCTACTTGCTCCTCACCCCAGCTCCCTCACGCCGCGATCCGCCCGAACCGCCCGCTATTGAAATCCGCCGCCGCCTGCCGGATTTCCTCGATGCTGTTCATCACGAACGGGCCGTGACCGACCACCGGCTCGTCAAGCGGCTCGCCGGTCATCACCAGCAGCATCGCATCGCCATTGGCACGGATGCGGGCCGCATCGCCTTCGCGTTCGAAGCGGACGATTTCCGCCTCGCCAACATCGCGCTCGCCATTCACCGTGATATGACCCGAGAGGACGGCGATCATCGTGTTGTGGCCCTCAGGCAGATCGAGCGTAAACTCGGCATCGGCCTCCAGCCGCAAATCCCACAGATTGACCGGCGAGAAGGTGCGCGCCGGGCCTTTGGCGCCGCCGAGTTCGCCCGCGATGATCCGCGCCTCCGCCTTGCAATCGGCCAGCTCGACGACAGGAATGTCGGCGCTGGCAATCGCCTGGTATCCGGGCGCGGCCATTTTATCGCTGGCGGGCAGATTGACCCAGAGCTGGACCATGCGGAACGGCCCGCCGGTCTTGGTGAAACCGGGCGAGTGGAATTCCTCATGGACGATGCCGCCCGCCGCCGTCATCCACTGGACATCGCCGGGGCCGATCGTGCCGCCGCCGCCGTGCGAGTCCCGGTGCGAGACCTCGCCATCATAGACAATCGTAACGGTCTCGAAGCCGCGATGCGGGTGCGAGCCTACGCCGCGCGGGCGCTCGGCGGGCGCGAAATTGTGCGGGCCGGCATAATCGAACAGCAGGAACGGGTCGATCGCCTCGGTGTTGCCCTGGTAGCTGAATAGCGAGCGGACGGGGAAGCCGTCGCCGACCCAGTGGCTGCCGTGGGAATGGAGGATGTCTGCGATGTTCTTCATGGGTTCACCTTAAAGGGCGGCGCTGGGTTAGCCCCGCCGCCGGGGCATCCGGGGTTGTTGCAAGCGATATTATATCTATATATCTTATGACAAGTACGGTCCCAAAGGATACTGTAAAATAGCGCGGAAAACGGACGATAAGGCGAGATGCCCGACCGAACAGACGCTGGCGCTGATCTCCGGGCGCTGGAAGATGATGGTGATCTACTGGCTGCTTAAAGGAACACGCCGGTTCAACCAGCTCCAGCGCGATCTCGGCGGCATCACCCACCGCACCTTATCGAAGCAACTCCGCGAAATGGAAGCCGACGGGCTGGTCGTGCGCAAGGACTATGGCGAAATCCCGCCCCGCGTCGAATACAGCCTGTCGGAGCGCGGTCGTTCGCTGGAGCCGATATTGACAGCGATGGAGGAATGGGCCGTCGCACATTGCCCGGACGCGTGATTTCGAAGTCCGCGCGCAATCGAAGCGCTGCCGGCAAGCACTTAATTCAACCTTGCATCCAGCCCGGAAATCGTCCGGTCGATCAGGCTCGCATCCGCCGCCGCATCGTGCTTGTCGGCCAACAAACTCGCTGCCGCCGCCGTCGCCGCCGTCGCCGCCTTTGCCCGCACCTCGGCAATCGCGCTGCGCTCCGCCGCCGCAATCCGGTCTTCGGCGATCCGGCTGCGGCGCTCGACCAGCGCATCCGCATCTTTTTCTGCCTGCGCGACAATATCGCCCGCCTCGTCCCGCGCCCGCCCCAGCAGCGTTGCAGCTTCCGCATCCGCATTGGCCGTTTTCGCTTCATATTCGGCCCTGATCGCTTCGGCTTCGGCGCGGAGCTTCGAGGCTTCGTCGATTTCCGCGCGGATCGCGGCGATGCGCTTGTCCATCGCCGCGCCGATTATCGCCGGCACTTTCTTCCAGAGCATGATCGCGATCACCGCGATCATCGCCAGCGAGACCCAGCCGGTGGCGTCGAGCCACAATGCCGTCGGCTCGGCATGCGCTTCCTGCTCGATGTGGCTTTCGATCACGCCGGCGTCGTCATGCACCTCGTCGGCGGCGGGGGGGCTGGGATTAGCCATGGGCCATCGCCTCCTTCACGGCACCGCGCGCCTCGGCCTCGGCGACGCTGTTGCCGGTGATCCGCGCATAGATATCCTGCGTCGCCTCGACCGAAACCTCCTCGATCTCGGTCAGCGCGGCGGCGCGCGCTTGCGCCAGCTTCGCTTCTGCCTCGGCGAGCTTTGCCTCGTTCTTTCGATCGGACACCGCCATGCGCGTTTCGGTATCGGCAGCCGCTTTCGCCTTGGCCTCGCTTGTCACGCCATGGGCGTTGGCCCGCGCATCGTTCATCCGGGTGCGATAGGTTTCCTCGATCTCGTCGGCTTTCTCATGCGCGGCATCGGCGGCGGCAAGATCGTCGGTGACGCGCCTGGCGCGCGCATCGATGGTATCCTGCACCTTGGGCAGCATCGCCCTGGCGATCCCGAAATAGATGATGGCGAGCACGATCAGCAACGCCACGATCTGCGACGCATAGCTGATCATGACCTGATCTATTTGTGGCATGGATTCCGCACCTTAATCGCGAATGTCCGTTCGTCTGCCGACGGGCACCACCGCTGCGGTGCCCGGCCCGGCTAGAATACGAACAGGATCAGGATAGCGACGGTAAAGGCGATCAGGCCGAGCAGCTCGGCGGCCGCGAAGCCGATGAACAACCGGCCCTGTTCGCCATCGGCGGCAGCCGGGTTGCGCAGCGCCCCGACGAGGAACGATCCGAACACGTTACCCACACCGGTGGCGGCAGCGCCGACACCGATGGCGGCAAGGCCCGCACCGATCATTTTTGCAGCTTCTAGTTCCATTTGAATAACTCCCTTTTCTGATATCTGGTGATGGGTGGAAACGGATCAATGCAGATTGACCGCGTCATTGATGTAAAGCGTGGACAATAGCGCAAACACATAGGCCTGGATCGCACAGACCAGCAGCTCGAGCGCGCTGATGAAGATGATCAGCGCGAAGCTCAGTATCGCGACGACAATGCCCGAAACCGAAATGCCGCCGAGGGCCTGCACGATAAAGCTGGCGAACACCTTCAGGAGAATATGGCCCGCCGTCATCGCGATGAACAGCCTGAGACCGAGGCTGAAGGGCCGCACCATGAAGGAGATGAACTCGATCGGAGCAATCAGAAACACCATCGGCAGCGGCGTGCCATGCGGCACGAACAGCGAAAAGAATCTGATGCCGTGCCGCCAGAAGCCGACGATCAGCACGATCGCAAAACTCATGATCGCCATCGTCCCGGTAATCACGAAATGGCTGGTCACGGTAAAGGGATGCCCGCCCAGCACCCCTATCGGCACCAGGCCGAGCAGGTTCGCGAACAGGATGAACATGAAGATCGTGAAGATATAGGGAATGTATTTCTTCCCCTCGGGCCCGATGCTCGTCGATATCATATTATTGATAAAGCCGGTGATGCCCTCGACGGCGAGCTGCCAGCGACCGGGCACGAGTTGGCGCTTCATCCCGCCCCACATAAACAGCCAGAGCGCGGCGAGCGCAACCAGCATCCAGATCGTCGAGTTGGTGAACGCAATGCTGCCCTGATCGAGCGTCCCGAAAATGGGTTGCACCTCGAACTGGTGCATCGGATCGATATCGCCGCCTTGCGCCACGTCGCTAATCCCGTTCTCTTCAAATACGAAACGCCCAAAAGCTAGTCCGGGCGCTCCAGCGAAATTTTATACACATTCCTGACGGCAACGGCGAACCCGAGGAACACCATCGTCAGCAGGATCCAGGGGGAGGTTTCGAGCCAGCGGTCCAGCAACCAGCCAACTATGCCACCACCCAGCGGTGCTCCGATCAGTTCGGCCAGAATACGGTGCCCCTGGGAAAACCCCTTTGCCGGCCCCTTATTCCGCCTCCCAGACCGGACAGCTTCCGCGCGCTGGGCGGTCTTCAACCGCTCATCGAGCGATTTCAACCGCGCATCTTCTGCGACAGGAGCTTTCCGCCCGGGTTCGTTCTCCGCCATGATTGCTCCTGTAGCCTAGAAAGCCGGACGCGCCCATGGAGGCGAGCGACCCCGCCAAGGCCCGGCTCATTTACGGGGGCGGCCGGGGCAAGTCAACCGGCTATGATGCAGTGCGGCATGGCGAGTTGGGGATAGATTGGGGAGTGGAAAACCCCACAAGAACAGGGCAAGCGGCGGGCATCTTCGAGGTCGAGACAGCGATGACACCGGAATTGCTGGCCCTGGTAAGGCCGGAATATCGGGAGGCTTTCGCAGTGGCTGAGTAAGTGACCGTTTCAACCTTTCGTCATTGCGAGCGCAGCGAAGCAATCCAGAGTTACGCGCGCCACATTGGATCGGTTGACCTTCGGTCGCCTTCGGCCCGCTGCGCTCGCAATGACGGGATTATATGAGTGTCAGCAATAGCCCGGCGTCGGGATCGCGGTGTTGCCGCGCGTCCGCCAGACGCCGTCCTGCAGCTGATAGGCTCCGCCCTGGGGCACGCTCGACAGGCGGCTGCAGGCGGTTTCCGCGGCGACCTGCTGGCGTGTCACGCCGCGCTGCTGGGCGAGATCGGCGAAGGCCGAGCGCCTGCTGAGATTGATTGCATCGACCTGCGCGCGCAAATCCGCCGAGGGCGTTTGCGCGAAACCGAGATAGCCCGAGGCGGTTTCGCCGACGATGCCCTGCGATATCGCCTGGCTGACGGCGCTGTTCTGCGCGGGGGCGATCGCCGCGATGCCGCCGATGGCGGCGATACCGGCAAGAAGGCCGAAAATTCCGGTGCGTTTACTGGTCATGTTGTTTCTCTCATTCATTCCGGAAACAGGTCCGGGTTGCTTTCGATCAGATCTTCCACATCCTGCTGCAGATTGACGTCAACCGTCTGCTGCACGCTGATATTCAATTCTATCACAATCGGTTCCTCGGGCGCGGAAACACTCACGCATCCCCCAAGGGCAGTGGCGACAAACACCAGTCCGGCGGGGGCGATCCGTTTCATCCGGCCTTGGGTCGCATTGCTCTCCTTTAACGTCAATATGGTATGCGTCATGGCAGATCGTCGCTTTCCGGAGGCTGAACACCCTGTTCGGCCCGTATTTCCCTTATCCGTGCCTGAATCGCCTGATTCACCAGAAAACCGGGATCGTCCAGCAGCCTTATCGAATAGAGCAGGCGGTTGAAGGGGGCATTGAGGGTGATGTCGAAGCGGATCGGGATTTGCGCCAGCTGGCCCGTCAGGCGGCGGACGATAAAATTCTGGCCCTCGCGGGAGATATTGGGCGATACCCCGGTAAATTCCAGATTGGTCACCATCTCGCCATCGATATCGCCATCGAAGCGGATGGCGAGTTCGCTATAGCGGAACAGTTCGAGCGCATTGAAGGCCAGCGTGCCGAACACCCCCAGATTCACGTCGCTGATCTCGCCGGTATAGGAAAATGTCCCGCCGCCGGGGCGCGACACGATCTCGCCATTCTCGATCCGCCCGCCATTCTGGTCGAAGACCATCGGCAGCGTCCCGTCGAACAGACCGGTCGCATAGATATTGTCGAAATCGCGTGCTTCGAGAAACTGGAAGGCATCGGCCCCTTCGACCCGGAAGGTCAGCCGCCGCACCTGATCGACCCGGAAATCGAGGATCGTCGGTTCGAGTATGAGCTCGCCGCCCGCGAACGGCCAGCGCGCGCCCTCCACCGCCACCCGGTTGGCGGACAGCAGCTGATAGCGCACCTGGCCGTCATCGACGACGACGCCCGGATTGACCGAGCGGATCGTCGCCAGCTGCCCCGGCTGGGTATTCATGCCGAGGAGGTTCGTAAAATGTATCTCGCTATTCAGCCCCTCGACCGGCCCGAACGGGGCGGCGAGATCGATATCGGTCAGCCGGTAGGTGCCGTCGCTCGAAACCCCGTCCGGCCCCCAGCGGATCGTGCCGGTGCCCGACACCAGCCCGTTCACGTCGGCGACTATGCCCAGCACGAGACGGGTGAGATTAACGGGCTGGATCCGCGAATTGAACTCGATCACCGGCGTATCGAGTATCGCTTGCCCGATGCCGTCATTCAGATCGTGGCGCAGATCGACAGTCGCGACGGAGACAGCGGTTTTCGGCTCAAGCAACCCGCCGGTCATCGTAATCAGATTATTCTCCAGATGCAGCGCGAGATCGCGCGAGACCAGCGGCTCGAACATCGGCGATTCGGCGGTGCTGGTAATCTCTGTCACGCCTCCGACATCCAGAACGCCGTCGATAAACCGCCAGTCGCCCGCAGCATCGCCGAGCCGGATCGGCACCGCGAAGAGCTTGCCCGTCGCCCCGGTAAAGCGCCCGTCGACGCCGCCCGAAACGAACGCGGCTTGCAGCATCGCGATATCGAGATCGGACTGCCCCCCTTCCGGGCCGAGCCGGACGGCGACATCGCTCGCCGTGAAGGAGGACGCGCGCAGCGGCAGCCGGAAGCCGCTGGCGGTCACCCGCA
>JBGTHW010000224.1:0-5656 GCA_041746035.1 Parasphingopyxis sp.
ATCCTCCCCAGGCCGAAGGCCGCAGGGGAGGTGGCAGCCCGCAGGGCTGACGGAGGGGCGCGCGGCGAAGCCGAGCGTAGCGCCCTCAGCCGCAGACGCTCGCCTGCGGCTCGCGCCCCTCCACCATTCGCTTCGCGAACGGTTCCCCTCCCCTGACGCCCTTCGGGCTGGGGAGGATGAAAAAACTTCTCCCTGCCATTAACCTTTTATTATCCATACCGCGCCAATCCTTCTTCCGACGCAAGTCAGAGCAAAGGGGAATTGACATGGGGCACAGTTTACAAACCGCGAATTTTCTGATCGAGAGCCGCCTGAAAGATGCGGCAGCGGGCAAGATCGAAGCCTATTACGATCTTGGCATCGCCTACTCGTCCGGCACCGGGGGACTCGATGTCGATCTGATCGAAGCGCATAAATGGTTCAATCTCGCCGCCGTCAACGGCCATCGGCGTTCGCAGGAATGCCGCGCCGAGATTTCCGGCGAGATGACCGCACGCGAGATTGCCGAAGCGCAGAAAGAAGCGCGCGCCTGGCTGAACGAAACGATGCGCCGCGCGGCGTAACTACTGTCCGGCAGCTACCGTTCCGGTTGCAGCACCGCCATCGCGATACCGCTCGAACCACGCCAGTATCGCCGCCACCCGCGCCGCGCTTTGCGACGGTCGCCCGGCATAGCCGCCATGGCTGGCGCCCGGTATCCGAATGAACGCCGTCGGCACGCCCGCCAGTTGCAGCGCCGCATAATATTGTGCGGCTTCGCTCACCGGCGTGCGATAGTCCTCCTCGCCGACCACCACCAGAGTCGGCGTCTCGACATTCCCGATCAGCGATAAAGGCGAGCGTGCCCAATAGGCCTGCGGGTCTTCCCAGGGCAACGCCCCGAACCAGTAATCCGCCACAAGATTGGGAATGTCCGAGGTCAGCACTTCGCTCGCCCAGTTGATCACCGGCTTTTGCGTCGCCGCCGCGCGGAAGCGGTTGGTGGTGCCGACAATCCAGCTCGTCAGCACGCCGCCGCCCGACCCGCCGGTCACGAACAGCCGCTCGGGATCGGCGACGCCCATCGCGATGGTCGCATCGACCATGCTCATCAGGTCGTCATAATCGTTGCCCGGATAGGCATGATGGATCAGGTTGGCGAAATCTGCGCCATAGCTCGTCGAACCGCGAGGATTGACCGACAGCACGGCATAGCCCCCGGCGGCATAAAGCTGGTTGTCGGTCGCGAAATGCGGACCATAGGCGGCGAACGGTCCACCATGAATTTCCATGATCAGTGGCACACGCTGGCCCTCCGCATAATTTGCCGGATAAGTCAGCCACGCCTCGATCATGCGTCCGTCGAAGGACGATGCCGCCTCGATCCGCTCAACCCGGCCAAGCCTTTTATAGGCGAGCAGATCGTCATTGAGCTGCGTCAGCATCCGCGCATCGCCGCCGCGCACTAGCGCGACATCGGCCGGGCGCGTCGCCGAACCGCGCGTCACCGCCAGCGTGCCATTATCCGATACGCTGAAATCGCCGCCGCTATAGGGCCGGTCCAGCCCCGCGCCGCTCAGCCCCTCGGCCACCGTCCGGATTTCGCCGCCCAGCGACACCCGGGCAATGCGCGTCGCGCCATGATCGTCATAGGACACATAGATCGCGCGGCTGTCCGATCCCCAGATCGGGGAGCCGACGCTGCGGTCGAGGCTTTCGGTCAGCGCGCGGCGGTTCGTGCCGTCGCGATTCATGACATAAAGCAGGCTGTTGTGATAGCCGAGCCGCCGGTCGTCAAAGCCGATCCAGGCGATATGGCGTCCGTCGGGGGATACGGCGGGTTCGAAATCCGGCCCGTCGCGATCCGTCAGCGCGGTCAGGCCGGTGCTCGCGACATCGAGCGCGTAAATCTCGCCCTCCAGCGGCTCGCGTTCCCAGTTTTCCGAGCGATTGGCGGAGAGCAGGATGTTGCGACCGTCCGGCGTCCAGCTCAGCGGGCCGTCATGATGCCAGTTGCCATAGCTGATCTGGCGCGGCGCACCGCCTTCGGAAGGCACGACAAACACCTGGCTGTATCCGGGCTGAAGATAGCCCGCACCATCGCGGCGATAGACGACCGTGTCGGTGATTTCGAGCGGTGAGGCCCATTCCGCGCCCGCGGGCGGCTTGGCGGGCGTGCCGAGCGTCAGCGGATCGCCGGGCGAGAGCATGGTGTATGCGATCTGCGCGCCATCGGGCGACCAGGCGATGCTGGAGGGCGAATTGGGCAGCCCGGTAATCCGCACCGCCTCGCCGCTCTCCATCCAGCGCACGAACATCTGCGCTGTTTCATTGTCCCCGGTCGAGATATAGGCGAGGCGGCTGCCATCGGGCGACCAGCGCGGTTGGCTATGCGCCCCCGGCCCGGTCACCAATGGCATCTGCTCGCCGCTGGCACTATCGACCAGCCAGATCGAGGGCCGGAAGCGGTCGGTCATGATATCGCCGGAATTGCGAACATAGGCGATCGCCCGCCCGTCCGGTCTGATCTGCGGATCGCTCGCCACTTCGAGCGAGAAGAGATCGTGGCCGGTAAGCAGCGGATCGGGCCCCGTCGCGGGTTGGGCGATGGCCGGGACGGCAAGGAGGAGAAGAGCGGCGGCAAGAAGCTGTTTCATGCAAAAACCCATAGCGCCCGTCGAACCGATGTAAATCCTCCACGGCACGCGGACCCCGTAGGGTGCATTGAGCCCCTTGGCGAAATGCACCATCGCAAAAAACATCCACCCATCCGACGCGTGCATTTCGGCGATGCCTCAATGCACCCTATCTGCCAATCTCGGCGGCGAGCGAGGATGCGCTGACGATTTTCGATGTACCGTGACGCTTCAGGGACAGGAGATCGTCGCGCGGGTCGCGCGAGCGTTCGACGGGCGGAAGCCGGTCCGGCATCTCCGCAAGCGCGGCGATCTGGTTGACGAGCCGTCCGGCCTCGGACGGTCGCATCAGCGCGCGTATTTTCTCGCGCCGACTGACCGCCCGGAACTCGTCGAGCTGGAGCGGGTGGCTGATAAGAATAAACCGCCGGTCGAGCCAGGCGTCGATCAGCCGCGCAGGCACACCGCTCGGCGAGATCAGACCGCTCAGCAGGATATTCGTGTCGAGAATAACCCGCACGGCTCAGCGCCTAGTCGCGGTCCAGAATTCCTTGCGCGTTTCGCCGAGCTCTTCTTCGATCAGCCGGGCGATCTCGTCCTCTTTCAGTCCGGCGTTGCGCTTGCGGATGTCGTTCGCGGTCTGCAACAGAACCTCGCGATTGACCGCTTCCTCGACAAAGCGGGAAAGGTCGCCCTTCCGTGCGCCGCGCCCGGCGAGAAGCGTGCGCAACGCCACGTCGGTGTCGCGCGATACCTTCAGATTCCATCGGGCGGGTTCGGTCATCCTATCCTCGTTCAGGTGTCTAGACACATATACACCGAGGATTTGGCCGCGAAATAGAGGCAATGACCATGCCATTGTCCTGCCGACGCGTGCATTTCGGCAATGCCTCAATGCACCCTATTTGCTGTCCGACGTTGCACTCATCCCATAGATAGGGTAGCCCCCTATCCTATGTCGCACACGGGGTCTAATGATCGAAAGCTGTTGGCACGGGTGAAACGTCTGAAGGGCCAGCTTGGTGCTGTGGAGACGGCGTTGGAAAACAAGGCTCCTTGCGGGGAAATACTCAATCTGGTCGCCTCTGTTCGCGGAGCAGTAAATGGCCTGACCATAGAACTCATCGAAGATCACGTTCGTGAACACGTCTCCAATCCGGAAACGGACAGCGACGGTGAGCGCGCCCAAGGCGCTGCCGACCTGATTCAGGCTATCCGGACGTATCTGAAATGAATACCTCCTCATCGGACGCGGCAAACAGAGATCAGGGCCACGACCATGTGTTCTTGGGCGACAATCACGAGCGCAATGAGCGCCGAACGTGGTTCGTCATCGCCCTGACCACAGTGATGATGATTGTCGAAATATCCGCCGGGACAATTTACGGTTCAATGGCGTTGGTTGCTGATGGATGGCATATGTCCACCCACGCAGCCGCGATGCTTATCGCAGCCTTGGCTTATCTTTTTGCGCGCCGGAATGCCCGCAACCCGCGCTTTACGTTCGGAACCGGCAAGGTCGGCGATCTGGCTGCATTTGCCAGCGCTATCATACTGGCGCTGGTCGCGCTGCTGATCGGCTGGGAAAGCCTGATCAGGCTCGCCAATCCTGTGCCGATCAGCTTTCCGCAAGCGATTTTCGTAGCTATAGTCGGCCTGATCGTGAACCTGATTAGCGCCTGGCTCTTGCGCGAAGACCACGACCATCATCATGGACATTCACACCATCACGAACACGATCATGACCACGGCCACTCGCATCGTGGCCGCGATCAGAATCTGCGCGCTGCCTATCTCCATGTCCTCGCAGATGCGCTAACATCGGTTCTGGCCATTGTCGCCCTTATAGCGGGCAGCATGTATGGATGGATATGGCTCGATCCATTGATGGGCATAATAGGCGCGCTCGTCATTGCCCGATGGTCGTGGGGACTGATGCGGGATACGGGATCGACCATGCTCGATTATCGGCAGAAGGACGATCCGCTGGAAAGCAAAATCCGGTCTGTCGTCGAGGAAGCCGGAGACCAGATCACCGATCTCCATGTCTGGCAGGTGGGGCCGGGCCATCATGCCGCCATCGTCGCGCTAACGACAGAGCGCAAAAGAGAACCGGCAAAATATCGCGAAAAACTGATCCTCCATGCCGGGCTTTCCCACGTTACGGTCGAGGTGAACGCCATGCCTAGAATATCGAAATAAATTGTGACCTCACCATATCCACATACTCATCGCCCTCCCTTCCTAAACGGCCCCATCTCACCCAGGAACGCGATCTCTCTCTCCACCGCCACGCGTTCCGCTTCGAGATAATCGCCCACCGCCCGCCGGAACCCCGCGTCCGGCAGGAAATGCGCCGACCAGGTGCGCACCGGCTGATAGCCGCGCGCCAGCTTGTGTTCGCCTTGCGCGCCGGCCTCGACCCGCGCCAGTCCGCGTTCGATGGCGGCGTCTATTGCCTGATAATAGCATAGCTCGAAATGCAGGAAGGGCACGTCTTCGATGCAGCCCCAATAGCGGCCATAGAGGGTATCTGCGCCGATCAGGTTGAGCGCGCCTGCTATCGGCTGGCCGTCGCGGCGCGCAAGGATCAGCAGCGTTTTATCCGCCATCCGCTCGCCGAGCAGCGAGAAGAATTCGCGCGTCAGATAGGGCCGCCCCCATTTGCGATAGCCGGTGTCCTGATAGAATTCCCAGAAGATATCCCAGTGATCCTCGGTCAGGTCCGCGCCGGTAATGTGTTCGATTGCCAGCCCCTCGACAGCGCGGCGGCGTTCCTTGCGGATCGCCTTGCGTTTGCGAGAAGCCAGCGCGGCCAGAAACTCGTCGAAGCTTGCATAGCCATCATTGGCCCAGTGAAACTGCGTCCCCTCGCGGATCAGCCAGTCCGCCGCCTCGAAATGCGCGATGTCCTCCTCGGCGATAAAGGTGGCATGCGCGGAGGACAGCCCGTTCTGTACCGTGATCGCTTCGAGCGCCGCGATCAGCGCGCGGGCGTGTGCCGCATCGCGCGCCAGCAGCCGCCGCCCCGGCACCGGCGT
>JBGTHW010000225.1:0-5260 GCA_041746035.1 Parasphingopyxis sp.
ATGGCCCTATGGTTATTCGCGCTACAGCTTTCCCTTCTCGCCCTCCTTCATAGAGGGACGGTGGGGCAATGGTCGGCCCGTCCGCGGCGATATCGTCGTCTTCCGCTCCCCCGCCGATACAAGCGTTACCGTCGTCAAGCGCGTCATCGGCCTGCCGGGAGACCGGGTGCAAATGCGCAATGGCGCGGTCATATTGAATGGCGAGGAGATACCGCAAATCCGCATCGCCGATTTCCTCGAAAGCGTGACCGGCGAAGAAGAATGCCCAACAGGCGCGGGTGGCGAGACCCGGCTGGAACGCAGCGAGGACGAAACATTGCGCTGCCGTGTCGCGCGCTATCGCGAGACGCTGCCAAACGGGCAGAGTTACACCATACTCGATGCGGGCATATCGACCGCCGACACCACGCCCGAATACGAAGTCCCGGCAGGCCGGTATTTCCTGCTCGGCGACGACCGCGATCGCAGCGCCGACAGCCGCTTCCACCCGCGCAACGGCGGTGTCGGCTTTGTGCCGGAGGAGAATATCGTCGGACGTGTGCTCGTGATATTCTGGTCGACCGACGGCACCGCAAGCTGGCTCGATCCACTGAGCTGGTTCAGGGCCGCACGATGGGAACGGATCGGGGAAAGTTTCTAGAATATGGGCAGTATCGCGTTTTCCGTTCGGGCTGAGCTTGTCGAAGCCCCGCACTATCTTTTTATCGGTGCGATGAAAGGGCAGCCCTCCGACAAGCTCAGGGCGAACGGCGGTTGACATGACCGACACTCCTGCCCTCACCGAATGGCTCGCCTCCACCCTCGGCCACGTGCCCGGCGATCTCGCCATCTTCCAGCGCGCCCTCACCCACCCCAGCACGGGCGACGAAAATTACCAGCGCCTCGAATTTCTCGGCGATCGTGTCCTCGGCCTCACCATCGCGGGCTGGCTCTATCGCCTCCACGCAAACGACGCGGAAGGCCTGCTCAACAGCCGTCTCGCCAGCCTTGTCTCCGGCGCGACCTGCGCTATGGTCGGGCGCGAGATCGGCGTGGTGCCGCATATCCGCCTTGGCAAACAGGCGCGAGACGATGGCGCGGGGGACAGCGACAAGGTGCTCGGCGATGTCGTCGAGGCGCTGATCGGCGCGCTCTGGCTCGATGGCGGTTTTGGCCCGGCCGACGATTTTATCCATCGCGCCTGGCAAACCCGTGTCGAAGGCATGGCCAACGCGCCGCAGCACCCCAAGAGCGCCCTTCAGGAATGGGCCGCCGCCCACCAGTCCCCGCCGCCCGTCTACAGCCTGGCGAAACAAAGCGGCCCCGATCATAATGCCCGCTTCACGATCAGGGTCGAAATCCCCGGCAAGGCAAGCGCGGAGGCGACCGGCGCGAGCAAGCAGGAAGCCGAGACTGCTGCGGCGAAGGCGTTACTGGAGATGCTGGTATGATATCCCTCCCGTTCGCCCTGAGCTTGTCGAAGGGCCGTACTTTTTTTGGCTTGCGGACAAAGAACAGTCCTTCGACAAGCTCAGGACGAACGGATGAATAGAGATACCACACCCCAATCCTGCGGTTTCGTCGCCATCGTCGGCGCGCCGAATGCCGGGAAATCCACACTCACCAATGCGCTGGTCGGGCAGAAGGTCGCTATCGTCAGCCCCAAGGCGCAGACCACACGCACCCGCCTGCTCGGCATCGCCATCGAGGGCAGCACGCAGATCGTCCTGATCGACACGCCGGGCATTTTCGCGCCCAAACGGCGGCTGGACCGGGCGATGGTCTCGGCGGCGTGGAACGGCGCGGAAGGCGCGGACATGATCGCGCTGATCGTCGATTCCAAGACAGGACTGAAAGCGGATATCGAGGCCATGGTCGAGAGCCTGCGCAAGCGCCCCGAGCCGAAAATACTCATCCTCAACAAGGTCGATGTCGCCAAAAAAGACGATCTCCTCCGCCTCACCGCCGAACTCAACGCACTGCTCGAAACCGAAGATACGTTCTTCGTCTCTGCGACCACCGGCGATGGCGTCGCGGAACTCAAATCCGCGCTGATAGAGGCCATGCCCAAAGGGCCGTGGCATTTCCCCGAAGACCAGGTCTCCGACGCCAGCCAGCGCCTGCTCGCCGCCGAAGTCACCCGCGAACAGCTCTATCTGCAACTGCGCAACGAACTCCCCTATGCGAGCGCGGTGAACACGGAGAGCTACCAGGAAAAGCCCGATGGCTCGGTCGAAATCCGCCAGCAGATTTACGTCGCCCGCCCCACGCAAAAAGCCATCGTGCTCGGCAAAGGCGGCAGCCGGATAAAGGAAATCGGCGAGAAAGCGCGCAGGGAACTCGGCGAGATGCTGGGCAAGAAGGTTCACCTTTTTCTGCATGTGAAGGTGAAGGAAAACTGGGACGAAGACCGCAGCCTCTATCGCGATATCGGGCTGGACTGGGTGGAGTAACGACTTGTCCGTCATTCCTGCGAAAGCAGGAATCCCGCTTTGGTTTTACACGGCCTCGATATGTCTTGCGGAACGATAGGTTGAAAAGAAAGCGCGATTCCCGCTTTCGCGGGAATGACGGAAAAGATAGAAAGCGACCATGCTCTCCCTGTTTATCGCCCTACTCTTCCCGGCCGAACCACCACCCCAACCCCGCTGTGCCCATGATCGCGAAGCCATGCTGGCGATGGACTGGTTCTCTTTCGACCAGGGCCCGGACGGCTGGCGTAGCGTTTCCAACCGTGAGGGATGTTATGAAGCAGCCGCCGACCTTGTTCAAATATATCGCTCAACACTTGGTCTGTCTGACAACACCACACTCTATGTTCATGAAGCACAGTTGCGGGCGTCAGTTGGAGAGACAAGCCGGGCAATCGATCTTTTCGAGATGGCCCGTCATGACGAAGATCCGTTCGGCTGGAATATCTATATGGATGCGTCCGTCGCCTTTTTGCGCGGAAATCGCGAAGCGTTGCGCGACGCGCGTGCACGCCTTGCTGCGCTACCGATACGGAGGAATTTCTCGACGAAGACGGAAATCCTACCGAGGATGCGGCGCGCTGGCCAATGAACTTGCACGTCGTCGATGCTTTCGTCCGCTGTTTTGGCTACGATTTTCGAACCGCTTCCGGCGATGCGTGCCCTGCTTCCGATAGCGGTTTGGAAGAATGAGCTTACACTAGAAATCTATCAATTTTGCTAGCGAAGCCGTCACTTTACTCCAGTCGTCCGTAGCCAACCGCCCCGCTCGGCGTACCACAAGTCGATTATCCAGCGTAAAAAGTTTGAAACGCACTACCGACTGCGCCGTCAAACCCGCAGCATCGAGATTGTCGATGGGCGTATCGAGCGGCCATGTCGATTGCTTCGCAGTGGTAATCATCGCGCAAACCGACTGTCTCGATTTCTCGCCGAAATTTTGGTTGCTCGATATCACCAATGCCGGTCGACGTTTCGATACTGCCTTATCGGTAAAGGGAAACGGGACGACGACGACGTCGCCCGCCTCATAAATCACGGTAGGCTTCCTCGTCCGCATCGCTCATCCATTCGTCGAGCGTCGCGCTCACCGCTGCGGCAAAAGCGAGATCGACGGGTTCGGCCTTACGAACCCTTACTTCCCCGTCCTCGACTTCCCAAGCCAGGCTGTCGCCCGCGCTAAGTCCGAGAGCGGCGCGAATATCCGCCGGTACGGTCGCCTGATATTTCGTGGTGATTTTGCTCATCTCCATATCGTATTACGTAATACGGTTACCAATAATGTCAATTGGCCAAAATTTTTTCCACCCATTCCGGCACCAGCTCCCCCGCTCGTCCCATCCGGCTCTCGTCGAAAAACACGCTTCCCTCGCTCGGATCGAGATTGAGTTCGAGCGTCTGCGCGCCCGCATATTTCGCGCTCTGCACGAAGCCCGCCGCCGGATAGACCGCGCCCGATGTGCCGATGGAGACGAACAGGTCGCAGCGGGAAAGCGCGGCGTCGATCTCCTCCATCCGGTAAGGCATTTCGCCGAACCAGACGATATCGGGGCGGACATGGCCGCGCTCTCCGCATTGGGCGCAAGCCGGGCGGTCGCGCATCGCGCCGTAAACAGGCCCGCGCGCATTGCAGGCCAGACACCATCCCGAGAGCAACTCCCCATGCATATGCAGCAGTCGCCCACCCTTTTTCGACTCGACCCCGCCGCGCTCATGCAGATCGTCGACATTTTGCGTAACGATCAGCAACTCGCCCTCCCACGCCGCATCGAGCCGCCCCAGCGCCCGATGCGCCGCGTTCGGCTCGACCTTCGCCAGATTAGCCCGCCGCTGATCGTAGAAATCGAGCACCAGATCGGGGTCGCGCGCATAGGCTTCCGGCGTCGCGACATCCTCGACCCGCTGCCCCTCCCACAGCCCGTCCGGCCCGCGAAAAGTCGGCACCCCGCTTTCGGCGGATATGCCTGCGCCGGTCAGTATCACGATGTTGCGAATGTCTTTCATGCGGCGCATTTTAGCTGCTCGGCACCGCGCGGCAAGCAAGGCTGTAAATGTAGGGAATTGTCTGCCATGAAATTCGCATGACGATTCGCCCCTCTTCGTGCTGCGCGAACAGACCCCGCCATGTGTCAAGCATGTGTCAACTTAACGAACGCGATCTGCCATCCCACGCAGTGTCAACATGTCAACTTAACGGACCCGATGCGCCACCCGACCCAGTGTCAACATGTCAAATTAAGGGCGTCCTGTCTCGATTTTTGGGCAGTGAAAGCAGCGCACCATCGCGCCAACTGGATATATGATTAGCATAGGCATTCTCGGCAGCGAAGGCCGGATGGGCAAGGCCATCGCGGACATGGCGGAAGCGATGGGCATCGATAGTGCCGGCGGCGTCGATCACGGCGGAGATGCGCCGGCACTGGCGGCGGCGAGCGATGTGCTGGTCGATTTTTCGGTGCCAGGTGCGCTGGAGGCACATCTCGTATCGGCACGCGGCGCGGGAACACCGATCCTGATCGGCACGACCGGGCTAGGCGAAGCCCACCACGCGCTGATCGACGAGGCCGCTGCGGATATTGCGATACTCCAGGCCGCCAACACTTCCCTCGGCATCAACCTGCTCGCGCACCTCGTCCGCGATGCAGCGGCGCGGCTCGGCGAGGGCTGGGATATCGAAATTGTCGAGATGCACCATCGCCACAAGGTCGACGCGCCGTCGGGGACTGCGCTGTTGCTGGGCGAGGCCGCCGCGGCGGGGCGCGAAACGACGCTGGGCGAGGTCGCGGAACAGGGCCGCGCGGGCCTGAACT
>JBGTHW010000226.1:0-6323 GCA_041746035.1 Parasphingopyxis sp.
TCTTCGGTCATGATCGTGTCCTTATGTCCTTCGTTAGATTTCGGTCGATGCTTTCAGGCCGGCCGCGCCAACGAGGATCATCGCGATGAATGCATATTGCAGCCAGCCAAGCCGTTCGCCGAACAGCGTTGCGCCGATCACCGTAATGGTGAAAATCCCCATTCCCGCCCAGATCGCATAGGCGACGCCGATCGGAATGACCTTGAGCGCCGGGGCGAACACCCAGAAGCACATCGAATAGCAGAAAATCGAAAGCGCGCCCCAGTGCCATTTCGCGAACCCGTCCGACAGCTTGAGCAGCGATGTCGCGACGACTTCCAGAATGATGGCGGCGGCGAGAAATATCCATGCGGGATTCATGGTCCGGTCTCCTCTCGAATTGGCATCCTGATGTAAGTGCCCTACTCGCCCCGCCCGTAAATCATCGGCAGGGTGACGCTCGCGCCCGTGGCAGTCACGCTGGTCTTTACCTGATCGAACGCCGGTTCCCCGCGCAGCTGTGCCCCGTTCACCATCGCCCAGCCATCCTCGGGCATCCGGTCCGCGCCCATATCGAACCGGCCATTGCCATTATCGTCATGCCAGATCGTCACCGCATAATCGCCTTCGGGCACGTCATAGGTGAAGCTGTGATCGCCTGCCGTCGGTGCCGGCACGATCTCGCCGGCCACCCCCTCCTGCTGCATGAACTGGTCCTCGCGCTGCACGGAAACATACAGCTGCCCGCCCGCATCGCTGACGCCGGTGACGTTGACGGTCAGCGGCGCGGCGGAGACGGGCGCCGCGATCATTGCGGCGGCGGCGACAAGCAGGGTGGTTGCGATAGTCTTGGTCATTATGGTTCTCCTGAACACTTGGCCCGTTTTCCGGGTCGGTTATGCGAATCGGTTTCGATTCTCAGAAACTTTATATTTCAAAGTTAACTTGAATGTCAAGTGCACTTTATAAATTAAAGGTGATGAGTGAAAAGCACGGAAATCTCCTCTCCCGCAAAGCGGGAGAGGAAACGGAGCTTGTAAAATTTCAAAGCGAAGCGAGAAATTTTCATAACGGAGTTGGTGAGGGCCAGCGCCGCCCCGCTTCTCCGATTACCCGGCTTCCGAAGCGAACGGTCCCCGGAACCGCCGTGCCAGACAGAAGATGACCTCGCCCCCAAAACCTGCTATGCGAGTCGCATCCGGTGACGGTTAGGTCCGTTCCGGCAATCGACGGGGCCGCAGGCCCCGCCCGGCCTCTCCGCCGATATGGCAGCGATCCGTTCAGGACCGCACCGCGACGGAGAGGCTTTTTAGCAAAAAAAGGGGGACACAATACCTTTTTCATTGCGAGGTTGGTTTGGGAGGCCAGCGCAGTGGCGAAAAAGGTATTGTGTCCCCCTTTTTCTCTCTGAATGAGCGATGGCCCCTTTGCACTTCGGCTCTGGCACTTCCTCGCGCTCGCCGATACAGTACTCTCCCCCAACCCGCCGCAACCCACCGCAACACAAGGCCAGCCGCTATGCCCGACACCCGAAAATCGATCTTTATCACCGGCGCGGCGTCGGGCATCGGCAAGGCCGCCGCGACGCTGTTTGCCTCCAAGGGCTGGCTGACCGGATGCTATGACAGGAATGAAGAGGGGCTGGCTGCGCTCGCAACCGAACTCGCCTCCGATACGGTCTTCACCGCGCCGCTCGATGTCGCCGACCGTGGCGCGGTGATCGCCGCGCTCGATGCGTTCGGCGCGCGCACCGGCGGCACGCTCGATCTCCTCTTCTCCAATGCCGGCATCGACGCCAAGGGGCCGTTTGCAAGCCTCGAGTGGGACACCGCGATGGCGGTTATCGATGTCAATTTCATCGGCGGCATGAGCCTGATCCACGCCGCCCACCCACTGCTCAAGGCCACCGACAACGCGCTGTGCCTCTCCACCTGTTCGGGTTCGGCGATTTTCGGCACCGCCAATCTCGCCGTCTATTCGGCGACCAAGCACGCGGTGAAGGGCCTGACCGAGGCGCTGTCGGTCGAGTTCGCGGCGGACGGCATTCGCGTCGCCGATATCCTGCCCGGTATCATCGACACCGGGATGCTGCCGCCCGAAATGAAGGCGATGCTGCCCACCGAAGGCCCGTGGCGTCCCCTCCCCGCCGCCGCCGTCGCCGAGGTCGCGTGGCAGGCGTATGAGGGGAACAAGCTCCACTGGTATATCCCGGAGGAACTCGCCGAAATGGCGGTCCAGGTGACGGCAAACCCCGAAGCGGTGCGCGACGACCGCATCGCCAACCCGCCGATGTGAGCGCGCCAAAGGGGAAAAAGGGGGACACAATACTTATTTCATTGCGAGGTTTGTCAGGGAGGCCAGCGCAGCGTTGAAATAAGTATTGTGTCCCCCTTTTCCCGGCCTCGCGGCGCACCCTTCCACCGCTCCGCCGCCGCTGCTATCCTCTCCCCGCACCCGCAGGAGACACCCCATGGCCACCACCACCGCCGACACCACCGCCGACACCACCGCCGCCCCCGCCCGCAACACCGCCCGCCCGCTCACCCCGATCGACGTTTCGGACGCCGCGCTCTATACCGAAGACCGCTGGCAGGAGCCCTTCGCGCAGCTGCGCGAAACCATGCCGCTCAGCTGGTGCCCCGAAAGCCCCTATGGACCCTATTGGTCGGTCGCCTCGCACCGGCTGATCCAGCAGGTCGAGGCGCTGCCCGATCTCTATTCCTCGCAGGACGCGATCACCATCGTCGATCCGGTCGAGGAAATCGCGTTCGACAATTTCATCGCCATGGACCGCCCCCGCCACACCGAACAGCGCCGCGTCGTCCAGCCCTCCTTCAACCCCAGCGAGATGAAGCGCCGCGAAGAGGAAATCCGCCGCCGCACGAAGGACCTGTTCGATAGCCTGCCGCGCGGCGAACCCTTCGACTGGGTCGAGCAGGTCTCGATCCCGCTGACCATCGGCATGATCTGCGTCTTGTTCGATTTTCCCTGGGAGGAACGCCACGATCTCAAGCGCTGGTCCGACTGGGCGAGCGAGGTCTCGCCGGACCGTAGCGAGGAACGCACCGCTTTATGGACCGAGCAGATGATGCAGATGCTGGTGCGCTTCGATGCGCTGCTGGAGGAAAAACGCAGCGCACCGCCGACCGACGACGTGATGAGCCGCATCATTCATTCCGACGCGATGGGCCAGATGCCGCCCGCCGAGCGCATGGGCAATATCGCGCTGCTGATCGTCGGCGGCAACGATACCACGCGCAACTCGATGTCCGGGCTGATCGATGCGCTCGACCGCTGGCCAGACGAACTCGGCAAACTCCGCGCCGACCCCGCCCTCATTCCCAATGCGGCCAGCGAAATCGTCCGCTGGCAGTCGCCGGTCGCCCATATGCGCCGCACCGCGACCGAAGACAGCGAGCTCGACGGGCAGACGATCCGGGCCGGCGAGAAGCTGATCCTCTGGTATCTCTCGGCCAATCGCGACGAAAGCGTGTTCGAAAACGCCGACCGCTTCGATGTCGCCCGCGAAAACGCCCGCCGCCATATCGGCTTCGGCTTCGGCATCCATCGCTGCGTCGGCGCGCGGCTCGCCGAATTGCAGCTGGCAATCTATATCGAAGAGATCGTCGCGCGGAACATCCGCATCGAACCACGCGGCGACTGGCAGCGCCTCGCCAGCCCCTTCCTCCACGGCTTTACCCATATGCCGGTGGCGATCAAGGCGGGATGAAAAGGGGGACACAATACTTATTTCACCGCTGCGCTGGCCTCCTTGGCAGATCTCGCAATGCAAGTAGGGTGCATTGAGGCTTGCCGAAATGCACGCGTCCCGTCGGTTCATCGATTTGCAACGCCACTGGCGATAGACGCCGCGGGGGCGTCGGCATCGTCGATTACATGCTCCCGGTATCGGCGCTGCCAGCCGCGCCTGTGCATTTCGCCACAGGCTCAATGCGAAAAAGGGGGACACAATACTTATTTCACCGCTCCGGTAGCTCCTCCGGCAAACCTCGCAATGAAATAAGTATTGTGTCCCCCTTTTTCATTCCCTCTCGATCTCGTCCACCGTCGGTGCCGCATGGACGATCCCGAACGGGACGATCGACCACACCCGCTCATGGAAGAAATAGAGGATCAGCTTGGTGATAATCTCGAGGCTGCCGATCGAGATCGCGGTCGCGATATTGCCGGTGAAGATATAGGCCAGCACCATCGTATCGAGCGAGGCGATGGTTCGCCAGGTCGCGGTCTTGGTCGTGCTGCGGCGATAGGTTTCCTTGCGCTTGCCATCGACGACCGATGTCCCCCAGTCCAGCCACACCCAGAAACGCTCGTGCAGGAAATAAAACACCATCTTGGTCGCGACCTCGGTGATCGCGATATAGCTCGCCGCCTGCAGCGCCTCGCCCTCGTCATTCTCCATCCCGAACAGCGGACCGAGATAGGTGATTAGCAGCCAGGACAATATCAGCGTGTCGATGGTGCCGACGGTGCGCCAGGAAATCGCCTTGGCGATCGAGCGCCCCATCGTGATGCGCGGCCCCTTGACCTTCGCACCCTCGACCCGGGTTTCCCCGGGCGCGAGCTTTTCGGTTTCCGGTCCGAAGGTGGGACGTTCGGGTGTTTCGCGCTTTATGTGGATTTTCTGCTTCGCCATCGCGCGAGTGTGGCGGCGCGGACGGGGTTTGTCGAGGGCCAGACCGTTAGCCCCCGCTCCGGAAAAACGCCCGGTCCCGGCGCGCGCTTCGCTATTTCGGTGCCCCGGATAAAAAACCCCCGGCGGGCGGAGTAGGCACAACACCGGCCGGGGGCTTTATCGTTTCCCTGGCGCGGCCCCAAAAGGGGAGACCGGCCCTGGATACGGCATCTTCATATGCGCGCGGCGTGCGACCGCCGCATGGATCGGCAAAGCGGTATCTGCGCGGCGGATGAGCAGCGAAAGTGGGGGGTTGCTGCCGCCATCCTGTGCGATTTCCATGCGCAAATCGCCGCCTGTATGATTCCGGTCGCGATCGCTCGCGACCGGCACTGCCAGTCCATTGCACATAAAACGCAATGCACCCTCCATTTCGGCTACCGGCATAATTCTGTAAAGCGCAATTGTATGGAGCGTATATTCGGGTTATTCGAATGACAGGAGCCGGACGATATGGAATATGATGCCGCCCGCACTTTTGTTGCCGCTGCCGAAAGCGGCAGTTTCGCCGATGCCGCCGCGCGCGTCCATGCCAGCCCCTCCACCGTCACCGCCCGCATATCCCGGCTCGAAGCCCGGCTGGGCGGGCGGCTGTTCGATCGCGGCAAACAGGGGTGCCGCCTGACCGGCGACGGCGAACGCTTCCTCCCCCACGCCCATGCCCTGATCCGCGCCTGGGAGGCCGGGCGCGGCGAAGTCGGCAGACCCGGGCAACTGGCGGGATCGCTGTCGGTCGGCGGGCAATATTCGATGTGGCCGGGGCTGTTGCTGGACTGGCTGCCCGGATATCGTGCGGCGCATCCCGAAATCGCGCTACAGATCACGATCGATGTGCCCGAACAGCTCAACCGGCGTCTCGCCGATGGTTCGCTCGATATCGCCCTGCTTTACGATCCGGTGCGCCGCGCCGATATCCGGGTCGAGCTGCTGTTCGAGGACCGGATCGCGATGGTGACGGCGGACCGGTCGCGGCCCTGGCGCGACAATTATGTCCGCGTGCGCGGCGGCGCGCGGATCACGGCGGAAGTGCTCGCGCAACTGGAGGAGGAAGAGCCCGCGCCGGGGCTTGTGCTCGATATGAGCGCGCTCGCTATTCCCTGGCTGGTGCGCGAGGGCGCTGCCGCCTTTGTGCCGCTCGGCATGGCGCGGCGCGCGCTCGACCGGGGCGAGCTATTCCTGGTCGAGGATGCACCCGAATTCGCCTATCCGTGTTTCATGGCCTGGCGCCGCGACAGCGGGAAGGAAACCCTCGATACGATGCGCGCCTCGCTAAAGGAGGCGGCGCGGACATTTCAGTGAAGTCGATCCGGTGCGGCGAGCAAATCCCCTCCCCTTCAGCGGAGGGGTTAGAGTCTGATGATTTTAGGGTAAGCCAACGCCGTCATTGCGAGCGCAGCGGGCCGCAGGCGACCGCTTCGATTCACGCAAAGACGCGAAGAGAAACTGGCACCGCAATCGCGCCAAAACCCTCCGCGCCTCCGCGCCTCCGCGCGAAAACCTCCTCTTTGCGTCTTTGCGTGACCGCCTTCTCCGGTCGCCGGAAATTACCCGCTTCCCCTGCCGCCCATCCCCTGTATGAAGGAACCGCATGAGCCTGTTCGAACCTCCCCGCAATTGCTGGCGCGTCGAAAACGCCCGTCGCGCGGCG
>JBGTHW010000227.1:0-6828 GCA_041746035.1 Parasphingopyxis sp.
CGGGCCGGATGAGGGGCCAGCCGCGTCTGCGGCTGAATATACCTCTTTCACCGCATCGGTTCGAAGAGTCTTTTCGGCGGCAGACGCCGCCGGCCCCTCTCCTTGATCCTCTCCCTCAAGGGGAGAGGAGATTTCCAGCCCAGCCCGCGCGCATATCTCCGCATAGAGCGCGGGATCGAAATTGACGCTGCGCCCGGTGGCGGCAAAGGCATCGCCCTGCTCGGATTCTTCATCGGGGTAGAGGTAGAGGGGGAAGTTCATTGCGTTCGAGGCAGTCGTTCCGGAAAGGAAAATCGCCTCGCTAATTTGTGTCGTCACAAAGACGTGTGCGAACTCGTGATCCCTCAAGGCTTTAGTCGTAAGCAATCCAAGATTCACTTTGGGAGAAAGGTAGTGTTGCATCACCTCCCACCGATCTCGTTCGATCTTGTTCCGACAATAATAGATATTCGCACGTTCGAACGGTCGATAACTGAATGTCTGAATTAGGTCAGCGTTAAAGCTATCACCAATTTCGGCAGCGTTGATCGAAGGGCTCTTTGCACTATTCACCAAAGTCTTATCTGCGCCCGTCACCACTCCTATGGAATTTGTTTGCATTAAATCGGCAACCGAGAAACCGGATCGATAGGATTCTTCCAATTCAAAATCCCGTTGAACAAACGGAAACTGCGGACCCTTATTCGGCAATTTTTCCGATAGAAGATCAGAGCGCCCATTCGCCCACAACGCCTCGTTCTTGGCCTTCCGATTTCCCCATAAATCGCCATGCCAAACCTCGGCCAGTGGCTTTTCCTTATTCGCACCCGCTTTTTTCACACCGATAAACAGCGCCACACCCTGCTGGATATCGAACACATTCTTGTCCGGCGATCCATCCGGCGACACCTCTTTCTTTTTCGCATTGCCATGCAGATCGAGCACATAAATTTTGTCGAATGTATTCAGCAGATGCCAGCGCATTCCCCGGAAGGTCGGATTGTCGAGATAGCCGTGATTGGTGATAAAGCCGAGAATGCCCTCGCCATTCTGCGCGATCATATTCTCGCTCATCCGGATGAATTTGACATAATCGTCATTGATCCATTTCGGGTTGCGCTCCTGTAGCTTATGCTTCCCGCCCGGTTCCTTCTTATAGGCCTCCATCAGGCCCATGATATAATTGCCCTTATTGGCGCTCTCGCCCGAATAAGGCGGGTTGCCGATGATGCACATGATCGGCGTCTGGCGCTTGACCTCGCTCGCGCCGCGCGCTTCGTCGGCCAGCGCAGTGAAAAACAGATCGCGGACTTCGCGTTCGCCTTCTTCCAGCGCATTGGTCAGCCAGACCGACAGGCGCGGCGGCGTGTCGGACGGCGTGTAGCCGGTATCTCGCAGCATCATATCGAGCTTCATATGGCACATGGCATAGCTCGCCATCAGCAGCTCGAACCCGTGCAGGCGCGGGATCAGGTCGCTCTCGACATAGCCCGACCATTTGCCCGGCGCGCGTGATTTCACCCGGTCGCTAATCGTCTGGATCGCCTTGGCCAGAAACGTGCCGGTGCCAGTCGCCGGATCGAGTATCTGCACCCGGTGCATCTCGCGCTTGACGGTAACCGCCTCGCCCTTCTTGTCGGTCTCGCCCGTATCCCAATCGACCGTAACTTTGCTCGTATCGGCCAGTCCATCGGCCAGCCCGAATTCGGTTTTCAGCACATCATCTACCGCGCGCACGATAAAATCCACCACCGGCTCGGGCGTATACCAGACGCCGCGCGATTTGCGCTTCTTTGGGTTATATTCGCCCAGAAACGTCTCGTAGAAATGCACGAACGGATCGTTGCGCGCGGTGAATTTCCCGAAATCCTGAAACAGCGAATGCGGATCGGAGGCGCGGAGCACGGCGGCGAGATCGTCGACAATATAGCGCAGCCGGTCGGGTATCGCGGGCCCGGCAATATAGCCGAACAGATCGCGCAGGAACGGGTTCGATTTGGGCAGCAGCTCCAGCGCCTCGGCGCGGCTGAACGTATCGAGGCTGGTATCGTGGAGCCGCGCGGCGAACATGCCATAGGTGATTGTCTCGGCATAGATATCGGCAAATTCGCCGGTCGTGAGATTGGGGAGCAGATCGGCCTTGAAGCCTTTATACTGGCTGGCAAGGGTCGAGCGCAGTTGCGCGTCCTGCGACAGCGCGATGCCGATCTCGTCCTTGATGATCGCCGCCTTGGCCGCCATCAGCTCGGCCAGTTTCTGCGCGGATTTTATCGTGACCGGCTGCTCTTCGGCAAAATTCTTTAGCTGCCGCGCGAGTTCGTCGAATCTGTCCGGATTGGGCTGCAACCCCATCAGGAAATCGGCAATCGAGACGAAATGCACCGGCTCGGCGTCGCGAATAAACTCGAAGTCCACGCCGTTGGTATAGATCAGATTCGGAAACGCCTTTTCGTAGCGTTTGCGCTGTTCGATGCTGTAACCCTTGAGCCGGATGACATCCTTGTCGATATCCTTCGCTTCCGCCCAGCCAACCGGCACATCGCCGCGCTGGAACAGGAAATCGGGCATCCCCGCATCGCTGCGCTTGGGTTCGTTGACGATGGTGAGCGCCGGGTCGATGCTATCGAACAGTCCCTGCAAGGCGGGGCGATAGCTGTGTTCGGTCGCGTGGCCGCTGTCATATTGCGCGCGGACCTGATCGAGATAGTCGCCGATGTTCAAAAATACTCCCCTTACCTCTCTCAATGGCTTACCCCCGCGTGGCGCATCAATCCAATCTCTCCACATCCTCGTCATGGCCGGTGCCGCTGCTCAGGAACACCAGTCCCATCAGCGCCGCCGCCATGAAGATCGTCAGTGCGACGCCGAAGAAGGTCGCCAGCGCAAGGCCCGGTGTCAGGCCTTCGCGCATCCAGGCGATCCATAGCACCGCCGCCAACCCGGCGAGTGCCGAGACCAGTGCCATCCATTTGAGGATGCGCCGAAAGCGCGCCCAGGCGAAGTGGGCATAATCCGGATCGTCGAGCCCCGGCCCACCGGGTTCGTGCCTGTCGTGCGTCATCGCTTTCCTTTGGCGGCGAAAAATGAGACTATCAACCATGAGTCGCGCTTGCCGACAGGCGCGACCGATGGGAGAGTCGCGATGAGCATCAGCATGATCCTCGAAAACAAGGGCTTCGACACGATCACGGCGGTACCGGGGGCGAAAGTCTCCGAAGTGATCGCTATCTTCGCCGACAAGAAGATCGGCGCGGTGCCGGTGGTCGAGGGGCTGACGGTCGTCGGCATCATGTCCGAGCGCGATCTGGTTTACTGTCTGGCGCGGGACGGGCAGGCGGCGCTCGATCTGACCGTGCGCGAGGTGATGACCTCGCCGCCGATCACCGTTGGCAAGAACGAGGACGCGCTCTCCGCGCTGGGCCTGATGACCAAGCGGCGGGTGCGGCATCTGCCGGTGGTGGAAAATGGCGAGATGATCGGCTTCGTCTCGATCGGCGATCTCGTCAAATACCGGATGGACCGGATCGAGGCCGATGCGGCGGCGATGCGGGATTATATTACGCAGAGTTAGAGCGGGCGGGGGTAGAATAGGGTCTCACGCAAAGAGGCGAAGCCGCAAAGAAGAAAGAGTTGAGGCTCCAGAGACGAATGCTTGCGCCCTCGCCTGATAATCGTCCGAAACACCGGAGCCTCTTGGTTTTGCTACCGGCCCAATCCTGAAATTTCAATCATTGTCATTCGCAACCGCGTACATCAGGTGGACAGGGACAGAGGGTTTTTCGTCATTGCGAGGAGCGAAGCGACGCGGCAATCCAGAGCAACGAGCGCCATCGCCTGCCGCACTGGATTGCTTCGCTGCGCTCGCAATGACGGCTTTGATACGGCAAGAATTTCAGGCGACGGAGAGACCATTTTTTGCGAACCAGGCGAGGCTCGCTTCGCGGACGGCTTTGGCGCGGGCGGCGGGGTCGGGGTGGCGGTCGCGATACACTTTCGAGCGGATTTCGAGGCTGAGCGGGATGGCGTCGGGGAGGTGGCCGAGGATATCGGCCAGCGGTAGGTCGCCTTCGCCGGGGGCGCTGCGCAGATCGAGCGCGTCGGTCATATAGCTTTCGAAATTATCGGCGCAGTCCGCCGGACCGTCGCAGAATTGCGCATAGGGGAGCAGCGCGGAGTCGACCGCCGCCAGAGCGTCCGGCGCATGACCGGCGCGGCGAAAATGGATTGTGTCGATCAGTATCGCCGCCGCCGGATGGTCGCAGGCGGCGATCACCGCCAGCGCCTGATCGAGCGAGCGGATCGCGGTGATCATCAGGAATTCGATGGCGACGCGCATGTTCGCGGGCGCGGCATGCTCGCAGAGACTGTGGAGCGCTTCGGCGGTGCAGGCGGTGTCCGGCTCCGAACTGACGACGAGGACGTTGGCAGCGCCCAGTTCCGCCCCGGCATCGATAATCGCGCGGTGATCGTCGATGACGCCGCCGCCTTCGGGTATCCAGACGACCTCGACATCGAGCACCGAAAGGCCGTGATTCGCGATGGCGTCCTTCGTTCGCCTCGCCATTGCGGCGTCCCATCTCTCCGGTTCGATGGTGAAGCCGACATGCGAGAAGCCCGCTTCTCCGGCGGCCTCGGCCACGCGATCCGGCCCGAATTCGGGCAGCGTTCCGGCGGCGAGCGAGAGGGGGTGAAGCATGGCACCGGGTCTAGCGCATCGCGGTGGCGGCACCACTTGGCAAATATGATGGGGCGGGGTTTAGCCCGTCGCCGAGGCCGCCGCTTCCAGCGCCTGCGTCTTGCGGTTGACGACCAACTCCCAGAGGCTGTCGACGAGCGGGCGGGCGAAGGTCAGGAGCAGCAGGCCGTAGCTGGCGATACCGGCGGTCACGAGCAGGGCCAGATGCGCGGGCTGCGGCATCGTCGGCAGAAACATGTCGAGCGCCAGCACCAGCGCGGCCATCGCCAGCGAAGCCGACAGCGCGGGCAGGATCGCGCGGCCCAGCGCGCCGAGGCTCAGCCCGATCACCGGCATCGACATCGCCATCGTCACCAGCGTCAGCAGCGGGAAGCCGATCAGCCACACGCGCGTCATGCTCTCCACGCCATACTGGACGGTCAGCGCAAAGCAGGTCGCCATGATCGCCGCGCCTGCCATGTTCACCCGCACCGCGATCCAGGGGCGGCCCGACGCGTTGGTCGCCGGGGCGAACAGGATCTGGAGTGTCATGAAGGGCATGGCCAGCGCGAGCAGGTGGACGATCGGGATAATCTCCAGCCATTGCTGACCGAGAAGAACGGAGACGAGCGGCTCGGCGGTGACGGCAAGGCCGAGATAGAAGGGCAGCGCGACCAGCAGGATCAGACGGACAGCGCCGCCAAATGCGGGGGCAAGGGGCTCGCCCTCCCGGTGCATCCGCGAATACGCCGCGAAAGCGACATCATTGAGCGGCGGCACGAATTTCGCGACGAGGATCTGGGCGAGGAAGAGCGCGGTCGTATAAAGGCCAAGCGTATGGGTGTCGAAAATGCGCCCGGCGATGAACACGTCGGACTGGCTTTGCAGGAACCAGAAGAACTGCGTCACTGTCATCGCGCCGCCGAAACCGATCAGCACGCCCGCGCCCCTGAAGGAAAAACTCGGCCACATCAGCGAGCGCGCGGCGGTGGTGAGACCGATTGCGCGGACGAAATAACCGACGATCGGGGCATAGACGAGCGTCCAGACGCCGAAATCCATGAGCGCGAGGGTCAGCGCGGTGACCGCACCGGCGACCGAGCCGATCAGATTGGCGATGGCCTGCCGCCGATAATCGAGCTCCCGGCTGAGCAGGGCGAAGGGCAGTGCGATGAACGGCGTGGTGAGGTAAATGATAGCCTGCACGCGCAGCAGTTCGGCGACCTGCGGTTCGCGGAAATAGGCGGCGGCGAGCGGGGCGATCAGCAACTGCGCGACAGCGAGCGCGAGATTGAGGAGAATCAGCAGGCCGAAGACCTGGCGTATCTCCTTTTGCGTGACCTTTTCGCGCTGGATCAGCGAACTCGCGAAGCCGTAGCCTTCGAGCAAGGCGAAAAAAACGAGCACCAGCGCGCACATCGCGAACAGGCCGTAATCCGCCGGATCGAGCATGCGGATGACGAGGAAGGTCGATGTCCAGGCGATTATCTGGGCGACGATCTGGCTGCCCGAACGCCAGAAAACCGCGCTGCGCACGCGGTCGCGCAGCGTGTCTTCGCCGGTTTCGGGTCTCGTGGCCGTCACGCTGTGCGTCCTTTTAGTCATGCTCGCGGGACCGCTGGTAAACGGCCAAGGTGTAGGGGAGGTAAACCCCGCGCCGAACGGTTTGCAAAAAAATTGTAATTTAATTGCGTCCGGGGTGTTGACCGAATCAGGGGAGGCGCATATATGGCTGCTTCCCGACGCGATTGCGGGCAATTGCTCGCGACCCCACTGGGGACATTTCTTAGCACGGTAACCCCGTTTCCTCCTGTTTCGGCAGGGGCCAGGAATTGTCGGCTCTTTGACATTGTTAGTTTGAATGAAGGGACATGTGGGCGGCGGCGCCCGGTCCGGAGACCTCAAGGCTCCGATCACCGGTTTACCAAGTCGTTCCTACATAGTCCTATTCACGTATCCATTACGTAATAGAATAAATTTGTGCAGGAACGGCTCCTAGAGACTGTCCTGGATGTGCGCGAGCCCTGGTTGCTACGTGGCGTCCTTGACGGACATCAACTTGAGAGTTTGATCCTGGCTCAGAACGAACGCTGGCGGCAGGCCTAACACATGCAAGTCGAACGAAGGCCCAACTTCGGTTGGTGTCCTTAGTGGCGCACGGGTGCGTAACGCGT
>JBGTHW010000228.1:0-10787 GCA_041746035.1 Parasphingopyxis sp.
TTCGATCCCTTTAAGCGTTGCCTGCGCGCCGCCCGCGCGAATCGAGCGAGCATCGTCCGGCGCGATACGATCGACCTTCACCGGATCGAACTCGTCGAGGCCCTCGCCCTGGAGCAGCGGCAAGGTCGCGATGTCGTAGAACGGAAAGCCGAGATAGCTTAGCAGCAAACTCCGCCGTTCGGGTTTGGGGAGCGAGCAGAAGGCGGAGGCGAGCATTTCGTCGGCGCGATCGTCGGCCGCTTTGAGATCGCGAGCCTTCGCCAGCGTTCGGAGCGCTGCTGCCGGATCGTCGATTGCGTTGGCCGCGGCATCCGTCATCTCGATATCGTAATAATCGGTGCGCTGGCGTTCGAGATAATCGCCCAGCGCACCGAAGATGGCTTCGCGCGCCGCATCGAGGATTTCGGACTCGACATTATCCCCCTCTTCGATCTGGCCGAGGCGGCGCAGCAGCAGGCGTAACCGGCGAATACGGAACAGAAGATCGTGGTTGCGGAAAAAACCGATGGCTTCTTCGCTCGCGCCACCTTCCGACAGGGATCCCGGTTCCTCAAGCTTTAGCGAGCGGACATGGTTCCACACCGCCTGCCGGGTTTGTCGTTCCCTGCGTTTCTCGCCGCCATCGAACGACAGAAAAGTCGCCACGATTTCCTCGACAATGCCGGAAAGCTTGAGACGGCCATAGGAAGCGTAGGTATAGCCCGCCTCGCCCGCCGCCTGGGTTTGCGCCTTCGCGCGCCAGGCCGAAAGGCGCGAAACCGTCGGGCGATTGAGAAACAGCGTTCGCCCGAAAACGCGTTCGATGGTTGCTTCCACTTCGGGCCGGATGGCTTCGATAATTCGCCGCATGCGCCGTATCCGGCGGGAGCGACCCTCGATGGCCTCCAGATTGTCGGCGATCGGCTGTTCGCGGGGAATGTCCGACAGTGCGCCGAAGACGGTGCGGAAGAAGCCGGGCCGCTCGGTCTCGTCGGTATTGAGTCCGATGCTGCGCAGGCCGGGCTTGGGATCGATATAGACGAAGCGGCGGTCGACCTCGCGCCGCGCCGGGCGGTTTTTGAGAGCATCGATCGCCGGGCCGAACGGCGCATTGGCGAGCACCGAGCCGTCGATAAGCGCCATGCTGTCGATCATGCCCGCCGCATGATGGCGCGGCAGGGTGCGGGCGAGAAACGCATCGCGGGTCGGCCAGTCGATGGCGCGCTCTTCGAGCACCGTGTCCAGCTCGGCGATAGTGAAGGGCGGGAAGGCACCGGGGAAGCTCGCCGTCGCACGGGCGGCGAAGGTCAGGCTGGGCATCGCGCCGAGATGGCGGGGTGTGCGGCCCCTGTCGGTGAAGGCGAGAGTCAGCCGGTGCTCGGTCTCGCTGATCTCGGCGGGGCTGTTCAGCGTCAGATGCTGCGGATAGCCGTGAAAATCGGTGACGGTAACGAACAGATCGAGCGGCTGGCCTTCGGGCAGCAGCGGCGCGGAGGCGGGCGTGTCCTCCATCGCCTCGAACGCATCGATGATGAGATTGGTGAAACCCTTGCCACCGAAGGGAGGCTGGAACCATTTGGCGCGCACGAAGCGCGAGAGCTTGGTGCTGACCTCGTCCTGCGTTTCCGGATCGACGGTCGTATCGACCGTGCCGCCGCGCCGCCGCGCGATCATCCAGGCGATCGGCACCGCCCAGAATTTGGTGAAACGGCTGAAGGGCCGGGTATCGGGCGCGAGCAGCACATCGACATCGGCTTTCTCCAGCCACAGCTCGGTCAGCGGATCGAGCGAGCGCCCCGACGCAATCGCCTCGGCCAGGAAAATCCCGTTGATCCCGCCCGCGCTCGCCCCGGCGATGATATCGACCAGCGCGCGCATTTTGATGTCGCACTCCTTCTCGATGGTATCGAGCAGCTCGCGATAGATGCGCTGGCTCGTCGAGGACGGTGCGCTATCGTCATGAAAGGCGCGGCTGGCCCGGGCGAGCCGCCAGACCTCCTTGGTGATGCCGTGCATGTAAACGGCGAGGCTGATGCCGCCATAACAGATCAGGGCGAGGCGTAGCTCTTTCTCCCGCATGGCAGATCAGGTGGCAGGGGAGGGCGCGTTTGTCGAGCGCGGGCGTGAGGCGAAAGGTCACACAAAAGTCACACCATGCGAGCGAGCAATGTGCGATACTGTTGCGCAAACTTTACATACTGGACACGCAGCGTTGTTTGTGGCGATGGTACGAACGTGCCTGAATTCCGCGAAATCCCTTTCAAATAGGGAAAACCGTCATTCCAGCGAAGGCTGGAATCTATCCCGTATCGACGACTCGCGATTGCGGTCGCGGGATAGGCCCCAGCCTTCGCTGGGGTGACAAAAAGAGCATCTACGCCCAAAAGGGATAATCGCCCTAAATCGACACGGTGTTGACAGCCATTTTTTCCCGCCCGATGCGTTGCTTAAATTGTCGCGTGATTGACGGTCGGTGTCATCGCACGGCACGGTTCATCGACTGGCTCGGGAGAACCCTAAATTGACACTGGTTTACACTGGGTCGGGCGCTTGGGCGGCGGATATCGACGGTTTCAAAGAGCCATGCGGAACCGTCCCCGGCAAGAGCGAAGGGCGACTCGGCAGAGCAAGGCTTGCAGGGTTTTCCCTACATTGGAAGAGAAATCTGGATTTTGTGTGCTGTGGCGGTAATTCCAGAATTAGGTACACTGTCCCCGGAATTTCCGGAATTTCCCTGAAGCTGGGAGCGGAGCTGAAAATCCGCATCCCCTGTATCGATCGCCCTCTCCTGCTATCGGCGCGCGGCTGAGCGCCTTTTATGGATACAGCGCCGCAATTTCCGCATCGAGCGCTGTCAGCGTCGCCTCGGCAAAGTCCTCGGCGAGGAGGTCGAGGCCGACCGCGTCGTCGAGCATTTCGGCGGGCGGGGCGTCGTAGCCGCGCGTTAGCAAGGTGAGATAGGTAGTGGCGAAGCCCTGCGGATCGGCGCGCCAGGCCTGATAGTATCGCACAGCAAGAAGGCTCGCATAGGCGTCGTTCAACTCCTGCATCGGTGCCATATAATAACCCTCGGCGACCATCCACAGCCCGCGCCGCTCGGGCGTTTCGCCATAGGCGTTCGAATAGCGGGCACCTGCCTCCGCGGTCAGCGTATCGAGCCGATCGGCAGTCAGCGGCGCGCTCCCGCCCGCCGCTTCGTGGATCGCCAGTTCGATCGCCGCCTCCTCGGCGCTGTTGAAGACCGAGAGCAATCGCGCGGCGAGCGCGTCGCGAAAAAGCATACGGTCCGCATCGCCTACGGCGCTGCTATAGAGATGATCGAGCAGCAGCAGCTCCTGGAATCGGCCGAAACTTTCGGTGAAATAGCCCGGGCCCGCTGCCTGTACCATCGGCACCTGATTAGCGAACATCAGATCGGCCTGCACGGCATGGCCACCTTCATGCGCCATGACGACCAGATCGAGCAACGTGCCGCCAAAATGCTGCATATAGATGGCGCTCGTGCCGATCGGATACACGCTCGCGGTGCCGCGCAACGGCAGCCGGTCGCCGGAACCGGCGAAATCGGCGCGACCGTTGACAGGATCGAGCAACGCGGCGAACGCGTCGCGATAGGCCGGGCCAAGCGCCGCAGCCGATGCGATGATCGCGGCGACCGATTCATCGGCGCTCCAGTTGCGTTCGCTTGCGAAGGGATCGTTGATGCGCGCGCCCCACGCCTTGAAGCCATCGGCATGGCGGGCGACGCTATCGAGTAGGCGGCGATAATTGGCGCGCGGGAGATGCGCGGCCGCGGTCGCCTCGTCGATCGCATAGTCGAACCCGCGCAGCCGCGCAGCGACGTTGGCGCCAGTGATACTGTCCGACAGGAGATGTGCGAACAGAGCGCGCTGCGTCGCATAGCCCGCGAAAAAGGCGCGCTCGCCCGCAGCGCGGATAGCGGGGTCGGGGTGCGTCTCGATCCGATCGCGTTCGGCCTGATAATCGACCGGCGCGCCGTCGATCGTGACGGGCGGATAGACGAGACCCTGCACCGCCGGCGCATAGTCGCGGCCCGAATGGAGCGACGCAAAGGCGGCGATCGCCGCTTCGGTTTCGAACGAAGGACGGTGCGCGGCGTCGACCCGTATCATCTCTAGATTGTAGCGATAACGGGCCAGTCCCGGCTCGGCCCGCATCGCGGCGGTTAGCCAGCCATCGGAAAGGGAAGCGATTGCTGCGGCAAGCGTCCGACTCGCCGTGCCGCGCAACAGACGCATTTCGTCGGCGGCCTCAAGCCCGTCGGTCTGCGACGTATCGACGGCGAAACGGAGGAAAAGATAGAGATCGTGGCGGCGGAAGGTCCGTTGCATCTGGTCTTCGATCGCGAGCGCGGCGAGCAGATCGGTGGGGGTATCGAGGCGTGCGCTGGCATCGGTCAGCTGTGAGGCCAGATCGCGGACTTCGGCGCGTGCGTCGATCTCGGCGTCGGGCGAGGCGAAGAACTGTGGCTCGAGCCGGAAGTGCCAGCGATCGGCACCGGATGGCGGCTCGGCAGGTTGCGCGGTCGCAGCGGCGGCGACAGCCAACGCTATGATGAGGCCCAGTGCTTGCATGTAACGCTTCATCGTCATCTCCTAGGAACTCTCCCTAGCGCGTGAAAGATGCGTGATATTGGACAAAAGGGAAATCGCGCGCCATGCGTTCGGCCATGGTCACCGATCGTTCGCCGTCCACCGATAGACTGTATCGTAAGGTGTCTTCGGACGCGCTAGCACCGCTGGTCGAAGCCTATGCGGGGCGTTCCGCCACCGGCAAGCTGGCCACCTTTCCTGTTTTCCCCACCGGGCGCGCCGAACTGATTTTCCACTTTGCCGATCCGTTCCGCACCGGCAGCGAAGCCTCTCTGCAGCCCTTGGCGCGTGCCGCATTGCTGGGGCCGAGATCTTCGAGTTACTGGCATGCTGCCGGGCCGACGATCGACTGGTTCCTCATTCAGCTAACGCCGATCGGCATGCGGCAATTTCTCGGTGCGCGGTTCGACCGCTGTTGGGACCGGGCCGTGCTGCTCTCCAATCTGCCGCACGCGTTGCCCATCGATCTGTTCGAGCGACTATGCTCGGCGGGTTCCTTCGCGGCCCGCGCCGCGCTTGTCGATACGCTGCTGCTCACGATCCCACCCGTCGATGACGGTGGCGATGTCGCGGTATCCGAAGCCGGCCGGCTGGCGCGCCGCAGCGAGATCAATACAATTGCCGGCCTTGCCGACTTCGTCGGCGTCGGCGAACGGCGACTACGGCAGCGGTTTCGCGCCGAATATGGCGTCGCGCCAAAGGCGTTTCTACAGCTCGTCCGGCTCGGTCGCCAGCTGCAGTCGCTGCATCCCGACCACGCGGCCGATCCCGATACAGCACTTGCCGAATATGCCGACGAAAGCCACGCCATCCGCGCCTTCCGCCGCCATACCGGCCTTACGCCTTCTGCCTATCGAGAGATCAAGCATTCCGGCGACCCGCTGGTGTTTACCGGTCGGAGCGAGACCATTCGCCGAAGCGGGGCGGCGGTCCAAGGGGTGCTGGAAGGAAAGGCCGAATAGGAATTTCACGCGAATTACGGTGACAGGAATTACGGTGACAGTATACTAATCCCCTTTTGAAATCGCGGAGTGCTACCCTCTAACCAAACACCACCACCTTGTTCCCCGCATCATGCCCGATATCGGCCCGCCCGAGATAGGGAATACCCGAAACCCCGCACCAGTGCTGCACAATCCTCTCCGTCGTCATCTGGAAATCCTGAGGGTTCAACGCTCGCCAAAGACAAGGCGCTTGCATTTCAGTTTCATAGTTGTAGTTTCTGAAACTAGGAAGTAAATACTGTTTATGAATGTCATCGAACTCGGCGATTCCAGATCGCACTCGCCCCCTTGGCGGCGATCATGCGGATGGGCGCTTTTAAGAACCGGTTCGCCCGGTCTCGTTCTTTCGATTTTCCTCGCGCGGTTGCCGCACAACCCTCTTATCCGAACCAGAAACGATGAGTAGCGCTGCCGTTTCCAGAGTGCTTGCGACGCTTCAACGTGACGGGGGCTTGCTTGGCACCGATATTGCCGCCCTTACCGATGTTTCCAAAGCCACCGTCCATCGCTGGCTGAAGGGCAAGGCCGCGCCCCAGCCAAAGAGCGAACTCATCATTTCCGATCTCAATTATGTGGTCCAGAAGCTGAGCGATTATTACAAGCCGGAAAATATCCGGCTATGGCTGCATACGCGGCATCCGCAATTGAACGGAGAGCGGGCCATCGATCTCATTCACGATAACAGAACCGATGAGATATTGACGATCATTGCCCGCCTCGACGCCGATGCGTTTATCTAGCGAATAAAGTGCGTCCTACCCTTCGCGACATCGCGCTGATCGATGCGATCGAATCGCTTCCCGTGGAAGCCTTCTCCGGTAATCTCTATCGACTGGTCAAAGACGGGAGAGGCCCGACCGATTGCTGGCACCCCCAGGGCCGCTGGGACGATGGCGCTTTCGATGTTCTTTACACGTCCACGAGCGAAGAGGGGGCGATGGCGGAAGTCGGCTATCATCTGTCGAACATGCAGCCGTTCAAGCCGGACTTCCTGACCTACCGGATGTTTCGCCTCCCGGTCGAGGGTATCGATGTCCTGAACCTGCTATCGCGGGAACGGCTCGAAAAGCTCGGTGTCGATCTCACGAGCTGGGGCCGATCCGATTATGTGTCGCGAGGTGGCGAGTATCTGCGGACGCAGGAAATAGCGGCGGTCGCGGCTTTTCATGAACGGCAAGGGCTGCTGGTGCCGTCCGCTCGGTCCCCCGATGCCAATCTCGTGATCCTGACCCAGGAAAGCGTCGATCGGTATTGCGGGGAACCCGAAGACCTCGGGAAGCGGGAACTTTAGGCGTTTTCAACGCTGGCTGATTCAATTTCCTCGCGCTCACCCTGAGCTTGTCGAAGGGTCGGTGGCGACAGCTCTCTGCCTCAAGATGCTTCGACAAGCTCAGCATGAGCGGGGGTTGTCGATCCACGCAAAACTGAAACCTCTAGCTTTCTTTTGCAATCGCGGGCTACCCGAACGGCACCACCCTATTCCTCGCATCATGCCCGATATCGGCCCGCCCCAGATACGGAATCCCTGAAACCCCGCACCAGTGCTGCACAATCTCCTCCGGCGTCATCCCGAAATCGACATCGTTTTCCGGGATATCGAGACAGCGGCCCAGGCGGATTCCGGCTACTTTGCGGATCTCCGGGTTCGCCGTGATGTGGTGCATCGAGCGGTCTATGCGGTAGGCGTATTCGCTGATTTCCTCCAGCATTAGGACATGGCCGGTCAGGTCCGGCTGGAGCGGGGTGCCGAGGAGCTGGCTGAGCACCATGATGGTGAAGGCGGCGGCGGGGTGGCCGTCCGCTAGCGATGGCTCCAGGCCGGTTTTGTCGCCCTCTACCAGCCAGCGCAGGGCGCGTTCGATGGCGGCGTCTCCGCCCGTGCGGACGATATCCTGGCACATCGGGCCGTGCGCCACCTTGCAGCCCGCCTTATAGAGTGGCGCGAGCAGCGTACCGGCATCGCTATAGCCGAGAAAGACCTTCTCGCGCGCGGCGGGTTCCAGTTTGTTGATGACTTCGGCGGCACTCCGGCAGGCACCATAGCCACCGCGCGCGAACCAGACGGCGTCGATGGCGGGATTGTTGGCGACCTCCAGAAAACCGGCGGCGCGCTGCGCATCGGTGCCGGCGAAATGATTGTGGCGCTCGAAACATTGCGGGTGGAAATAGAGGTCTGGCGGCGTATCGGGGAAGAGCTTGCCTGCCAGCGCCTTGACCCGTTCCGCCGTTTCGCGCGCGAAAGGCGAACCGGGCGCGACAATGCCGATCCTCATTGGCCCGATTTTCGTGGTTTTTCCCGCCATGCCTTGCGCCTCGCGATTGAAAAAATGCGTGACCGCTCATAGCGAGACGCAATGACTCAATCCAAATCCTATTTTTTCTGCGGCATCGGCGGCAGCGGGATGCTGCCGCTGGCAAGCATCCTGCGCGGGCGCGGCCATAGGGTCAGCGGCTCGGACCGCGCGCTCGATCAGGGGCGCACGGCGGCGAAATTCGAATGGCTGGAGGCGCAGGGCATCGCGCTGTTTTCGCAGGATGGCAGCGGGCTTGTCGATAGCGACCAGATCCTCGTCGCCTCGGCGGCGGTGGAGGACAGCGTGCCGGACGTGATGGCGGCAAAGCGGCTGGGGCTGGAGCGGCTGACGCGACCGGAACTGCTGGCGAGCCTGTTCAACGCCGCGCCGCTCTCCATCGGGGTTGCCGGGACCAGCGGCAAATCGACGGTGACCGGGATGATCGGCTGGATATTGCACGATTGCGGGCGCGATCCGACGGTGATGAACGGCGCGGTGATGAAGAATTTCGTGTCGGAGAATGCGCTGTTCGCGAGTGCTCTGGTGGGTGAGGGCGAAGCGTTCGTCAGCGAGGTCGACGAGAGCGACGGGTCGATTGCGTCGTATGAGCCGGATATCGCGGTGCTGAACAATGTTTCGCTCGATCACAAGAGCATGGCGGAATTGCGGGCACTGTTCGGCGGCTTTCTGAAGCGGGCGGGCAAGGCGGTGGTCAATGCCGACGATGCCGAGACGATGGCGCTGGTTACCGGGGAGAGATGCACGAGCTTCGGTTTCGGCGAAGCGGCGGATTTGCGGGCGACCGATGTGGTGGAAGCCCCGCTGGGTATTTCCTTCACGGTCACGGAGGGGGCCAGCGGGGAGGAGCATCGCGTCAGGCTTTCGGTTCCGGGGCGGCATAATGCGGCGAATGCGCTGGCGGCGCTGGCGGCGGCGCGGGGCGCTGGTGTGTCGCTGGCCGATGCGGTGGCTGCGATTGCGCGCTTTCAGGGGTTGAAGCGCCGGTTCGATATCGTCGGCACGGCGAACGATATTACCGTGATCGACGATTTCGGGCACAATCCCGACAAGATCGCCGCGACGCTCAAGACGCTCCACGCATTTCCGGGCCGCTTGCTGCTGTTCTTTCAGCCGCATGGCTATGGGCCTTTGAACAAGATGGGGGCGGAGCTGATTGCGTGTTTTGCCGATAATATGTTTGAAGAAGATCGCTTAATCCTTTGCGATCCCGTCTATTTCGGCGGTACGACCGACCGCAGTGTCGGCAGCGGAGAGATTGTCGAAGGTGTCGTTTCAGCAGGGCAGCAGGCTGAGCATATAGCGGATCGCGCCGCGTGCGGCGATCGCCTCGTCGAACTGGCCGAACCGGGCGACCGCATCGTCATCATGGGCGCGCGCGACGATTCGCTGTCGGTATTTGCGGCCAATGTTCGGTCTCGGCTTTGAAAAACGTCATTGCGAGCGCCGCGAAGCAATCCAGAGCCTCAGGCATCATCGCTAGCCGCCCTGGATTGGATGCTATCTATCCGTCGCCCCCTTATCCCCAGCATCGCGCCAGGGCTGGCCGGTGAAGCGTTGGAAACGGTCGCGGAAATGCCACAGCGCGGTGACGCGGCGTTCGGCGATGCCGGGCAGGCCGAGCAGATCGAGGCCGGTCCAGGGCAGGAAGGGATTGCGGCGGCCATAGGCCCAGATTTCGACGCGCGTGGAGGGACGGGCGGAGGGACCGCGGGCGTGGAAACCGAAAGTGTCGCCGACGACCAGCGTGTTGGCTGGCACGGCGAAAACGCGCGGCTGGGGGAGGCCGAGGGCCGGCAATTCCTCCGGCGTAATGCGGAACGAACCCTTGGCCGAGAGCCGGTCGACGCCCTCCGGCGCTTTCATGCTCATTTCCTGTTCCCATGCCAGCCGTTCGGGGGTCGCGCGATGCGAGCCGGGTACGTAGCAGAACGGGCCTTCATCCTCCGCAACATCGGTCAGGAACAGCCAGGCCTTGACGGTCGGGTGGAAGGTATCGGCATGAAAATGCGTCTGCGGGTCGGGCGGGGCGTCGCGGGTGTGGGACAGAATCGACTGGATATAGGTCAGCGGTTCCTGATCATAGCTCCCGGCATAGCGGATCAGGCCGCGCCAGACGGGGTTGCGGAGCAGCCCGCGCGCTTCCGGGATGTCGCCCAGCAGTTTCGGATCGAGCGCAAAGCGGCGGGTGATGGTATCGCCCTGCACCATATCCCGCGCCGGGCCGCGATGGGCGAGCACCGCATCGCGCAGACGGTCGAACTGGTCTTGGGGCAGGAAATCGCGCTTTTCTATAAAGCCGTCGCGATCGAAGGTGTCGCGATCCGCCGGATCGATGAGCCTGGCCAGCCTGGCTCGCCGCCGCGCCGCCATTTCATGGGCCTTCCTAACCCGAAACCGGTGAAGACCGCGCGCATTCAGCCGGTGCGAACCGATAACCGGATTGTCGCGAAAATTTTTCGCTCCGGTGCCGAGGCGCGCAAGCCATATCGGCGCAAGAAGATAGCGGGCGGGATTCATGCCGCTTGCTTATACCCGGTCGTCATATCCGCGAAAGCGGGAATGACGTGTGCCTATCGAACCCTCGGCCCGCCGAACGGCAGCGGCGGCGGCGGTCTGCGGTCCTTGCGGGGAAGTTGCGCCTGATAGGCGCGGCCGCAATGTTCGACACAGTAAGGAAAGCCCGGATTGATCGGTTCGCCGCAAAAATGGAAATCCGATTCGCCCGGATGGCCCATCGGCCATTTACAGATGCGCTCTGTCAGATCGAGCAGGCCGGTCTTCGCCTCGGTTTCCTCGGTAAGTTTTTGCGGGATCAGCCGACGTGGCGGCGCGGGCGGCAGCGGGTGCTGATCGGCCGGCGACTGGCGGGTGAAGCC
>JBGTHW010000229.1:0-10215 GCA_041746035.1 Parasphingopyxis sp.
CCAGCGCATCCTGAATGCCGACCATTTTTTCGATCCGCTGCATGGCCGGATTTTCGCCGCCATCCTCCGCCTGGTCATCGACAGGAATATGGTCGCCAACCCGGTGACGCTGAAGCCGATGTTCGAGGCGGACGAGGCGCTTAAGGAACTCGGCGGGGCTGGCTATCTGGTGAAGATTTCCGAGAGCGGCGTTGCGCTGATCGGGGCGCGCGATTTTGCGCGGCAAATTCATGAGCTGGCGATGCTGCGCGCGCTGATCTCGGTGGGCCGCGACATGGTCGAAAAAGCGACCGACACCAGCGAGAGCGTCGATCCGCAGACCCAGATCGAGGAAGCGGAAGTCGCGCTCTATGAGGTCGCCGAGAAGGACGGCGGCTCCGGCGCCACCAAATCCTTCACCACCGCCGCGGCGACCGCCGTGAAGATGGTCGAGGTGGCACTGAATTCGGGCGGCGGCGTGTCGGGCTACACCACCGGCTTCGACAGCCTGAACCACAAGCTGGCCGGCCTCCACAAGTCGGACCTGATCGTCCTCGCCGCCCGCCCCGGCATGGGGAAGACCGCGCTCGCCACCAATATCGCCTTCAATACTGCGCGCCGCTATGTGCGCGATCAGGAGGACGGCATCGAACAGTCTATCGGCGCGCCGGTCGCCTTCTTCAGCCTCGAAATGTCGGCCGACCAGCTCGCCACGCGTATCCTTTCGGAACAGTCGCAGATCAGTTCGGAAAAGCTCCGCAAGGGCGCAATCAGCCAGGCCGAGTTCCGCGATCTCGCCCGCGCGGCGGCGGACCTGGAGAGCCTGCCTTTCTATATCGACGACACGCCGGCGCTGACCATCGCGGCGCTCCGAACGCGCGCTCGGCGGCTGAAGCGGCAGAAGGGGATCGGCGTGATCGTTGTCGATTATCTTCAGCTTTTGCAGGGCTCGCTCAAGACCAGCCAGCAGAATCGCGTGCAGGAAATCTCGGAAATCAGCCGCGGGTTGAAGTCCCTGGCCAAGGAGCTCGAGGTGCCGGTGATCGGGCTGTCGCAATTGAGCCGCGCCGTCGAACAGCGCGAGGACAAGAAGCCGCAGCTTTCGGACTTGCGCGAATCCGGCTCGATCGAGCAGGACGCCGATATCGTCCTCTTCATCTATCGCGAGGATTATTATCACAGCTTCGGCGAACCGGCCTTCGTCAGCGAGAACAGCTCGGCGGCGGACCGCGAAAAACGCTCGGCCTGGGAAATGAAGAATGCCGAGATTGCGGGCCAGGCGCAGATCATCGTCGCCAAACAGCGCCACGGCGCGACCGGCGTCGTGACCCTGCATTTCGACCGCGAATTTACCAAATTCAGCGATTTAGCCTTCGAGGACCGGCAATCGAATTACTGAGCGGGGAATTACTGAGCGGGAAGGGGGGTGTCGGGCGGTTGGCGCCGCTCCATCGCGGTCAGCGCAATCGCCAGCAGCGTCAGCGCCGCGATAATCCACAGCGCATAGCCGAAAATCGCATCGACTGCCCCCGCAACCGGGTTGGCGGTGCCGAACAGCCGCTCGACAAGCCACGCCGTCGCCGCGATCCCGGCAAAACCCGCGCCGGCAAGCCGCAGCGCGCTATAATGCCGCGAGCGGGCGAACAGGATCAGCATCGGCAGCAGCGCGGCGATCACCAGCAGCTGCACCAGCTCGATGCCGAGATTGAAGCCGAGGATGGACTCCGCCCGTTGCAGCGATTCGACCCCGTAATCGGCGATCAGCGTCGCGAAGGCGAGGCCGTGGACCAGCCCGAACCCGGCGGCGACCAGCGCCTCGCGACGCGGAAATATCGGCTGCCAGGCATGGATCGCCGAAATCAGGATCGACAGCGCGATCAGTATCTCGACCGGCTGCCCGGGCAATTGCCAGCCCAGAAACGCCCCGCCGAGCAGGGTCAGCGAATGGCCGATGGTGAAGGCAGTTACGACCGCCAGCAGATTGCGCAGTGAATGGCGCAGGCCACCATAGGCTCCCCATCGCCGTCCGGCGGCGATCAGTGGGGCGGGCAGGATCAGCGCGATCAGGAACAGCAGGTGATCGTGGCCGATGGCGATATGCTCCATGCCGACGCCGACCGCGCCGACAAAGCCGCGCCACCGGCTGCCCGGCCCGAGATCGATGGCCAGCGCCCCCGTATTCGCGCGCACCGCGCCGAGCATCCGCGGTTCGGTCGAAAGCCGTCCACCGGTATAATCGCTGCGCGCGAAGACGAGCACGAAATGATCGGGCACGCGGTCGATAACCGCGCGATAATCGAGCGTGAAGCGGCGCGGATCGACTCCCTCGGGCGCGCGTAGCGCGATGTTCGCGACGAGATCGGGGGGGCCGTCTATGGCGGTGAGCCGCAGTTCGGCATCGGTCACATCCCAGCGCTGCCCATCCGGCGCAACCAGTGCGAAACGGTCGAGCAGATAGCGCCGCAAGGCGGCCTTGCGGCGGTTAAAAACGCTCGGGTCGCCAAGATTTTCCCGAAGATTGAGCGCATAGCCCAGCTCGTTCGCCGGAATGATGACCTCGGCATCGACCCGGTCCTCGGCGATATCGAAGCTGATGGCGGAGTTCGGCGTCGAATGAGCATGGAGCGCGGCAAAGGGCAGGATCGTTACCAGCGCAATTGCTACAAGCAGGCGCGATATTCGTCGAAAATCCATCCCCTAATGTCCGAACCAGACAAGCGATGCCTCGCGATCGAGGCTGCGCGGATTGATCGCCAGCGCCAGCTCGCGCTGTTCTTCGGCCTTTTCGTCGTCGCCGAGAAATGCATAAACCTGCGCCGCCGCGACATGCTGTTCCGCCGATTCCCAGGCCGAACTGTTAACTGCCTCGATGATTCGCCGGGCTTCCTCGACCTGGCCGTTGGCAAGCAAGGCCCAGGTCAGGCCGACCGCGGCCGCGCCATACGGTCTTGCTTCCCAGTTGGCACGCGCCAGTCTGAGAGCGCGCGCGGGATCGCCGAAAGCAAGTTCGTGATCGAGCGCATGGGCATAGGCAGCCTCGGGAAACAGGCGCAGGCGTTCGTCCCATATCGCGCCCGCCCGTTCCGCCCAGCGCCGCGAGGCCCGCGCATCGCCGCGATAGCGATAGATCGCGGCCAGCGCATCCATCGCTTCGGGGCTCTCATGTTCGCTGGCGATGTTTTCGAACATTGCCACGGCCCTGTCCATATCGCCATCCAGCGCCGCCATCTGCGCAATCAGCGCCCCGGTGCGCCAGTCGCCGGGGAATAGCCGGTCGGCGCGCCGAAAGCTCGCCATCGCGTCGGCATATTCGCCGCGGACCAGAGCGAAACGGCCACGCGCGATGGCAAGCGGCGCACGATCGAGATCGCGGGCTGGCATCGCGTCCATCGTGCGGAAATAGCGCGCCGCCCCCGCGCGATTGCCGACGCTGGCGAAATAGGTGAACAGCCGGAATGCGTTGGAGCTATCGGCGTTTTTTTCCTCCGCTTCGCCATAAAGCCGCAGCGCGTCCGCATATCGGCCTCGATAGAAAGCGATATCGGCGCGCAGGCTGATAATGTCCGGACTATCGATGCCGTTTAGTGGAGCGACATAATTGCCGATGGCCGCTATGTTCTCCTCGGCGCGTCCCAGCCGGTGCATCAGAAAATGGAAGGCGGCGCTCATGCGATGCGGTCCCGTTCCTTCGCGGGCGACATCGAAGGCCCTTGCCAGCAGCCGGTCCGCCTCGGCAAAATCGGCGTAATTGTCGGTCAGACGGCCCCGTGTTACATACGCCCCCGCGAGGCTTTGAAGAACGCCCCAATCGTCCGGATTGGCGACGACCCTCTGCTCGCGGGCGGATATGTCGTTCGATGTCCGCTCGACGGCATCGCTCCAGCCAATATCGCCGGATCGCGCGGGGACGGTTATTTGCGGGAATTCGGCAGTCTGTTGGCGCGGCGCGTCTCGAACCAGCAGCGCATAGACAGCATAGATACCGCAGACGGCCAGCACCCCGAACAGCACTATTCGCCCCCATGCGAACCCCGATAGCGGCCTGGGCGAAGCGAGAGCCGTCATTGCGAAACCTTATCTATTCGGATGCCAGGATAGCCAAAAGCGGCCCGGCTTTCGCCGGGCCGCCAAAGGCTGCTATTTATCTCCGGTCAGGAGTCGTCTGGAACCGCGCAGGGCGTGAGATCCAGTGCCAAAAGATCGTCCGCAAGCGCATTCGTATAGCCAGTAAGGACCAATGCGAATTCGGGACCCCACTGGAAGAACGGCGGTTCTCCGGTAAGGTCGATGCGTGGGCTTTCCAGGTTATATTCAACCTTGTTTTCCGTGCGTACAAGCGCGGTCGAGACAGCGGGCTGTCCCATGCGCTCGATCCGACTGGAAGCACCCGTCTGGAACGTAAAGCCGCTGCCGCCAGCCGACGCATTATAGACGTCCTGCCCTTGCGGGGGTGCGAGGAACGGGAAATCCGCGTTGAAGGCCCGGTCGTTCTCATTGTTGTTCAGGCCCTCGCCACCGTCGAAATTCTCGAAAGTGGTCGCCGGGTGGACATCGAGATCGAGAAACAGCACGTTGAGGGTGCGGTTGATTGTCGGGTCGCTCAGCAGCCGACCATTCGGAAAGCCCGAAGGCATGTCGAGAAACACTTTCACCGTATCCGGGATAACGAGACTCGCTACCGAATAGCCCGGCGCCACTTCCTGCGTAAGACAGGGCGTCACATCGAACGTTGTCGCGGTAGGCGCCGGCGGTGCCGGAGCCGGCGGCGGCGGAGGCGGCGGATCTTCGTTATCGGAACATGCACTAATGGACAGTGCCAATAGCGCGCAGGCCGGAACCGCGATCAGTTTTTTGAAATTGCTAGTCATAATTTTGGTATCCTACTCTGTGTCAGGCTGGTGCTAGGTGCCGGTGTTAAAGCGGCGCGTTTCCGCCCAGACTTCTATTTCACGGCCGAGCTGATCGGTATTGATATTGCCACCCAGCGCGGCAATCGGAAATTCGATCACGACGGCGGTTATGTTCCTGCCGGCAAAGTCATCGTCGGCAACATCGTTGCTGATTGCGATTTCGCCCGTCTCAGTGGTTTCAATAAAGCCGGTGAAATCGAAAAAGAACGGATCGTCATACTGGCCTGCTCTTATGCGAACAGGACCGCTGGTCAGAACCTGCTCGACAGGCCCGATCAAACGCGCCGTTGCGCCGGGGACATCGGACACCTGCACACCGAAATTGCCCTGGGCATCTCGCCCGAAACGGAAATCGATAATATTTTCGTCCGTCGCGGCATCGCCGTCGATCGAGGTATGAATCTTGTAATCGACATTGCTGTCATAGGCTGGTGGATTTCCGGGTTCGGAAGGCCCGCCGAAGGTCAAAATATATCTTAGCACGGTCGCGTCTGTCGCATCCGTCCCGTTATGCCATACATAGACATCGGCGATATCGTCCGGCTCGTCGACCGCCTGTTCGAAGATCGGCGACGGATCGTTATGATCGGCGGTCTCGCCACCGATCTGCGGAATGGTTATGGCCGCGACACCGGCGACGGCGATACCGCCCGCAATGCCTGCTAACCCTTTTTTACTGATCATATACCTACTCCCTTGCAGTCTTGCGCGGAATGCGCGGCTGGTTGCCGGATTCGCATTATCCGACGCTAAGAAAACTGTATACAACACAAAATGTTCCGTGAGGCGAGATCTTTTTTATAATCTGGGTTGTATCTCACGGGCCCGACCGGAACAATTCCTGTAGACAGGCGGCAAAACCCCGCTGGAGCGGGCATCTGCAACCACGCGCCAAAAGGTTACATTATCGAGGAATCTTTTTCGAATGTCGGCAAAGAACGCGGTTCGAGCGTTTTGCCGTCAGAAAACCGGTTGCTCCGCCTGGTCATCGCCGGGTACATGAATTCCGCATTCGGTTTTGTCCCAGCCGCGCCAGCGTCCGGCGCGCGGGTCTTCGCCGGGTTTCACTTTCGAGGTGCACGGCGCGCAGCCGACCGAGAGATAGCCTTCGGCCTCGAGCGGATGGCGGGGGAGGTCGTGGGTCTCGAAATAGGTGTCCAAATCGGTTTTGATCCAGTCGCCGAGCGGATTGATTTTCAGCTTGCCGTCTTCGATTTCGAACCGCGCGATATTCTCGCGGGTGTGCGACTGGAACGCCTTGCGCCCCGAAATCCAGGCATCGAACCCCTGCTTGGCGCGGGCCAGCGGCTCGACCTTGCGGATCGCGCAGCAGCCATCGGGATCGTAGGACCAGCGCAGTTCGTTGGCGTCCTTCTCCGCCAGCACGGCAGCATCGGGTGTAACGATCGAGGCATTGGTCAGGCTAAGCGCTTCGATCAGAGCCTCTCGATAGGCGAGCGTCTCGGGAAACATCTTCAGCGTATCGACGAACACGACCGGGATATCCAGATCGACCGATGCCACCAGATGCAGCAGCACCGCGGCCTCGGTGCCGAACGAAGACACCAGCCCGACCTCGCCGAGCGCGCCTTCTCCGATCAGCGTGCCAAGCATCGTCTTCGCATCGACGCCCTCGAAACGCGCATTGAGCGCATCGGCATCGGCCTGCGTGAAGCGCGGACGACTGTCGATCACATCGAGTTTGCGGGCGGCGCTAGCCATGTCGTTTATCCCAAACAGGCGTACGGTCATCGGCGGCTTCCTGATAGACATGGGGCCAGCGGGCGAGCGCCGTTTCGACATCGGCCTGGTCGAGCGTGCTTTCCGGTGCGAAGCTGTCGAAGCCGCAGCGGCGCATGAAGGCGATCTGGTCGACAAGGACATCGCCCTGCGCGCGCAATTCGCCTCGATAGCCTGCCTCGCGCAGAATGCGGGCGGCGGAATAGCCGCGACCGTCGCCAAAGGCGCTAAAGCCGATTTCGATCAGCGCCAGCCGGTCGAGAAAAGGGACGAGCTTGCGCGCATCCTCGCCGTCTTCGAGGCGAACGGCGGTGGCGTTGGATTGTTCCAGAAAGCTGTCGAGTGTGCCGCCGGGTTCCTCGTGCGGCTCGTCGGTGCGAAAGCGCAGGATATCGGTCATAACCACCCCTCCCTTTCAAGGGTGGGGCCGGGGGTGGGTACAGAGCGAGCGAAAGCGAGCGTGAAGGTGGTGAGGAACTTCCCCACCCCAACCCCTCCCCTGACGGAGAGGGGCTTTTTTAGTGCATCAGCCATAGAGCGCCTCCTTGAACGGATCGATGCCGAGGCGGCGATAGGTATCGAGGAAACGTTCGCCGTCCTCGCGCGCGGCGATATAGACGTCGGTGACTTTCTCGACCGCATCGACGATGCCGTTCTCGTCGAAGCCGGGGCCGGTGATTTTGGCGAGGCTGGCGTCTTCCGCGCCGGACCCGCCGAGCAGCAGCTGGTAGTTCTCCGTGCCTTTGCGGTCGACGCCGAGAATGCCGATATGACCGGCATGATGGTGCCCGCAGGCATTGATGCAGCCGGAAATTTTCAGCTTCAGCTCGCCCAGCTCCTGCTGTCGCCCGATATCGGCGAACCGCTGGCCGATCTTCTGGGCCAGCGGGATCGAGCGGGCATTGGCGAGACTGCAATAATCGAGGCCCGGGCAGGCGATGATATCGCTGATCAAATCGAGATTCGGCGAAGCGAGGCCTGCCGCATCGAGCTTCTGCCAGAGCGCATGGAGATCGGTCTTGCTGACATGCGGCAGGACGATGTTCTGGCTGTGAGTGACGCGGCACTCGTCGAAACTATAGTGCTCGGCAAGGTCCGCCATCAGCTCCATCTGCGCCGAGGTCGCGTCGCCCGGAATGCCGCCAATTGGTTTCAGGCTGATGACCGCGATGGCATAGCCGGGTTGTTTGTGAGCGTGGGTGTTCTGGTCGAGCCAGACGGCAAAATCTGGATCGGAGCGGTCGATATCGTCCGACAGACCGGCTTCGAACGCGGGGTCTTCGAAATACCCTTTAATCCGCTCCAGCTCGGCGGCGGGGGCATCGAGATTGAGGCCCTTGAGGTGCGCGAATTCCGCCTCGACCTCCTCAATGAATTTCTCGGCACCCATTTCATGGACCAGAATCTTGATCCGCGCCTTGTATTTATTGTCGCGCCGACCGTAACGATTATACACGCGCAGGATCGCCTCGGAATAGCTGATTAGCTCCCCCAGCGGCACGAAATCGCTGATCAGCGGGGCAATCATCGGAGTGCGACCCATGCCCCCCCCGGCATAGAAGCGCGCGCCGGTCTCGCCGTCCTGCTCGACAATCTGGATGCCGATATCGTGCAACCGCATCGCCGCGCGGTCTTCTTCCGCCGCGATCACCGCGATCTTGAATTTGCGGGGCAGGAAGGAAAATTCCGGATGGAAGCTCGACCATTGGCGCAGCAATTCGGCATAGGGGCGGGGGTCGGTCAGCTCGTCCGCCGCCGCGCCTGCATATTGATCGCTGGAGATATTGCGGATGCAGTTGCCACTGGTCTGGATGGCGTGCATCTCCACGGTCGCCAGATCGGCGAGAATATCGGGCGCTTCCTCCAGCTTGATCCAGTTATACTGGATATTCTGCCGTGTCGTGAAATGCCCGTAATCGCGATCGTATTTCCGCGCAATATGGGCCAGCATCCGCATCTGCGCGCCGCTCAGTGTGCCATAGGGAATGGCCACGCGCAGCATATAGGCGTGCAGCTGGAGATAGAGACCGTTCATCAGCCGCAGCGGCTTGAACTGGTCCTCGGTGATCTTGCCCGACAGACGCCGCTCGACCTGATCGCGAAATTCCGCAACGCGGGTATCGACCATCTCCTGGTCATAATGATCGTATTTATACATAGGACACCTCGTGCGCCGTCATTGCGAGCGCAGCGAAGCAATCCAGAGTTATGCGCGCCACACTGGATTGCTTCGTCGCTTTGCTCCTCGCAATGACGTATCGATATTCAAGAACGCGGTTTTCTATCATCAGATCACCCAGTTTCCGGCCGCCGGATCGGGCGGGACGATTTTCAGGTCTTCGCGAACGGTCGGCCCGGTGGCGCGTATCTTTTCCTTGATATGAACCGGCAGGATGCCGTCGGCGGTGCGCCCGGCATCGACCGGATAGCAATCGGAGACATGGCGCGCGGCGATTTCCATCGCCATGACATCTGTCGCATCCTCGCCAAGCTCGACAGCATCGGAGACATGGCGCGACCAGCCTTCGCCGGTCCACCAGACGACGTCGCCGGTCCGCAAGTCGTTTCCGGTGAGGATTTTCATGGTTTTTGTCCTGACTGAACATCCCCGCGCTCACCCTGAGCCTGTCGAAGGGTTCTCTCCGCAGATAGATACCCTTCGACAGGCTCAGGGTGAGCGCAGGTGGGAACCGGCGTCGCCCTGCTCACTAACGTAGCCAGCCTGTTCTCCGCATTGGACCGATCGACGACCTCGCCGACGATGATGATGGCGGGGCTCTCTACACCCTCGCGCGCCACGAGCCCGCCGAGATCGGCAAGCAGGGACCGTATCGCGCGGGCGTCCGGCCTTGTGGCGCGCTCGATAATCGCCACCGGCATAGCGGGCGAGACGCCGTCGGCGATCAGTTTTTCAGCAATATTGGCAGCCGTTGCCACACCCATATATATGACCAGCGTCCGGCCCTTGCCGGCAAGGCCGGACCAATCCTGATCGGACAGGCCCTTGCACTGGCCCGCCACGAAGCTGACCGCGCTCGATGCCTCGCGATGGGTGAGGGGGAGGGCGGCTTCGGCTGCCGCGCCAAGGGCGGCGGATATGCCGGGAACGATTTCGACGTCGATCCCCGCCTCGCGCAGCGTCTCCGCCTCCTCGCCGCCGCGCCCGAAAATAAACGGATCGCCGCCTTTCAGGCGCACCACATTCAGGCCTTTCCGCGCGTTATCGGCGAGGATGGCGTTGATGCCGGGCTGCGGAACGCTGTGGCGGCTGCGTTTCTTGGCGACCGAAATACGCAGCGTTTTTGCCGGGACAAGCGCGAGTATCCGGTCATCGACGAGACCGTCATGAACGATCAGGTCCGCCGCCGCTATGGCCTTCGCCGCGCGCAGCGTCAGCAGCTCGGGATCGCCCGGGCCCGCACCAACGAGCGCTACGCTGCCCTGTAAAGATGGTTCGGTCATGCAGCCGAGATGGCCGAGTCGGCGCCGCCGTTCAAAGCATGGTTGCTTGGCCGGTCTTTAGTTCAGCTTTTCGGCGAGGAAAGTTTGGACTCGTCATAGGTCTTTTCTCCGACCGGGTCTTTCA
>JBGTHW010000230.1:0-6763 GCA_041746035.1 Parasphingopyxis sp.
CCGCCAGCACCGGCTCCAACCCCGCCCCGCGCCACGCCCAGCCCGTCTCCCCCCGATAATCGCGCCCGCCGCCGTCCGGATCGTCTGAACAATATCACCGAGGGCATCGGTTCCAGCCGCGATACCGGATCGTCGGCCTCCAACGCGCCGGTGGGCGCGGCCGATCAGGCTAGTCTCATCGGAGCGATAGAACGGCATATTCGGCCTTGCTACAATCTCGGAGCCCTCAGCGGCACTGCGGCAGAAGACATCGTTGTTCGGCTGCGGCTTCGTCCGTCGCGAAACGGTTCGATCAGCAGCGGCCAGATCGATGTGGCTGGGTCTCGCGGAGTCGAAGCTTCGAACCGACAATATCAGCGGCAGATGGGCGAGGCAGCGCGTACGGCGGTGCTGCGTTGCGGCTTGCCCGACCTTCCGGCAGAAATGTATGAAAATGGCTGGTCCGATATTTATCTTAATTTCGTTCCAGCGCAACTAACTTGAGGAGTATGTCTATCATGGCTCATTGGAAGACCCGTCCTTCAGGCTTGCTAGCATTGGCAATCGCTGCACTCGTGGCGTTTGTCGCACCCGCCCAAGCGCAGATCGAGGGCGACATAGTTGGCGGTATAACCAACCCGACCAACATCGCCATTCCCGATTTCCCAACCCCGCAGGCGACCGATACGCCGGCCGGCAATACCGCCGAACTTGGTCGCCAGGTCGCGCTGATTATCGAATCGGACCTGCGCAATTCGGGTTTCTTCACGCCGATTGCGCGCAATCTTCTCCGCAACGTGACGATGCCGCAGGTCACGTCGCCCGATTTTGCCGCCTGGAACCAGGTCGGCGCGCAGAATCTGGTGCAGGGCTATGTCCAGGCCGGCAGCAATAATCGCCTGACGGTCGGCTGTTATCTTTACGATGTTTTCGCGCAGAGTTCGCTGAACCGCGCCGGGTTCGAGGTCGATTATGCCGACTGGCGCCGGGCCGCGCATAAATGTTCGGATATGATCTATGGCCGATTGACCGGCGAAGGCGCCTATTTCGACAGCCGCGTCGTCTATGTCGCCGAGAGCGGGCCTAAAAATAACCGCACCCGCCGCATCGCAGTAATGGATACCGACGGCGCGAATCACCGCTTTCTCACCAACGGCCAATCCATCGTTCTTACCCCGCGCTATGCGCCGGACGGGCGTACAATCACCTATATGAGCTATATCCGCGACGAACCGCGCGTTTATGTTTACGATCTGCAAAGCGGGCAGCAGCGGCTGCTGGTCGATGCGCGCCATATGACGTTCGCGCCGCGCTATTCGCCGGACAGTCGCAATATCGTCTTCTCGATGGCGGTGAACGGCAATACCGATGTCTATAGCGTCCCGGTGTCGGGCGGCCAGCCAAGGCGGCTGACAAATACGCCGGGCATCGATACCGGCGGCAGTTTCTCCCCCGATGGTCGCCAGATCGTGTTCGAGAGCGACCGCTCGGGCGGACAGCAGCTCTATGTGATGAATGCCGACGGGTCCGGTCAGCGCCGCATCAGCTTCGGCGGCGGTCGCGCCGCAACGCCCGAATGGAGTCCGGAAGGCAATCTGATCGCCTTTACCGCGCTTGGCGGCGGTTTTCGGGTCGGCGTGATGCGGCCCGACGGCTCCGGGCGACGGATACTGACCAATGGCTGGCAGGACGAGGGACCGAGCTGGGCCCCCAATGGCCGGGTTATCCATTTCTTCCGCACACCGCGCGGCGACGGGCTGCCCTCGCTTTATTCGGTCGATGTGACCGGGCGGCTGGAACGGCGCCTGCCATCGCCGGTCGGCGCATCGGATCCGTCCTGGTCGCCACTGAATGAATGACCGAAAACAAACACAGTTGACTCCCGCCCGTTATTGAGGGGTTATAGGGCACCCCAATAGAAGAGGATCGATACCATGATAAAATTTTCCACCACGGCAATGATCGTAACCTCCGCTTCCCTGCTCGCGCTGGGTGCCTGTTCGCGCGATGCGCCGGAGGATTTGCCGCCGCCGCCGCCGACCGATGGCCAGAGCGGCAACGATTTCGATACCGGCGGCATCCAGCCGGGCAGTCGCGCCGATTTCATCCAGCAGGCGGGCACCGATACGATCTATTTCACCACCGACGGATACGATCTCGATAGCGAAGATCGCGCGGTGCTCGATGCGCAGGCGGCCTGGCTGGCGCAATATCCCAATGTTCGCGTCACGATCGAGGGCCATTGCGACGAGCGCGGCACGCGCGAATATAATCTTGGCCTCGGCGAACGCCGCGCCAACGCCGCCTCCAACTATCTCGCCGCGCGCGGGGTGGATGCCTCGCGGATGACGGTGATCAGCTATGGCAAGGAACGCCCGGTGGCGCTGGGTTCGGACGAATCGAGCTGGGCACAGAACCGGCGCTCGGTCACCGTGGTACCGCTATAGGCGAAACACCGCCATATTTTTTGCTATCACTCGCGGGTCGGGAACTGTTGTTTCCGGCCCGTTGTTATAGATAGATGAGTACCGAAACTGATCGCATCGTCGTCCAGCCCTATATACTGATCCGGGCCAAGACCGAAGCGATTATCGAGGGCTTCTATCTTCAGCTCCCGAATATCGTCGCCGGGATAATCCTGCTGATCATCGCCTGGCTGCTCGGCAAGCTGGTGGCGCGCATGGTGCGCGCGATGGCGGAGCGCCGCAATCGCCCCGATCTCGGCTCGCTGCTCGCCTCTTTTTCCAAGGGCGTTTTCTATCTGCTGGCGATCCTCGCCGCCGCCGCGATCATTTTCCCGAGCGTCCATCCCGGGGATATTCTCGCCATGCTCGGCATCGGCTCGGTCGCCATCGGCTTTGCGTTCAAGGATATATTGCAGAACCTGCTCGCGGGCCTGCTGCTGCTGATCCGCCGACCCTATCGCCGCGGCGACCAGATCGTTTCCGGCGAGTTCGAGGGCGAGGTCGAGCATATAGAGAGCCGCGCGACGATGATCCGCACCTATGACGGGCGGCGCGTCATCATCCCGAACAGCGACATCTATACCGCGCCTGTTACCGTCAACACCGCCTTCGACATCCGCCGCGACGAAATGGATATCGGCATCGGTTATGGCGACAGTCCGGAGGCATCGCGGAAGGTGTTTCTGGAAGCGATCCGCAAGGCCGAAGGCGTGCTCGCCGAACCCGCGCCCGAAGTCATCCCGTGGAAGCTGAATGATTCGACACTCGATCTACGCGCCCGCTGGTGGGCGGAATCGCGCCGGGCCGACCAGATCGATGTCCGGGCGAATGTGCTGCTGGCGGTCTATAACGCGGCAAACGAGCGCGGTATCGACCTGCCCTTCCCGACCCAGGTCGTGCTGTTCCACGACCAGACCGAGGAAACCGATGGCGACCGGACACGGCAACGCGAAGGCTGGCCTGCCGGCGATAATCCGCCGAAGCCGAGGCGGAACCAGGCGGGCGGGGAATCGAAGGAGTAGGGCCTATTCGTCGCCGTAAATCGCAACGCTCGCCTCGCTTTCGCTCGATACCATGCCGCGATACATGCCCGGCGTGCTGAAGGAATAGATGTTGTTGCCCCATGGCGTTGTGACAATCACCCCGCCCGACCCGCCTAATTCGGCCACTTCTTCCATGACATCGTCGACGATCGCCTGAATGGAGTCATCATTGGGTCGAAAGCTTGGAGCATTCGCGACCGCTCTCTCATCGCCGAGTAAGTCGCTCGCCAGCAATATCCCTGACTCTCGTATATCGAAGCGGATTTGCGCACAAATCTCGTGCGCCACGCCCGCCCGGATAAAATACTCGCCATCGCCGGTCGCCGAAACCGCGCATGCGCGATTGTCGGCATAGGTGCCCGCACCGATCATCGGCGAGTCGCCAATGCGGCCCCAGCGTTTGCCCGTCATCCCGCCGGTCGAGGTGGCGGCGGCGACATTCCCGTGGGTATCGAGCGCCACCGCGCCGACGGTTCCGTATTTGAATTCGACATCGAGCGCGCCGAGTTCCTCGCCGTTTTCGGTGCGTTGGCGGAACTCTTCCCACTGGCCCCGGCGATAGTCGGTTTCGAACCAGTTGCTTTCGACCTGCTCCAGGCCCTGCTCGACGGAAAACGCGTCCGCGCCCTCGCGGCTTAGAAAGACATGGGGGCTTTCGGTCATCACGCGGCGGGCGAGCGTCACCGGATGGCGCGTATGCGACGTACCCGTCGCCGCACCGGCCATCCGCGTTTCGCCATCCATGATCGAGGCGTCATGCTCGATGGTGCCGTCATAGGTGAACATCGCGCCTCGCCCGGCATTGAAATGCGGGTCGTCCTCAAGAAGGCGGATCGTCGCCTCGATGGCATCGAGCGATGTGCCGCCCTCGCGCAGGATCGCGCTGCCGGCTTCCAGAGCGCCATTGAGCGCCACGCGGATGGCCGCATCCTGTTCGGGTGTCAGCCGGTCGCGTTCGATTACGCCGGCACCGCCATGGATAACCAGAGTCCATTCGGAGCCGAGCGTCTCTCCACCGGTGTCCTGCGCGGTGGCGGGCGTCGTCGTCATCAGAAGGGCTCCCAATACCAGTAAAAATCGCATGATTCGTCTCCTGTGCAATGTCCTAGCGAATTCGGCGCAGCTTGTCTGCCACCGCGATCGACCGGCTCAGGCCCTAACGGTTCCGCCGCCCCAGCAAACGCAAGCGCAGTGCGTTCAGCTTGATAAAGCCCTCGGCATCGCGCTGGTCGTATTTGCCGGCATCGTCCTCGAAGGTCACGACATCCTGGCTATAGAGGTTGAAACGCACATCGGCCTTGCGCCCGACGACATCGGCGGAACCTTTATAGAGTTTCAGCCGCACCGTGCCCGCAACACCGCGCTGGCTGTGGTCGATGGCAGCTTGCAGCATCTCGCGTTCGGGGCTGAACCACAGGCCGTTATAGATCAGCTCGGCATAGCGCGGCATCAGCTCGTCCTTCAGATGCGCCGCGCCGCGATCCAGCGTCAGCTGTTCGATCCCGCGATGGGCGGCGAGCAGGATGGTGCCGCCCGGCGTTTCGTACATGCCGCGCGATTTCATGCCGACGAAGCGGTTTTCGACCAGATCGAGCCGCCCGATGCCGTGCGTTTTGCCGAGCGCATTGAGCCGCGTCAGCAGGGCGGCGGGGGACAGGGTTTCGCCATCGATGGCCACAGGATCGCCCTGTTCGAAATCGACTTCGATATAGTGCGGCATGTCCGGCGCATCCTCCGGATTGTCGGTACGCGAATAGACATAATCGGGCGTCTCCTCCCACGGGTCTTCCAGCACCTTGCCCTCGGACGAGGTATGCAGCAGGTTCGCATCGGTCGAAAACGGCGCTTCGCCGCGCTTGTCTTTGGTTACGGTAATCCGGTGTTCCTCGGCGAATTCGATCAGCTTCGTCCGGCTCGTCAGATCCCATTCGCGCCACGGTGCGATCACCTTGATATCGGGATTGAGGCTGTAATAGCCGAGTTCGAAACGGATCTGGTCGTTGCCCTTGCCGGTTGCGCCGTGTGCCACGGCATCGGCCCCGACTTCGCGGGCGATCTCGATCTGGCGCTTGGAAATGAGCGGGCGCGCGATCGAGGTGCCGAGCAGATACAGCCCCTCATAGACCGCATTCGCCCGGAACATCGGGAAGACATAATCGCGGACGAACTCTTCCTGCAAATTTTCGATAAAGATATGTTCGTCCTTGACGCCCGCGGCCTGCGCCTTGCCGCGCACCGGCTCCAACTCCTCGCCCTGGCCGAGATCGGCGGTGAAGGTCACGACCTCGCAATCATATTCGGTTTGTAGCCATTTCAGGATGACGCTGGTATCGAGCCCGCCCGAATAGGCGAGCACGACTTTCCTGATCTCCGGGCGTTTGATTATGTCGGCCATGCGAAGCTCCGTTAAACAGGCCCGCGCCCTATGCGCTGCACCGCTTTCGTGCAACATTATTGGCGAGGGAGAGGCGATATGGCGCAGAACAAGACCAAGGAAACCGAAGCGAGCGTTTCGACATTCCTCGATGCGGTCGAGCCGGACTGGAAGCGGGAGGACGCCCGCACCGTCTGCGCGCTGATGGAGCGGCTGTCCGGTCATCCGCCGAAAATGTGGGGCGCGAGTATCGTCGGCTTCGGGCAATATCATTACAAATATGAAAGCGGGCGCGGGGGCGACTCCCCGCTGGCCGGCTTTAGCCCGCGCAAGAGCGCGCTGACGCTCTACATCATGGACGGCTATCAGGATCGCAGCGCGATTCTCGACCGGCTGGGCAAGCACAAACTCGGCAAATCCTGCCTTTATGTTAAGCGACTGTCCGATATCGACATGGACGTGCTGGAAGAGCTGATCCTCGATTCGCTGGCCTATATGCAGGAAACATACGCCACAACGTGAGATTCCATCGGCGGGCCGAGGCGGATCGTTCAACGCGGATAAAGCCGCGCCCTCCTAAAGTCTTATCCGGATAGCAGGCGCATCGAGCGCCGCAGGAGAAGAAACATGGACCGCGCCATCGTTATCGGATTTACATCGTTTGCCGTCACGGCGGCGCTCCTCGCCATGCCGACGCTGACGCATGCGCAAACCCGGCAGGGTGCGGCGGAGCCGGTAACACGCGCGCAGATCGAGAGCCGGATCGCCGAACGCTTCGCCGCCGCCGATACCGACGGCAGTGGCGGCATTACGCGCGATGAGGTGGAAGCCGCGCGCGAAATGCGCCGTGTCGAACGTCTCGACCGGCGCTTTGCGCGCATGGATGCGAATGGCGATGGCGC
>JBGTHW010000231.1:0-6463 GCA_041746035.1 Parasphingopyxis sp.
TGCGGCATGGCGGGCGTGCTCGATAGCGCGCGTTTCCGCCATTTCCTCGCCGAGGAATTCGGTGTGAGCGTCGAGGATGTGACGGCGTTCGTTCTCGGCGGCCATGGCGATACGATGGTGCCGGTTCCGGCCTATTCGACCGTCGCGGGCATTCCGATCCCCGATCTGATCAAGATGGGCTGGAGCACGCAGGAGAAGATCGACGCGATTATCGACCGCACACGCAAGGGCGGCGGCGAGATTGTCGGGCTGCTGGGTAATGGCAGCGCCTATTATGCGCCTGCTACAGCCGCGATCATGATGGCCGAAAGCTATCTCAAGGACAAAAAACGCGTGCTGCCAGCGGCGGCGCATCTGACGGGCCAGTATGGCGTCGACGATTTGTATGTCGGCGTGCCGGTCGTAATCGGTGCGGGCGGTGTAGAGCGGATCGTCGAGATCGAATTGGGCGAGGAAGCCAAGGCCGGTTTCCAGGTCTCGGTCGATGCGGTGAAGGAGTTGCTGGAGGCGTGCAAGGGGCTGGATGAGAGCCTTAGGTAGTGTGGGATATACTCTTTATCGCCGGGTTTGCCGTCCTCGGGTTCTTGCCAGCCGGCACGGTATTTCTCGGACGGAAACGGGTTAGCGTTCTCACTCATGTTATCTGGATCGGACTAGCTGCGGTCTTGTTGCTACGGGAGGGAGCAAATAACCCCCATCCGTTCGGCATTTTTCTCTTCATGGTCTTTATAGTCGGATGGTTCTTGGCATTGCTGCTGATCCTTTCTTCGCTCCCCTCCCGTTTCAGGAGACAAAATAAGTGAGCATTCTCGTCAACAAAGACACCAAGTCCATCACCCAGGCCGTGACCGGCGATTTCAGGATGCAACTCACCGCCCATCCACCCAAAACCCCACTCGCCTAGCCGCCGCCCGTCTGATAGAACGCCGCTATGGCCGAACGTAAACATATCATCGAAATGCGGGGCGATTCGCCTCACTATGCCGCGGATTATGCGGCATGGGTCGAGGTTCAGCTTGCGTTGATGCATGCTGGCCGCTGGGAGGATGTCGATGCTGAAAATTTGATCGAGGAGGTGCGAGACTTGGGACTTTCGGAATTCAAGAGTTTCGTCAGCGCCATCGAAATCGTTTTGGTCCATATGTTGAAATGGGACCACCAAGCGGAACGTCGCTCACGGAGCTGGACAGGTTCGATTCGCGAACACCGGCGGCGTATTGCGCGCGCCCTGAAGCGCAATCCAAGCTATAGCTCCCGTTTGGAGGAGGCGATCGAAGAAGCGTATGACGTTGCGACCGCGATGGCGGAGCGGCAGATCGGCATAGACTTTTCGACCTTTCCCGAAACTTGCCCCTACAGTTGGAAAGAAATAACCCAGCGCGAGCATACTCTCGAATACTAAACCCCAAATCCCTTTCCAGCATTCAAGATCGGAGCGCATCGCCCCATGAGCATTCTCGTCAACAATGACACCAAGGTCATCACCCAGGGCATGACCGGCGATACCGGGACGTTTCATACCGAGCAGGCGCTCGAATATGGCACCAGGATGGTGGCGGGAGTGACGCCGGGGAAGGGCGGGCAGACGCATATCGGCCTGCCGGTTTATGATACGGTTGCCGAGGCTGTCGCCGAAACCGGCGCCGATGCCAGCGTGATCTATGTGCCGCCGAAATTCGCCGCAGCCTCGATCATCGAGGCCATCGAGGCCGAGGTGCCGCTGATCGTGGCCATCACCGAGGGTATTCCGGTGCTCGATATGGTGAATGTGAAGGGCAGACTGGAAGGCTCGAAATCGCGGCTGATCGGGCCGAACTGCCCGGGCGTCCTGACGCCGAACGAATGCAAGATCGGCATCATGCCGGGTAGCATTTTCCTCGATGGTTCGGTCGGAGTGGTCAGCCGTTCGGGCACGCTGACCTATGAAGCCGTGCATCAGACGACGGCGGTGGGCCTCGGCCAGTCGACGGCGGTCGGCATTGGCGGCGATCCGGTCAATGGCACGAACTTTATAGATGTGCTCGAGATGTTCCTCGCCGACGACGAGACCGAAAGCATCGTCATGATCGGCGAAATCGGCGGCAGCGCCGAGGAAGACGCCGCGCAATTTATCGCCGACGAAGCCAAGGCGGGGCGCTCCAAGCCTATCGTCGGCTTTATCGCCGGCCGCACCGCGCCTCCGGGTCGCCGGATGGGCCATGCGGGCGCGATTGTCTCGGGCGGCAAGGGCGGCGCGGACGACAAGATCGCGGCGATGGAAGCGGCCGGCATCACGGTTTCTCCCAGCCCGTCGGAACTTGGCGCCACTCTCGCGGATTTACTTAAAGGCTGATAGAAACGCGCTGCAACGCCGGGGCGAGCGAAGGAAACCGATTTCATGGGGTATGAAGGCCTGGACTTCTCCGAAATAGAAGGAGTGAGTCCGTCTTTCGCCGAAGCGCTTTACCGGCGTTTCCAGGACAATCCCGACAGTGTCGAGGAAAGCTGGCGCGAATTCTTCGAAGGCCTCGAAGACACCGCGAGCGGGCCGAGCTGGCAGCGTCCGAACTGGCCGGTCGGGCTGACCGACGATGTCACCGCCGGGCTCGATCCGACACAAATGACGATTCAGGCCAAAAAAGCTTCATCCGAAGCGCCATCCTATTCGGCCCCGCAACTCACATCGGACGAAATCGAAAAGGCTGCCGGCAATTCGATCCGTGCGATGATGCTGATCCGCACCTATCGTGTGCGCGGGCATCTCGCCGCCAATCTCGATCCGCTCGATCTTTCCAAGCGCGAGCTTCCCGCCGATCTGACGCCTGAATTTCACGGGTTTGCCGAAGACGAACTGGATATGCCCGTTTATCTTGGCGGTGCGCTGGGCCTCAAGACCGCGACTGTTCGCGAGCTGGTCGATGTCCTGCGCGAGAATTATTGCGAGACCGTCGGTCTTGAATATATGCATATCAACGATCTGGCCGAGCGGCGCTTCCTGCAGGAGCGCATGGAAGGCAGGGAAGCGACGATCCAGTTCACCCCCGAAGGCAAGCGCGCGATCCTGAACAAGGTGATCGAGGCAGAGGAATGGGAGAATTTCCTCGGTCGCAAATATGTCGGGACCAAGCGTTTTGGCCTCGATGGCGGCGAATCGATGGTCCCGGCGCTGGAGGCGCTGATCAAATGGGGCGGTGTCGATGGCGTCGAGGAAATGGTCATCGGCATGTCGCATCGCGGGCGGCTCAACGTCCTCGCCAATGTGATGGCCAAGCCCTATCGCGCGATCTTCCATGAATTTGCCGGCGGCGCGGCCAATCCGGAAGACGTCGGCGGATCGGGCGATGTCAAATACCATCTCGGCACGTCCACCGATCTCGAAATCGAGGGGATCAGCGTCCATGTGTCGCTGGTGCCGAACCCGTCGCATCTGGAGGCCGTCGATCCGGTCGTGCTCGGCAAGGCGCGCGCGACGCAGGTCATGCGCGAGGATCTCGAGGTGCATAAGGAAGTGCTGCCGGTGCTGCTTCATGGCGATGCGGCGTTCGCGGCGCAGGGAATCGTTGCCGAATGTTTCGGCTTCTCCGGCATTCGCGGCTATAATACCGGCGGCTGCATCCATTTTGTCGTCAACAACCAGATCGGCTTTACGACCAGCCCGCAATTTGCACGCTCCTCTCCCTATCCGTCGGACATCGCCAAGATGGTGCAGGCGCCTATACTTCACGTTAATGGAGACGATCCGGAGGCGGTGACCTTTGCCTGCAAGCTGGCCATCGAGTTCCGCCAGAAATTCAGCCGCGATGTCGTGATCGATATGTGGTGCTATCGCCGCTTCGGTCACAATGAAGGCGATGAGCCGAGCTTCACCCAGCCGCTGATGTATCGGGCGATCAAGGATCATCCGCGCGTTTCGAAACTCTATGGCGACCGGCTCGAGTCCGAGGGCGTGATCGATGAAAACTGGGTCGAGGAGACCACGAGCGAATTCAGGGATATGCTGGAAGAGGAATTCGAGACCGCGAAAAGCTATTTGCCCAACAAGGCAGACTGGTTTGGCGGGCGCTGGACCGGACTCAACCGTCCCGCGGACCCCGAAACGGCGCGGCGCGGCATTGTTTCCGGTGTCGGGGAAAAGACATTGCGCGCCATCGGTAAAACGCTGACCAGCGTTCCGGACGATGTGAACATCCACAAGACGCTGGGCCGGATTCTCGATGCCAAGCGCGAAATGTTCGAAAGCGGGGAGGGCTTCGACTGGGCGACCGGCGAGGCGCTGGCTTTCGGAACCCTGCTTCACGAGAATTATAATGTCCGCCTGTCGGGACAAGATTCGGGCCGGGGCACCTTCAGCCAGCGTCATGCCGAATGGGTCGATCAGGAAACGGCGGACCGCTATGTTCCCTTGCAGCATGTCGAGGGCGGCGCGTTTACGGTGCTGAACAGCCCGCTCTCCGAGTACGGCGTGCTGGGTTTCGAATATGGCTATGCGATGGCCGATCCCAAAACGCTGGTGCTCTGGGAGGCGCAGTTCGGCGATTTCGCCAATGGCGCACAGATCATGATCGACCAGTTTATTGCCTCGGGCGAAGCGAAATGGCTGCGCGCCAATGGCCTGGTTATGCTGCTGCCGCACGGCTATGAAGGACAGGGCCCCGAGCATAGTTCCGCGCGTCTCGAACGCTTTCTGCAATTGTGTGCGGGCGACAATATGCAGGTCTGCAATATCACGACCCCGGCCAATTATTTCCATGCATTGCGGCGGCAAATGCTGCGGCCCTTCCGCAAGCCCCTGATCATTATGACGCCGAAATCGCTGCTGCGCCACAAGGCGGCGGTGTCGACGATGGACGATTTCCTCGGCGAGAGCCATTTCATGCGGATCAAGTCCGATCCCGGTCCGCCCGCCGACAAGGATGTGAAACGGCTTGTGCTGTGTTCGGGCAAGGTGGCGTACGACCTGTTCGAAGCGCGCGACGAAGCGAAAGATGAGAACACGTCCATCGTTCGCATCGAGCAGCTCTATCCTTTCCCGAGCGAGCCGCTGGTTGTTCGGCTCAAGCGCATGAAAAATCTCGAAACGCTCGTCTGGGCGCAGGAAGAACCGCTGAACCAGGGCAGCTGGATGTCGGTGCGGCATTATCTGGAAAACTGCCTGATCGAGGCCGATGCCGGACCCTTGCGGCCCGAATATGCCGGACGCGAACCGAGCGCATCGCCCGCCACCGGCCTTGCCAGGCGGCACAAGGAACAGCAGGAAGCCCTCGTCGCCGAAGCCCTCGGCCACGGCGATAGTAAACACAGAGGAAAACAGTAATATGGCAACCGATGTCGAAGTCCCGACGCTCGGCGAATCGATCACCGAAGCGACACTCGGCGAATGGCTGAAGCAGCCCGGCGACGCGGTCGCCCGCGACGAGCCGATTGCCAGCCTGGAGACCGACAAGGTCGCCGTCGAGGTGCCCTCGCCGGTGGCCGGTGTGCTGGAAGAGCAGGTGGTAGCGGTCGGCGATACGATCGAGGTCGGTGCCGTGATTGCGCGGATCGGCGATGGGTCGGGTGCGACCGGGAAGAAAGGCGACACCGCCAGGAAAGAATCCGCCAAGGCGCAAGACGCCGCCCCGGCAGCCGAAACCAGAGAGGACAGCGATGCGGATGGCGACGAAGCGGATACCGGCGATGTCGATGGTCGCGATGCGGATGGCCCGCCGCTGACACTGTCCCCCGCCGTGCGCCGTGCGGTTCTCGAACACGGACTCGATCCGTCGAAGATCAGGGGCACCGGCAAGGACGGGCGCCTGACCAAGGACGACGTGCTGAATGCCGCCAAGGCAGAGAAAGCCGAGGCGCATACGCCCAGCATGGAGCGTGCCGAACCTTCCGGCGCTTCGCCTGCCAAATCCGCGACCGCCGAGCGCAACGAGGAACGTGTCCGCATGACGCGGCTGCGCCAGACCATCGCCAGCCGCCTGAAAGAGGCGCAAAACACCGCCGCCCTGCTCACGACCTTCAACGATGTCGATATGTCGGCGGTGATGGAGGCACGCGGGCGCTATAAGGAACTGTTCGAGAAGAAGCACGGCATCCGGCTGGGCTTCATGGGCTTTTTCGTGAAGGCCGCCTGCCTCGCGCTGCGCGATGTGCCGTCCGTGAATGGCAAGATCGATGGCGACGAGATCGTCTATCACGATTATGTCGATGTCTCGATTGCCGTGTCCGCGCCGAATGGTCTGGTCGTGCCGGTGATCCGCAATGCCGAAAGCCTGAGCTTCGCCGAGATCGAAACGACCATCGCCGATTTCGGCAATCGTGCCAAGGAGGGCAAACTCTCGATGGACGAGATGAAGGGCGGCACCTTCACGATTTCGAACGGCGGCGTGTTCGGATCGCTGCTTTCGACCCCGATCATAAACCCGCCGCAATCCGCCGTGCTCGGCATGCACCGGATCGAACAACGCCCGGTCGTGCTGGACAGCGGCGAGATCGT